>NZ_JBHWBZ010000024.1:61207-114104 GCF_042735475.1 Kitasatospora sp. NPDC059577 | reverse complement strand
CGCCGGCGCCCCCCCAAATGTAAAAGACCGCCACGGCCACAACAACTAACACAAAAACCCCCCCCCCCCACACAACACCCCACGCCAGGCCCTGCGCCCGGCCAAGGCACAAACCACCCCAACCCCCCACCCCCCCCCAACCCCCGTGCAGGCCCGTGCGCCGACCGGTCTCAGCGCAACAGCACGCCGAGCAGCTCGGCGATGGTCGGACCGGCGTCGGCCGGGTGCCGCAGCTGCTTGCCGTCCATCACGCTGTAGTGGTTGGCGCGGCCGCGCCGCTCGTGCGTGAGGTAGCCGGCCTGCTCCAGGTCGGCGATGATCCGCTGCACGGCGCGCTCGGTGAGCAGGCACTGAGCGGCGATGTCACGCACCCGGATGCCGGGGTCGCGCGCGATCTGGACGAGGACGCGGGCGTGGTTCGTCAGGAAGGTCCACTGCCGCGCCGTGGCCGGGCCGTTTTCCACGGTTCAAGGATAGGGGCGTCGGACCGTGCCCCGGATCCGCCGCCGGGGTCGGCCGTCAGGGGCACTCCTCGTGCAGCCCGCAGAGCCAGGCCAGCGCCTGGTGGGCGCCGAGGACGTAGGCGTGGTCCGTTCCCTGGGTCAGGGCCCGGCGCAGTCGTACGGCGGCGGCCTGGCACTCCGTCAGCAGCTGCGCCCGGCAGGGTTCGGCCGTGCCGACGGCGGCGGTGGCGGTGACGGGTGCGGCGATCTGGGCCCCGGCGGCCCACCGGTAGGCCCCCAGCACGCCGTGCTCGAACCCGGTCCACGGCCGGGGGCGCCGGTTGGCCGTGTCGATCGCGGCGAACACCTCGTCCAGCGGGCGCACCCCCACGGCCGGGATCGTCTCGTCACTGGTCATGTGCGCAACCTACGTCCGCCCGGGGCCGCCCGCCCCCGGTGACGCCGCCCGGCCCGGTGCGGCAGCCGTCCGGTCCACCCGAGCGGCGGCGGGCCGTCGCGGCGCGGGGCCGGACCGGCGCGGGGCCCGGCGGGTGCGCCCGCCCCCGCCCGGTAGTCTGACCGGGTCGTGCCCGGCCGGTGAGGTGGCCGGGCCGGATGGACGGTGCGGGCCGGCGGCCCGCCGGTGGAGAACCCTGATGACTCGTCGTTTTGACTGCTCGGACGCGTCCGAGCGCGCAGCCGGGCTGCGCGAGGCCGTGGCCGCGGTGCGCCGCGGCGAACTCGTCGTGCTGCCCACGGACACCGTGTACGGGGTGGGTGCGGACGCGTTCGCGCCGGAGGCCGTGGCCCGTCTGCTCGCGGCCAAGGGCCGGGGACGCAACATGCCCTCGCCGGTGCTGGTCGGCTCCCCGGAGGGCCTGGACGGCCTGGTCGAGGTGACGTCGCGCGCCCGGGACCTGGTGGCCGCGTTCTGGCCGGGCGGGCTGACCGTGGTCGCCCGTCACCTGGCATCGGTCGAGCTGGACCTCGGCGAGACCGGCGGCACGGTCGCGGTCCGGATGCCCGCGCACCCGGTCGCCATCGAACTCCTCGGCGCCACCGGTCCGTTGGCGGTCTCCAGCGCCAACCTGACCGGGCACGACTCCCCGCAGGACTGCGACGCCGCCCAGGGCATGCTGGGCGACTCGGTGGCCGTCTACCTCGACGGCGGCCCGACCGCCGCCGCCGTGCCGTCCTCGATCGTCGACGTCACCGGCGAGGTGCCCGTCCTGCTGCGTGCGGGCGCGATCAGCGCCGAGCGGCTTCGCGAGGTCGTCCCCGACCTGCGGGAGCGCTGAGCCTCCCGGCCGGCGCGCGGCGGCTGATCCCGCCCGCGCCCGGGCCCCGGCCGTCCGGCGGCCGGTCAGTCGTCCGAGAGCAGTCGGATGAGCGCGGACTCGACGTCCAGGTGCTCGGACTCGGATCCGGCGGGCACCAGGGTGAAGGACTCCGAGAGGAAGGCCGTGACGTCCTCCTCCTGGGCGCTGAGGACGGCCTCGCCGGTGGGCCCGCGCAGGGTGATGAGCACCTGGCCGTCATGCCCCGGGCTCACCCGGACGTCACCGCTGCCGGCAGGGGCGTGCCGGCCCTCGTTCAGCAGTTCGCGGCTGAAGTACCAGCACACCCCGGCGTCCACGGCCACGCACTCGCACGGGGCCAGCGGGAACGCCAGGCAGGCCGCGTACGGCAGGTCCGGATCGAACCGCAGCTCAGCGACGACCGGCACGTCGGGCAGTGGGCTGTCGGGGAAGGTGACGGGCACCGAGTGGACGGGCATCTGCATCGAACGACCCTCCTGAGGTCCTGACGCCGGCCCCGCGCGGGCCGGCGCCCCTGTTCGGCGCCTACCCGGCACCCCCCTGCGCAGTCCGCGGTCGTGGAACTTCCACAACTTCCCCGCACACCGGCGTGCATCACCCGGCGCGGAGCGTGCCGACGGGCGCGTCGGCAGTGGCAGTGGCAGTGGCAGTGGCAGTGGCAGTGGCACCGGCACCGGCACCGGCAGTGGGCGGTCAGGCCCCGCAGAGCCTCCCGAGCTGCGCCGAGTCCGCGTCGATGTCCGTGATCACCGGGTCGGGGTCGGCCATGACCATGCCGTTCAACCGGAAGCCCAGCTCCTGGAACTCGGCGGCCAGGCGGCGGATCGTCGCGCCGACCGCGCCCTGTGCGTCCAGGCCGGCGCCCATCAGGTCCTGGTAGGCCTGGCCGGCCGCGGCCGCCCGGCTGCCGCGGCTGCTCCCGGCGTTGCGGCGGTACGCGGCCAGCGCCGCCTCCGCCACGTCGCAGCCGCCGGGCCGGACCGCCGGGAGCGGCGGCTGGGAGACGGGGTCGGGGGTAGGGCTCCGGACCGGTGTCGGGCTCGGTGCCGGGGAGGGGGTGTCGGGCTCCGGTGACGCGGTGGGCGTCGGGACCGGGGACGGGACCGGTGTCGGGCTCGGGTCCGGCCGGGGTGCCGGGGCGGGGAGCGGGTCCGGTGGCGTCGGGTCCGTGGTGGTGGCCACCGGGGTGGCCGGGGGCGGCGCCGGTGCGTCCGGCGGCATCAGGTAGGCGACGAGGGCCACGACCGCGGCCACCGCGCCCGCGATCGCCCCCACCGCTCCCCAGTCCGGGCGCGGGGTCCGCGCGGGGCCCGGGCCGGGCGGCCGCGCGGGTGGCTCCGTCGTTTCGCTGTCCGTCATGTCCTCATCGTGGGGCGCCGCTCCGGGCCTCGTCCAGGACACCGCGCGCTGACCTTCCTGAACCCGAACTCCTGCTCGTGCCGGGTCCGTTCGTCGCGCCCAGGCGCGGCGGCGCACGGTCACGGCGGCGCCGGGGGGGCTCAGACGGTGACGGCCGCGGGCCGGGCCAGCCACTCCTTCCAGGACACCTGGTGGCCGATCAGGCAGGGCTCCCGGAACGGCCACTCCTCGGCGATCCAGCGCGGGACGAGCGCGTCCAGCGCCCGCTCAAGCTCGGTGCCCACCCGGTCGTCCACCACCCACCAGGAGATCTCGGCGTCCGCGCCGGCCTTCTGCGGCGGGTCGATGTAGACGCAGCCGAGCAGGACCGTCTCCGCCTCGTCGAACAGCGCGTAGTTGAACGACTCGTGGGCGGCGATCTCCCGCTCGTGCCGGATCAGGTCGTCGAGGTCCTGCTGGTAGGTCATGGTGGCGGCCGGCCAGCCCCAGGCCTCGCCGTAGACGGACCAGAGGCGCTCCCGGGAGCCCATCACGGCGGGGTAGTCGAGCTCGGTGTCCGTCCCGGCGATCGGGCGCAGGTGGTGGCCGCCGCCGGGGAGCGGCACGTGGACGGGGTGGACGAAATCGGCAGGCAACCAAGTCATGGGGCCGGAGACTAGCCCAGCGGGGCCGTCGCCCGCCGCGAATATCGTGACGTGCACGAGCGGCCGGGGTGACGCCGGGTCGGCCGCCGGGGCATCATCGCCGGATGACGACGATCAGGACCAGGTGGGGGCGCCTCGGGATGCCGGCGGTGGCGGCCCTGGCCGTACTGGCGGCGGGGTGCGGGACGGAGCACGTGGACGCGCCCGGCGGGGCGGGCGCGCCGCCGCCGACGAGCGCGGGCGCGGTGCCCGGCGGGGCGGCCGACTTCCCCTGTCCCGGGGAGACCCCGACCAGGACCCCGGCGCCGAGCACGAGCAGCGCCGCCCCGACCGGCCCGCCCCTCGACCACTACGCCGAGAACCACGCCTTCAAGGCGCCGCTCCCGTTGCACGGTCGGTACCGCTGCGACGGCTTGGCGGCCGTGCGGCGGATCGAGGCCGCCCTCGAACCCGTCCGGGCCGGCCGGCGGGCCGACCCGGAGACGATCCGCGGGGCGCTCGTCGGCCTCGGCTATCCGGCCGGGAAGGTGAAGGTCCAGCCCGGGGGCGACTTCCTGGTCGACGCCACCGGGCTCTGTCTGTCGGGCTCGACGAGCGGCGGGAGGACGACGGTGCAGGCCTTCGCGGGCTACGCGGACGGCACCGGCTGCGAGGAGCCGCGCGGCGGCCACTGACCGGAGCCGTCCGACCTCTCAACGCCCCTGCGGCGGAACGCCGTTGTCGCCTGCGCCTGCGCCCGCGCCCTTGTCCAGCGACAGCGGCGGCCGCACGTCGGTGTCGGCAGCCTCCGCCTCGACGGCCGGCGTCGCTTCGGGATCGGTCTGCTCGATGCGCCGCAGCAGCCGGGCGACGGAGTCGGTGCGTTCGCGCAGGACCACGACCCGGGCGGCGTCGGTGGGCTCGGCGAGCTCGTCGACGGGGAGTACCGGGATGCCGCGGCTGCGGGCGGTGGCGATGAGGCTCTCGCCGGCCCGGTCGCTCACGACGAGTGTCGCGGCGGCGAACGCGCCCGCGTCCAGGGTGCGCTGCCGTCCGAGCAGGCCGCGGTACACGATGCGTGCCGGGACGGTCAGTTCGTCCAGGCGCTGGTCGGCCGCGCCGCGTTCGAGGGCGGCGAGGACGACGGTGGCCAGCGCCTCGGCGGCCTTGGTGACGACCCATTTGCGGCCGGGCACCGGCGGGAGGAACTCGCGGATCCGGTCCACCTCGTGCTCCAGGGCGGTGGTGGTCAGCACCTCGAAGGCGTTGCGGGTGCGGATCTCGGCGACCTTGTCCCACTCGACCTCCTCGCCGTCGAAGCCGACCTTCGACGGCCCGAGGTGGACGGCGCCGAGGCCGTCGAGGAGCCCGAGCAGCTTGTGCACGACCGCCGGGGTCAGGGGGTGGCGCCCGATCAGGGTGCCCACCGACAACTTCCACGGCTCGGTGGCGGGCACCAGGGGCGGCGGGACGGACGTGAGGGCGGTGTGCGCCCACCGCCCGCCCGCCGCCGCTCCGCGTCCGCCCCGCAGCACGGCCTGCCGGCCCGCCTCGCCCAACCCGGCCGCCGCCCCCGTCGCCGCCCCGACCAACCGTCCCAGACCGCCCACCAGCTCGCCCCCGCGCACGTCCCGTTCCTCTCCCCGTACCGCTGTTCCGGAGCTCGATGCTACGGGTCGCGCGGCCCCGTCCCGCCCCGGCCGTCGACGGTGACGTTTGTCATGCGGTTCCGGCCACAGAACTCACTGACACCGGGTCGGTGCCCTGCGGCAGGCTCGACCCGTACCGGGAGGACCGGCGGGACGCACGAGCGGACGCACGGCCGGGCGCAGGACCGGACGGAATCAGGGGAGCGGACATGAAGGTACTGGTGGCCGGGGCCGGACTCGGCGGGCTCTGCCTCGCACACGGGCTGCTGCGGGCGGGCGTGGACGTCCGGGTCCACGAGCGGGAGGACGGCCCGCACAGCCGCTACCAGGGCTTCCGGATCGCCCTGAACGCACACGGCCTGGCCGCTCTGCACGCGTGCCTGCCGGAGCGGCTGCACGCCCTGCTGGCGGCCGTCTCCGGTCCGATGGCGGGCGAGCGGCGCGTCGTGGACGGGCAGTTGCGGGAGATCCGCCGGCTCGGCGCGGTGGACGAGGGCACGGCCACCGACCGGTACGTGCTGCGCCAACTGCTGCTGGCCGGCCTCGGCGACCGGGTCGAGTTCGGCAAGCCCGTGGTCGGCTACACCGAGCGGGCCGACGGTACCGTCGAGGCGCACTTCGGCGACGGCACGGGCGCGGTCGGCGACCTGCTCGTGGGTGCGGACGGCGTGGGCTCCGCGGTGCGCCGGCAACTGCTGCCCGGGGCCGAGGTGGTCACCGTCCCCGGCAACGCCGTCCTCGGGCGCACCCCGCTCACCGAGCGGTCCGCCGCGCTCGTCCCGGGCTTCGGCACCGTCGTGCACGGCACCGGCGCGAGCATGCTGCTCGGCCGGATGGAGTTCCGCCGCCCGCCCCGGCTCGCGGCCGCCGAGCTGGCGCCCGACGTCCGGCTGCCCGACACCGGGAGCTACCTGCGCTGGGTGCTGATGCTGCCCGGCGCCCTGCCCGCGGGCCCGAGGGCGTGGGACGCGGTCCGGGACGACCTGCTCGCCGTGCTCGACGGCTGGCACCCGGACCTGGTCGACCTCGTCCGCCGCGCCGACGTCGTCAACAGCTCGCCCCTGACCGTCCGTTACGCCGAGCCCGTGCCGCACTGGGACGGCAGTCGCCGGGTCACCCTGCTCGGCGACGCGATCCACACCATGCCGCCGAGCGGCGGCCAGGGTGCCAACACCGCCCTGCGCGACGCGGCCCTGCTGGCCCGCACGCTCACCGCCGTCCAGCACGGCACGGCCGAACTCCCGGACGCCGTCGAGCAGTACGAGCAGCGGATGCTCGAATACGGCTTCGCCGCCGTCGCCGAGAGCCTGGAGCGTCTGCCGGACTTCACCCCCGCGCGCTGAGCCCGCCGGGGCGGCCCCCTCGCCGGGCCCGCGGGCTGACCGCCGCTCGGGTGAACGGGCGGCGCGGCACGCGGCGCCGACCGGGGGACCCGCCGGAGCGGGGGCGATGATCTGCGGGTTCCCGGCCGCCCGCACCCCGGAGGCAGACATGCGGATCCTGCTCCTCGCCAGCGCGTTCAACAGCCTCAGCCAGCGCCTCCACGCCGAACTGCGGGACCGGCGGCACACCGTGGACGTCCTGATCGCCGGGGACGGCGAGGACCTGGGGGAGTCGGTCCGCCGACTGCAGCCGGACCTGCTGCTGGCGCCGATGCTGCGCACCGCGATCCCCGAGGACGTCTGGTCGACGCTCACCTGCCTGGTCGTCCATCCCGGCCCGCCCGGCGACCGGGGCCCCTCCTCGCTCGACCGGGCGGTCCAGGAGGGCGTGGCCGAGTGGGGCGTGACGGTGCTGCAGGCCGAGGCGGAGATGGACGCCGGGCCGGTCTGGGCGCACGAGCCCTGCCGGCTCGCCGAGCGCGGCAAGAGCGACCTGTACCGCAACGAGGTCGCCGACGCCGCCGTCCGGGCCGCCCTGCTCGCCGTCGAGCGCTTCGCCTCCGGTGCGTACGCGCCGCAGCCGCAGCACGGCCCCTCCTGGTGGGAGCCGGTCCGGGTCCGCCCCTTCCTGCGCCAGGCGGAACGCCGGATCGACTGGGCGGCCGACTCCACCGCGACGGTCCTGCGCAAGCTGCGCGCGGCCGACTCCCAGCCCGGGGTGCTCGACGTGCTGGGCGACGGTGACTGGTACCTGCACGGCGGGCACCCGGAGCCGCTGCTGCGCGGCCGCCCGGGCGAACTGATCGCCACCCGCGCCGGGGCGGTGTGCCGGGCCACCTCGGACGGCGCGGTGTGGATCCCCGAACTCCGGCGCCGGCGCGCGCCCGGCGGGCCCGCGACCTTCAGGCTCCCGGCGGTGACGGCGCTCGGCGCCCTGCTGCCGCCGCTGCCGGAGGTGGCGGCGCCGCTGATGGCGGACGAGGGCGGGCAGCGGCCCGGCTGGGCGGACATCGAGTACCGCGAGGAGGGGCCGGTCGGTTTCCTGCGCTTCTCCTTCCCCGGCGGCGCGATGGCCACCGACCACTGCCGCCGCCTGCTGGAGGCGTACCGCTTCGCGCTGCGCCGGCCGACCTCGGTGCTGGTGCTCGGCGGCGGCCGGGACTTCTTCTCCAACGGCATCCACCTCAACGTCATCGAGGCCGCGCCGGACCCGGCCGACGAGTCCTGGGCCAACATCACCGCGATGGACGACCTGGTCGGCGAGGTGCTCACCACCACCGACCGTCTGGTGGTCGCCGCCGTCGGCGGGAACGCTGCGGCCGGCGGGGTGATGCTGGCGCTGGCCGCGGACGAGGTGTGGTGCCGCCGGGGTTCCGTCCTCAACCCGCACTACCGGCTGATGGGGCTGTACGGCTCGGAGTACTGGACCTACAGCCTGCCGCGCCGGGTGGGCGCGGCCCGGGCCGCACGGCTGACCATGCAGGCGCTGCCGGTGTCCGCCGAGGCGGCCGAGCGGATCGGCCTGGTCGACCGCGTCCTCGACTGCGGGCCGGGGGAGTTCGGGCCGGGCGCGGCCCGGCTGGCCGGGCTGCTCGCCGCCTCGCCCACGACCCAGCGCCGGATCGCGGCGAAGAAGGCCGCGCGCGAGGCCGACGAGCTGGTCAAGCCGCTCGACGCCTACCGGGAGGAGGAGCTGGCGGTGATGCACCGGCAGTTCTTCACCCCCGAATCGCCGTACCACGCGCTACGGGCCGCGTTCGTCCGCAAGCGCCCCGTGCCCGCAGGCCTCCTCGCCACGACGTGACCCGAACGGTCCCGTCCGGCTTGCGCGGCCAGGGCGCCCCCGGCGGCCCTCCGGACCGGCGCCCGGACCGGACTGTTGCTATGACTGTGTTCGAGCCATTTCGTCCGGCTCCCATCCCCGAGGAGGCATCCTCATGGGTGCTGCAACAACCGACACCGACGTGGTGCACATTCTCTGGATCAACGCCGGCCTCAGCTGCGACGGCGACTCCGTCTCGCTGACCGCCGCGATGCAGCCCAGCATCGAGGAGATCGTCACCGGCGCGCTGCCCGGCCTTCCCAAGGTCGCGGTGCACTGGCCGCTGATCGACTTCGAGTGCGGCCCGGTCCAGGGCGCGGACAACTTCGTCGAGTGGTTCTTCAAGGCCGACCGCGGCGAGATCGAGCCGTTCGTGCTGGTCGTCGAGGGGTCCATCCCCAACGAGAAGATCAAGGAGGAGGGCTACTGGTGTGGCTTCGGCGACGACCCCGCCACCGGCCAGCCCATCACCACCAGTGAGTGGCTGGACCGGCTCGCCCCCAAGGCGACCGCCGTGGTCGCGATCGGCACCTGCGCCACGTACGGCGGGATCCACGCGATGGCCGGCAACCCGACCGGTGCGATGGGCGTGCCGGACTACCTGGGCTGGAACTGGAAGTCCAAGGCCGGGCTGCCGATCGTCTGCGTGCCGGGCTGTCCGATCCAGCCCGACAACTTCGCCGAGACGCTCACCTACCTGCTGTACCAGCTGGCCGGCTCCGCGCCGATGATCCCGCTGGACGACAAGCTGCGGCCGGCCTGGCTGTTCGGCGCCACCGTCCACGAGGGCTGCGACCGCGGCGGCTACTACGAGCAGGGCCAGTTCGCCACCGACTACGGCACGCCCGAGTGCCTGGTGCGGCTCGGCTGCTGGGGACCGGTCGTCAAGTGCAACGTCGCCAAGCGCGGCTGGACCAACGGCATCGGCGGCTGCCCCAACGTGGGCGGCATCTGCATCGCCTGCACCATGCCGGGCTTCCCGGACAAGTTCATGCCCTTCATGGACCCGCCGCCCGGCTCGCGCGTCTCGACCAACGCGAGCAGCGCGTACGGCTCGCTGATCCGCCGACTGCGCGAGATCACGCTGAAGACCGTCGACAAGGAACCGAAGTGGCGCCACAGCGGACGCCACCTGACCACGGGCTACCGCCCGCCCTGGTGACGGCCGGAGGGCCGCACACCACCCGGTGTGCGGCCCGCCGCCCGCCGCCCCCGCCCCCGTTCAGAGAAGGACACGACAGACACGATGGCAACACCGACGACCAGGGCGGCCGGCGACGGCAGCGGCCTGACCGAGATGTCCTGGGACCCGATCACCCGGATCGTGGGCAGCCTCGGCATCCACACGAAGATCGACTTCAAGCAGAAGCGCGTCGCGGAGTGCTACAGCACCTCCTCGGTGTTCCGCGGCTACAGCGTCTTCATGCGCGGCAAGGACCCGCGCGACGCGCACTTCATCACCAGCCGGATCTGCGGGATCTGCGGCGACAACCACGCCACCTGTTCGGTCTACACCCAGAACATGGCGTACGGGGTGAAGCCCCCGCACCTCGGCGAGTGGATCATCAACCTCGGCGAGGCCGCCGAGTACATGTTCGACCACAACATCTTCCAGGAGAACCTGGTCGGGGTCGACTACTGCGAGAAGATGGTCCGCGAAACCAACCCCGGCGTGCTCGAACTCGCCGAGCGCACCGAGGCGCCGCACGCCGGCGACCACGGGTACAAGACCATCGCCGACATCATGCGCTCGCTCAACCCCATCGAGGGCGAGTTCTACCGCGAGGCGCTGCAGGTCAGCCGGTACACCCGGGAGATGTTCTGCCTGATGGAGGGGCGCCACGTGCATCCCTCCACGCTCTACCCGGGCGGCGTCGGCACCGTCGCGACGGTGCAGCTGTTCACCGACTACCTGACCCGGCTGATGCGCTACGTCGAGTTCATGAAGAAGGTCGTGCCGCTGCACGACGACCTCTTCGACTTCTTCTACGAGGCCCTGCCCGGCTACGAGGAGGTCGGCCGGCGGCGCGTCCTGCTCGGCTGCTGGGGCAGCCTCAACGACCCGGACCACTGCGACTTCACGTACCGCAACATGACGGACTGGGGTCGGCGGATGTTCGTCACCCCGGGCGTCGTCGTGGACGGCAAGCTCGTCACCAACGACCTCACCGAGATCAACCTCGGCATCCGGATCCTGCTCGGCAGCTCCTACTACGAGGACTGGCAGGGCAAGGAACTCTTCGTCACCCACGACCCGTTGGGCAACCCGGTCGACCCCCGGCACCCGTGGAACCAGCACACCATCCCGCAGCCGCAGAAGCGGAACTTCGACGACAAGTACAGCTGGGTGATGTCCCCGCGCTGGTTCGACGGCAAGGACCACCTCGCCCTGGACACCGGCGGCGGCCCGATCGCCCGGCTCTGGTCCACCGCGCTGTCCGGGCTGGTCGACATCGGCTACGTCAAGGCCACCGGGCACAGCGTGCTGATCAACCTGCCCCGCTCGATGACCAAGCCCGAGGTCACCTTCGAGTGGAAGATCCCGCAGTGGAGCAACGCCCTCGAACGCAACCGCGCCCGCACCTACTTCCAGGCCTACGCGGCCGCCGCCGCCCTGCACTTCGCCGAGAAGGCGCTCGACGAGGTCCGCGCCGGGCGCAGCCAGACCTGGGAGCGCTTCGAGGTGCCGGACGAGTCGATCGGCTGCGGCTTCACCGAGGCGGTGCGCGGGGTGCTCTCGCACCACATGGTGATCCGTGACGGCAAGATCGCCAACTACCACCCGTACCCGCCCACCCCGTGGAACGCCAGCGTCCGCGACAGCTACGGCACACCCGGCCCGTACGAGGACGCGGTGCAGAACACCCCGATCTTCGAGGAGAACTCCCCGGAGAACTTCAAGGGCATCGACATCATGCGCGCGGTGCGCAGCTTCGACCCCTGCCTGCCCTGCGGCGTGCACATGTACGTCGGCGGCGGACGCACCGTGCAGACCATGCACGTGCCCACCGGCCTCAGCGGGCTCACCGCATGACGGCCGAGCAGACCGGGCTGCGGATCCAGGAGGCCCTGGACGCCCTGGCCGGCAGCGGAGCCGAGCAGGCGGGCGAACACCTCGTCCGCGACCTGATGGACTTCTACGGCGAGGGGCTGGCCAGGATCGTGCCGGCACTGCCCCCGCCCACCCTGGGCCGGATGCTGGACGACCCCGCGGTGGCCGCCGTCCTGCTCCTGCACGACCTGCACCCCGAGGACGTCACCGCGCGGATCGACCGGGCGCTCGCGACCCTGCCCGAGCGGGTCGAGGTGCTCGGCTTCGACCCGGGCACCGGCGTGCTGCGGCTGCGCCGCACCGCCTCCGGCTGCGGCTGCGCGGAGGGGGACGTCGAAGCCGTCCTCGCCTGCCACGCACCCGAGGTGACGGCCCTGGTGCTGGAGCGCTCCCCGCAGCTGCTGCAGATCGGCACCCACCCGCCGCAGACCGCGGAGGTGCGATGAACACCCGCCGGATCTCCCGCGACGGGACCGCCCTGCTGCGCCGACTGCGCGAGCCCGCGCCACCGCGACCCGAGCAGTGCGGCTTCTGCGGCCACGACCTGCCCGCCGGCCACCGCCACCTGGTGGACGTCGAGGAACGCGCCCTGGCCTGCACCTGCACCGCCTGCGGCCTGCTGTTCCAGCAGCCCGGCGCGGCCGGCGGCCGCTTCCGCACCGTGCCGGACCGCTACCTCGCCGACCCCGACGGCGGGCTGGACGAGCGGGCCTGGTCGGTGCTGGGCATCCCGGTCGGCACCGCGTTCCTGTTCCGCAACGCGCTGCTGGACCGGCTGCTCGCGTTCTACCCCGGGCCGGCCGGCGCCACCGAGAGCGAGGTGGACGAGGACGCCTGGGACCGCGTCCTCGGCGACAGCCGGCTGGCCGCCGCCCTGGAACCGGACGTGGAGGCGCTGCTGCTGCGCCGCACCGACGGGCAGGTCGCATGCTTCCTGGTGCCGATCGACGTCTGCTACGAGCTGGTCGGCCGACTGCGGCGGTGCTGGCACGGCTTCGACGGCGGCGCCGAGGCGCGGGCCGAACTCGACGCGTTCTTCGAGCGGTTGGCCGACCGGGCCCGCCCGCTGCCCTCGGCGGTGACGGCGTGACCGCACTCGCCTTCGCCTGCACCGGAGTGCGGTCCGACCCGTACGCGGCCGCGCCGACCCTGGTCTTCCGGCTGCGGATCACCGCGCCGGCCGGGACCCGGGTGCACGCCCTCGCCCTGCGGTGCCAGCTGCGGATCGAACCTGGTCGCCGGTCCTACGCCGAGCCCGAGGGCGAGCGGCTGGCCGACCTGTTCGGCGAACGGGAGCGCTGGTCGAACACGCTCAACCCGATCCAGTTCGCCACCGTGCCGCTGCTGGTGCCCGGCTTCACCGGCGAGACCGAGACCGACCTGGTGGTGCCGTGCAGCTACGACTTGGAGGTCGCCTCCGCCCGCTACTTCCGGGCGCTCGACGGCGGGGACGTGCCGCTGCTGCTGCTCTTCTCCGGCACCGCCTTCGCCGGCCCCGGCGGTTTCCAGGTCACCCCGGTGCCCTGGGACAAGGAGGCCGCGGTGCGGATGCCGGTGCGGGTCTGGCGGGAGGCGATCGACCAGCACTTCCCCGGCTGCGGCTGGCTGCGCCTGCCCGACGACGTGATGGACGAGCTGCTGGCCTACCGCTCCCGGCGGGCCCTGCCCTCCTGGGAGGCGACGGTGCGTGAACTGCTCGCGGCGGTCGCGGTCGAGGAGGTGGCCCGGTGAGCGGCTTCCCGGCCGGGATCGAGCGCGGCTTCGCGGCGGCCCGGCAGATCGCCGACGCGGTGCTGCTGGAGGGCTACGTGCTCTACCCGTACCGCGCCTCGGCGGCCAAGAACCGGCTGCGCTGGCAGTTCGGCGTCCTGGTGCCGCCCGAGTACACCGCGCAGGGCGGCGAACACTCGCACCAGCGCACCGAGTGCGTCATGGAGGCGCGCGGCGAGGACCGGCTGGCGGTCGAGCTGCGCTTCCTCCGGGTGCAGCGGCGCACCGTCGAACAGGCCACGCCCACCGGCGGGTTCGAGCCGGTGGAGCGGCTCGAACTCGCCGACCGGGTGCTCGTGGAATGGGACGAGGGCGTCGAGGAGCGGGTCGAGGTCCTGGTGTCCGTGGAGGAGCTGGCCGGCGCCGGGGTGCAGCGGGCGTTCCGGCTGCCGGGCGTCGGCGAGACCGAGCTGCTGCGGGAGCACGGCACCGCCGTCGGACGGCTGGTGCGGCGCCGCGAGCAGGTCGACGGCCTGGTGCGGCTCACCGTCGAGGACCTGCCCGGCCCGTACCGGGCGCAGCGGCTCACGGCGGTGGTGGAGAACGTCTCCGCCTGGATGCCGCCGCGGCGGGCGAGCCGGGAGGAGGCGCTGCCGCGCTCCCTGGTCTCCGCCCACCTGCTGCTCGGCCTGGAACACGGCCGGTTCGTCTCGGCCACCGACCCGCCCGAGTGGGCCCGCCCGGCCGTCGAGCGCTGCCGCAGCCGGCACACCTGGCCCGTGCTGGCCGGGCCGGAGGGCGAACGCGGAGTCGTGCTGTCCTCGCCGATCATCCTGGAGGACCACCCGAAGGTCGCCCCGGAGAGCCTCGGCACCCTGTACGACGCCACCGAGATCGACGAGATCCTGGCCCTGCGCACCGCGGCCCTGACCGAGGAGGAGAAGCGGGAGGCCCGGGGCACCGACGAGCGGGCCGCGGCCGTGATCGACCTCGCGGACTCCATGCCGCCCGAGGTGCTGGAACGCCTGCACGGCGCGATCCGCGGGCTGCGCGACCTCACCGGCGGCGCCGACGCGGACCAGCCCTGGTGGGACCCGGGCAACGACCCGGAGGTCGACCCCGAGCGGGACCGGGTCCTGGTCGGCGGCCACGCCGTCGGCGCCGGCAGCCGGGTCGTGCTGCGGCCCGGCCGACGGCGCACCGACGCCCAGGACCTCTTCCTGGACGGACGCACCGGCGTGGTGGAGGCGGTGCTGCACGACGTCGACGGCTCGGTGCACCTGGCCGTCACCGTGGAGGACGACCCGGGCGCCGACCTGTGGCGGGCGCAGGGGCGGTTCCGCTACTTCCAGCCGGACGAGGTCACCCCGCTGGACGCCGACGACCGGGTGGAGGAGTCGTGAAGCGCGCATCGGTGCTGGTCGCCGGGGTGGGCAACATCTTCCTCGGCGACGACGGGTTCGGCGTGGAGACCGTGCGGCGGCTCGCCGCGCACCCGCTGCCGGACGGCGTCGAGGTGGTCGACGTCGGCGTGCGCGGCGTGGACCTGGCGTACCGGCTGCTCGACGGCCACCGGACCGCCGTCCTGGTGGACGCCACCTGCCGCGGCGGCGCGCCCGGCACCGTCTACCTCATCGAGGCGGACGGCGAGCAGCCGGAGGCTCCGCTGCTGGACGGCCACCGGATGGGGCCGGACGCCGTGCTCGCGCTGCTCGCCACGCTCGCGGCCGGAACCGGCGGCGAGCCGCCCGGGCGGGTGCTGGTGGTCGGCTGCGAGCCGGCCTCGCTGGAGGAGGGCATCGGGCTGAGCGCCCCCGTCGCCGCCGCGGTCGAGGAGGCGGTCCAAGTGGTCCTGCGGGTCGTGGACGAGGCCACGCAACCGGAGAGGGAGACAACACCATGCTGAGGAAACTGTTCTGCACGGCCCTGCTGGTGGGGATCGGCGCACTGGTCTGGCAGAGCCTGCCGGACCTCAAGCGGTACCTGCGGATCTCGCGGATGTGAGCCGCGCCTTGTAATGGGGCGCGCCTCGCAACGCCACCCGTCGCCGACCGCCGTGGGAAGGGAACCGATGCACGAGATGTCGATCGCCGCCGCCGTCGTCGAACAGGTGGACGCGGCCGCGCGCGACCACGGCGCCCCCGGGGTGGCGCGGGTGCGCCTGCAGGTGGGCGAGCTGGCGGGCGTCGTCCCGCAGGCCCTCGACTTCTGCTTCGAACTGGCCTGCGCCGGAACGCTGGTGGAGGGTGCGGTGCTGCACACCGAGGCCGTCGAAGCCCGGGCCCGGTGCACGCCCTGTGACACCGAGTGGGCCGTCGGCATGCCGCCGGACCTCGGCTGCCCGAGCTGCTCCGGCGGCGGCGTGGAGCTGCTGTCCGGACGCGAGCTCCAGATCCTCGACGTCGAGTGGGCCGAGCGCCCGGACGTCCCGGCCGAACAGAAAGGCTGATGCCGATGTGCCGCACGGTCGACCTCCGGCAGGCGGTCCTCGCCCGCAACGACGACAGCGCCCGCGAGCTGCGGGCGGCCCTGGCCGCCCGGGGGACGGTCGCGGTCAACCTGCTCTCCAGCCCCGGCAGCGGCAAGACCGCCCTGCTGGAGGCCGAGTTGGGGCTGGCCCGGCAGCGCGGGGTGCCGGTCGCCGCGCTGACCGCCGACCTCGCCACCGAGAACGACGCGCTGCGGCTGGCCCGTTCGGGCGCGCCGGTCAAGCAGGTGCTCACCGACGGGCTCTGCCACCTGGAGGCGCGGATGCTCGCCGGGCACCTGGACGGCTGGCTGCCGCAGGACTGCCGGCTGCTCTTCGTGGAGAACGTCGGCAACCTGGTCTGCCCGGCCTCGTACGACCTCGGGGAGTCCCTGCGGGTCGTGCTGGCCTCGGTGACCGAGGGCGAGGACAAGCCGCTCAAGTACCCGACCGCGTTCGGGCTGGCGAACCTGGTGCTGGTGACCAAGACGGACCTCGCCGCAGCGGCCGAGTTCGACGAGGCCGAGTTCACCGCGAACGTCCGACGGGTCAACCCCGGGGTGGAAGTGGTGCACACCTCCGCCCGTACCGGTGACGGCGTCGGGTCGCTGCTGGAGCGGGCGCTGGCCGTGCTGGACGGTGCCGAGCCGCACCGGCCGGTGATGGCCGCCGCGGCCCCCGGGCACGGGCACGGGTACGACCACGACCGCGGGCATGGGCACGGGAACGACGGCCACGACCACGGGCACGCGGTGGTCGGGGAGGCCCCGTGACGGTCGGGCGTCCCGAACCCGTCCGGGAACGGCGGCGGGTCGCCGTCCGCGGCCTCGTCCAGGGCGTCGGCTTCCGGCCCTTCGTCTTCACCCTGGCCGACGAACTCGGCCTGGCCGGCAACGTCACCAACAACGGCGAGGGCGTGCTGGCCGAGGTCGAGGGCAGCCGCGAGGCCGTCGAGGCGTTCTGCCGCCGGGTGGCCAGCGACGCGCCGCCGCTCGCCCAGGTGGCCTCCGTCGAGCACGCGCCGCTCGCCGCCACCGGCGCCACCGGCTTCGCCATCACCGCGTCCCGGACCGACGGACCTCGGGCCACCCTGATCCCGCCCGACGTCGCGATCTGCGCCGACTGCCTCGCCGAACTCGCCGACCCGGCCGACCGCCGCCACCGGCACCCGTTCATCAGCTGCACCAACTGCGGCCCCCGGCACACCATCGTCACCGGCCTGCCGTACGACCGCGCCAACACCACCATGGCCGGCTTCCCGATGTGCGCGGACTGCGCCCGGGAGTACACCGACCCGCGCGACCGCCGATTCCACGCCCAGCCGGTCGCCTGCCACGCCTGCGGGCCGCGGCTCGCGCTGACCGTGCCCGGGCGCACCCGCCTCGCGGGCGAGGCCGCACTCACCGGAGCCCGTCGGCTGCTCGCCGCCGGCGCGGTCCTCGCTGTCAAGGGCATCGGCGGCTACCACCTGGCCTGCGACGCCCGCGACAGCGGAGCCGTCGCCCTGCTGCGCCGCCGCAAGCGGCGCGGTGACAAGCCGTTCGCACTGATGGCCCGTGACCTCGCCACGGTCGAGGCGCTGCTGCCGCTCGGCCCGGTCGAACGGGAACTGCTCACCGGACCGGTCCGGCCGATCGTCCTGCTGCGCCGCGCCGGCACGCCCTCGCCCGCGTTCGCGGCGGTCGCCCCGCGCAGCCCCGACCTCGGGGTGATGCTCCCGTACACACCGCTGCACCACCTGCTGCTCGCCGCGCCCGGGCCCGACCTGCTGGTGATGACCAGCGCCAACCTCTCCGGCGAACCGATCGTCACCGACGACCGGGAGGCGCTGGACACGCTCGCCCCGCTGGTCGACGGCTGGCTCACCCACGACCGGCCGATCCACGTGCCCTGCGAGGACTCGGTGGTGCGGGTGGTGGACGGCGAGCAGCTGCCGCTGCGCCGCTCGCGCGGGTACGCCCCGCTGCCGCTTCCGCTGCCGGTGCCCGTCCGCCCGGTGCTGGCGGTCGGCGGTGACCTGAAGAACACCTTCGCGCTGGCCCGCGACGGCTACGCCTGGCTGTCCGGCCACATCGGGGACATGGACGACCTGGCCACGCTGCGCGCCTTCGACCGCGCGGTGGACCAGCTCGGCACGGTCAGCGGGGTGCGGCCCGAACTGCTGGTCACGGACCGGCACCCCGGCTACCGCTCGGTCCGGCACGCCGAGCGCGCCGCCGCCGGCCGGCCGGTGCGCCGGGTGCAGCACCACCACGCGCACATCGCCGCGGTGATGGCCGAGCACGGCCTCGACGGCGGCCGGCCGGTGCTCGGCCTGGCCTTCGACGGGACCGGCTACGGCGAGGACGGCGCGATCTGGGGCGGCGAGGTGCTGCTGGCGGACTACGACGGGTTCCGCCGCCTCGCCCACCTCGCCTACGTCCCGCTGCCCGGCGGGGACGCGGCGGTCGAGCGCCCGTACCGGACGGCGCTGGCGCACCTGCGCGCCGCCGGTCTGCCCTGGACCGCCGGACTGCCGTCGGTCCAGGCTTGCCCGGCGGAGGAACTCCGCCTGCTGGAACGACAGTTGGAGCGCGGTCTGAACACCGTGCCGACCTCCAGCATGGGCCGTCTCTTCGACGCCGTCTCCTCGCTCGCCGGGATCTGCCAGCGGGCCGGGTACGAGGCCCAGGCGGCGATCGAACTGGAGGCGGCCGCAGTCGGGTCGCGGGCGGCGGAGGGCTACCGGTTCGGGCTGCTGGTGCGCGACGGCGGCTGGATCGCCGACCCGGCGCCGGTGCTCGCGGCGGTGGTCGCCGACGTGACCGCGGGCACGCCCGTCGGACTGGTCGCCGCACGCTTCCACACCGCGGTGGCCGAGCTGGTCCGGCGGGTCTGCGCGGCCGTCCGGGAGCGGTACGGCACCACCGCGGTGGCGCTCAGCGGCGGAGTCTTCGCCAACGCCCTGCTCTCCTCGGCCTGTGCGCGCGGCCTCGGGGAGGACGGCTTCACCGTGCTGCGGCACCGCCGGGTGCCGCCCAACGACGGAGGGCTGGCACTCGGCCAGCTGATGGTGGCCGCCCGCGCGGCGGACACCCGGGAGGAGTGAGAGCGGATGTGCCTGGCGGTGCCCGGCAGGGTAACGGAGATCGGGGAGCGCGACGGGACCCGGATGGCGGTCATGGACTTCGGCGGGGTGGTCAAGGACGTGTGCCTGGAGTACCTGCCCGACCTGGCGGTGGGCGACTACGCCATCGTCCACGTCGGCTTCGCGCTGCAACGGCTGGACGAGGAGTCGGCCCGGCGCACCCTCGCCCTGTTCGAGGAACTCGGGCTGCTGCAGGAGGAGTTCGGCGACCCGTGGGAAGCGGCGGGGGAATGGCGGGACCCGGGGGAGCGGGACCGGGAGGCGTCGGGGGAACCGGGCGCGGGGCGAGCGGCTGAGGAGGCCGGACGGTGAAGTACCTGGAGGAGTTCCGCAACCCGGAGCTGGCGGAGGGCCTGCTCGCCGACATCAGGGCCACGGTCACCCGGCCGTGGGCACTGATGGAGGTGTGCGGCGGCCAGACGCACAGCATCATCCGGCACGCCATCGACCAACTCCTGCCGGAGGAAGTCGAGTTGATCCACGGCCCGGGGTGCCCGGTGTGCGTCACCCCGCTGGAGATGATCGACCGCGCGCTGGCGATCGCCGCCCGGCCCGGCGTGATCTTCTGCTCCTTCGGGGACATGCTGCGGGTGCCCGGCACCGACCGGGACCTGTTCCGGGTCCGCGGTGAGGGCGGCGACGTCCGGGTGGTCTACTCGCCGCTCGACGCGCTGCGGATCGCGCGGGAGAACCCGGACCGGGAGGTCGTCTTCTTCGGCATCGGCTTCGAGACCACCGCGCCGCCGAACGCGATGGCCGTCCACCTGGCCCGCAAGGAGGGCCTGCGGAACTTCAGCATGCTGGTCTCGCACGTCCGGGTGCCGCCGGCGATCGACGCGATCATGGAGTCACCGGACTGCCGGGTCCAGGGCTTCCTCGCCGCCGGGCACGTGTGCAGCGTGATGGGCACCGACGAGTACCCGGCGCTCGCCGACCGCCACCGGGTGCCGATCGTGGTCACCGGCTTCGAACCGCTGGACATCCTGGAGGGGATCCGGCGCACCGTACGGCAGTTGGAACGCGGCGAGCACACCGTCGACAACGCCTACCCGCGGGCCGTCCGGCCCGAGGGCAACCCGGCGGCCCGCGCCATGCTGGAGGACGTCTTCGAGGTGGCCGACCGCGCCTGGCGCGGCATCGGCGTCATCCCGCTCAGCGGCTGGCGGCTCGCGCCGCACTACCGGGACCACGACGCCGAACACCGCTTCGACGTCGCCGGGATCACCACCCGCGAACCCGCCGCCTGCCGGGCCGGCGAAGTGCTGCAGGGCCTGCTCAAGCCCCACCAGTGCGAGGCCTTCGGCACCGCGTGCACCCCGCGCACCCCGCTCGGGGCCACCATGGTCTCCAGCGAGGGGGCCTGCGCCGCCTACTACCTCTACCGGCGGCTGGGCGCGCCGGCCGCACCCGCCCCGGCCCAGGAGGCGACCCCCGTTGGCTGACACCGAGATCCTCAACGGGACGGCTCCCGACGCCCCGGCCGCCCCCGACTTCTCCGGCTGGAGCTGCCCGCTGCCGCTGCGCGACCACCCCCGGGTGGTGATGGGGCACGGCGGCGGCGGGGCGCTGTCCGCCGAACTGGTGGAGAACCTCTTCGCGCCGGCCTTCGGCGGACCGGCCCTCGCCGGGCTCGGCGACTCCGCCGTCCTGCGGCTCGGCGGGGCCAGGCTCGCCTTCTCCACCGACTCCTACGTCGTACGTCCGCTGTTCTTCCCGGGCGGCTGCATCGGGGACCTCGCCGTCAACGGCACGGTCAACGACCTCGCGATGAGCGGGGCGCGGGCGGCGTACCTGTCCTGCGGGTTCATCCTGGAGGAGGGCGTGGAGATGGCCGTGGTGGACCGGGTGGCACGGGCGCTCGGCGCCGCCGCCCGGACCGCCGGGGTCGAGGTGGTCACCGGGGACACCAAGGTGGTCGAGGCCGGGCGCGGGGACGGGATCTACCTGAACACCGCCGGCATCGGACTCGTCCCCGCCGGGGTCGACATCCGGCCCCAGCGGGCCGTCCCCGGCGACGTGGTGATCGTCAGCGGGCCCATCGGGCTGCACGGGATCGCGATCATGAGCGTCCGGGAGGGCCTGGAGTTCGGGGTCGAGGTGCGCAGCGACTGCGCGGCGCTCGGCGGCCTGGTCGACACGATGCTGGCCGTCACCCCCGACCTGCACGTCCTGCGCGACCCCACCCGGGGCGGGCTGGCCGCGGCGCTCAACGAGATCGCCGCGGCGTCCGGGGTCGGCGTGACGCTGGACGAGCGGGCCGTCCCCGTCCCCGACGCGGTGGCCAACGCCTGCGCCCTGCTGGGCCTGGACCCGATGTACGTCGCCAACGAGGGCAAGCTGGTGGCCTTCGTGCCGCGTGGCGAGGCGGACGCGGTCCTCGCCGCCATGCGCGCCCACCCGCTGGGCGCGGAGGCGGTGGTGATCGGCGAGTGC
This sequence comes from Kitasatospora sp. NPDC059577, assembly GCF_042735475.1. Lineage (NCBI taxonomy): Bacteria > Bacillati > Actinomycetota > Actinomycetes > Kitasatosporales > Streptomycetaceae > Kitasatospora > Kitasatospora sp. NPDC059577. Next base: position 92,718 of record NZ_JBHWBZ010000024.1, on the reverse strand, counting down.
GTCGAGGACCATCCCGGGATGGTCGTCGCGCGCACCGGCTTCGGCGGCACCCGGGTGGTGGACCTGCCGATGGGCGAGCAGCTGCCGCGGATCTGCTGACGACGCGGCGCACGGCCGCAGGGCTGCACGGCCGCTCGGCCGCCTCGGGAGGCCGCCTCCGGGGCGGCCGAGCGGGTCCGGGAGCGGCCGGAGCCGTGCGGCGTCAGCGGCGGCCGAAGAGCCTGGCGAGCCAGCCCCCGCCCGTCCGCTCCTGCGCGGTGCAGGCGCACCGGGCCGACGCGGGCACGCCCGCCAGGACCTGCTCCACGTGCATCCCGCATCCGGCGTAGGTCGGCTTCCCGCAGCGTCGACAGGCGACTCGTCGGCACATGCCGCTCTCCTTCGTTCTGGCTCCCCGGGTGGGAACGCCCTGACCAATATACCCCCCGGGGTAATTTTCCCGCAGTGCCGGCCCGCGTGCCCGCCGGTGGGCCCCCCGCGTGCCCGCCCGAGCGGCCGCCGCGGCCCGAGCCCGGCCGGGTCCGCGGAATCCCGATACGCTGAGCGAGGAGGCCCCGGCGCGTCCGAGACCGGCGACCGGGCCGTCGCGGCATGGTGCGGAGGTGCGAGGTGCCGGAAGGCGACAGGGGGCGACGGCGCTGGGTCCGGCGTTCCGGAGCGGCTGCCGCGCACGGCGGCTGACGGGACGGCGCGACGGTGAGCTCCGCGGACCCCACGATCGAGGTGAACCTCACCGTGCCCAACCACGGCATCGGCCTGTGGATGGTCGGCGCGTTCGTCCTCACCTTCGTGGGCACCCGCGTGATCACCCGACTGATCCGGGCCGGCCGCGGCCCCTTCCGCAACGTCGAGGTCGGCGGCACCCACGTCCACCACCAGGTGTACGGCATCCTCGCCATGCTGATCGCCGGCGCCATGGAGTTCGCCTACCGGCCGGACACACCCGGCGCGCAGATCCTGGCCGCGCTGTTCGGCGCCGGTGCCGCGCTCACGCTCGACGAGTACGCGCTCTGGCTGCACCTGGAGGACGTCTACTGGACGCACGAGGGGCGCAAGTCCGTCGACGCCGCCTTCCTGGCGGTGGGGGTCGGCCTGCTGCTGGTGGCCGGGTTCAACCCGTTCTCCGACGTCGGCCACGGCGCCGCCGCCCACCTGGCCTTCGCGGTCGTGCTGCTGGTCGACCTGGTCTTCTCCGTCGGGGCGATCCTCAAGGGCAAGACGGCGCTCGGAGTGATCGGACTGCTGGTGCCCCTGGTCGCGCCGGTCGCCTGCCTGCGCCTGGCCAAGCCCGACTCGCCGTGGGCCCGCTGGCGCTACCGGCCGGGCTCACGCCGGGCCGAACGGGCGCTGCGCCGCTACCCGGCCGGGCGGCGGACCCGGATGGACGCCCTGAAGGACTTCGTCGGCGGCGTCCCCCGGCAGTGAGGGACCGACGGTGAGGTCCCGGCGGTGCGGGGTCAGCCCAGGAACCGGCGCAGCGAATCCGCCAGGGACCGCACGAAGCGCTCCCGGACCCGCTCGGGGACCAGGTCGAGCGACAGGTAGGGGTTGAGGTCCTCCAGCTCGACGAGGAGCAGCCGCCCGTCCGGCGCCCGGCAGGCGTCCACCCGCTGGATCCCGTGGTCGAGCGTGTTCCACGCGACGAAGCGCCGCGCGAAGTCGAGGTCCGCCGCGGTCGGCTCGTACGGCTCCAGCACCCAGCGCCGGTCCGGGTCGGGTGCGTGGAGGGCGTACTGGAACTCGTCGTCCACGAAGTAGAAGGAGACCTCGTAGGCGAAGTCGATCCGCGGCTGGACCAGCAGGCCGCCCCACTCGACGCCGCCCAGCTCGGCGCGGGTGAGGAAGCGCAGGCCTATGCTGTCGGCGCCCTCCTCGGGCTTGACCGCGTAGTGGTCGACGACGGGCAGCAGGGGGAGGTCCTGCGGGCGGTCGACGGTCGGGATGACCGGGTGACCGGCCGCGGTGAGGTCCAGGAGGTACCGCTTCCCGGCCATGTCGCCCCGCCCGGTCAACGGGTTGTAGACCCGCACGCCGCCGGACAGGGCCTCGGCGCGGAACCGGTCGTACTCCTCCCGGTAGTGCAGCACCGGCCCGCTGTTGCGTACCACGACCGCGTCGAAGCGCGCCATCAGGGCCCGCGCGTCGAGCGGGTGGCACAGCGCGAGGTCGAACCACTCCCGCAGCCGGGAGGTCAGGAACACGTCCTCGTCGCCGTAGCGCCGCCCGGCGGCCGGGTAGGCGAGGTCGGTCACGTACAGCAGGCTGGGCCGGTCGGGCACGGGGAACTCCGTCGGTCGGTGGCGGGGGAGCGAATCTACCGACCGGCCGGGACGGTCACCGTACCGGCCCGCTGCACCGGGGCCTCAGCCCTCGAAGGACCGCTCCTCCAGCAGGTCGAGGTTGCGGAACGACGGCGGGCCCTCGCACAGCGCCGCGACCTGCGAAGCGAACTCGGCGGTCTCCGGCCGGGCGGAGTTCTCCATCGCCACCTCGTGCGAGGGGAACTCCACGATGTTCAGGTACACGTCCTCGCCGTCGCGGTCACGGGTCTGCAGGGCCCGCGTCGCCAGACGGTGGCCCGCGTTCTTCTCGACCCAGCTGTCGAGCAGGGCGTTGAACTCGTCGATGCGACGGGTCCGGTACTCGATGATCTGGATGAACCTCACGGCTCGACCTCCTCGGCCTGGCACGGGACTTCGGCTGCCCCCTCCAGCGTCGCCCCGCAGCGCGGGCGCTGCCACCGCGATCGGGGCCGGCCGGGGACCACCGGCGCCGAACCCGGTCAGACGGTGGCGGCGTCGATGACGAAGCGGTAGCGGACGTCGCTGCGGAGGACCCGCTCGTAGGCCTCGTTGACCTGGTCGGCGCGGATCGTCTCGATCTCGGCCGCCACCCCGTGCCCGGCGCAGAAGTCCAGCATCTCCTGGGTCTCCGCGATTCCGCCGATGCCCGAACTGCTCAGGCTGCGGCGGTTCCCGCTGAGGGACTGCAGTTCGACGTGCACCGGGTCCTCGGGCAGGCCGAGGTTGACCAGCGCGCCGTCGGTTCGCAGCAGCGAGAAGTAGGCGGCGAAGTCGAGCGGGGCGGACACGGTGTTCAGGACGAGGTCGAAGCGGCCCGCGAGCTCCTCGAAGGTCGCCGGGTCGGCGGTGGCGTGGTAGTGGTCGGCGCCCAGCCGCAGGCCGTCGTCCTTCTTCCGCAGGGACTGCGAGAGCACGGTGACCTCGGCGCCGAGCGCGTGCGCGATCCGTACGCCCAGGTGACCGAGGCCGCCGAGGCCGACGACGGCGACCCTGCTGCCGGGACCGGCGTTCCAGTGCCGCAGCGGGGAGTAGGCGGTGATGCCCGCGCACAGCAGCGGGGCCGCCACGTCCAGCGACAGGGCGTCCGGGACGCGCACGACGTAGTTCTCGTCGACGACGACGGTCCGCGCGTAGCCGCCGTACGTGGGCCGGCCGTCCCTGCCGACGGAGTTGTACGTCCACACCGGGCCGTCGGCGCAGTATTGTTCCAGGCCGGCCCGGCAGTTCGCGCACAACCGGCAGGAGTCGACCATGCAGCCGACGCCGACCCGGGCACCGACGTCGAAGGCCGTCACGCGGGAGCCCCGCGCGGCGACGACCCCGGCGATTTCGTGGCCGGGCACCATCGGGAAGATCGCGGCGCCCCAGCCCTCGTGGACCTGGTGGATGTCGGAGTGGCAGATGCCGACGAAGGCGATGTCGATCAGGACGTCGTGCTCGCCGACCGCGCGGCGCTCGATGGTCGTCGGGCCCAGCCGGGCCCCGGCGGCGGGGGCGGCGTAGGCGGCAACGGTCGTGGTCATGGCGGCTCACACCCTTCGGTGGGGATCCCTCCGCGGCGCCCGGCGGAGACGGGCCACCGGGTGGGCGGACTCCCGTCGGGCCCCTTGTCGGCGCCCGGGCACCGGGCGGCTCCCGCACCGGTGCCCGGGCGGCCGACCGGCCTCAGGGCCCGGCGGCCGGGGCGGGGGCCGGGACCGTTCCCCGGCCGTGCGGGTCGGTGCGGGACCGGGCGAGCAGCCAGGCGTAGACCTCGGGGTCGTCGTACGTCCGGGTCCAGGAGTCGTGGCCGACCCCCGGGTAGCGGGTGAAGCGCACCGGGGCGCCCAGCTCCCGCAGCGCGTCGACCAACCGCTCGGTGTGCGCGAACGGGATGACCTCGTCCTCCTCCCCGTGGAAGGTCCACACCGGCACGGTCGCGAGGCGGGGCGCGGACTCGGGCAGCCAGGAACCGCACACCGGCACGGCGGCGGCGAACCGGTGCGGGTACCGGGCGGCGAGCGCCCACGAGCCGGTGCCGCCCATGCTGAGGCCGGTCACGTACCGACGGTCCGGGTCGATCCGGAACTCCCGGCCCACCTCCTCCACCAGCCCGGCGAGGGCGCTCAGCTCCGCCACCCAGGAACTGTGGGCCGGGCACTGCGGGGCCACCACGACGAACGGCAGCCGCGCCCCCTCGGTGATCTGCCGCACCGGTCCGTGCGTGGCCAGGACCGCCGGGTCCTCCCCGCGCTCCAGCGCGCCGTGCAGGAAGAGCAGCAGCGGCCACGGCCCGGGCCCGTCCCGGTACCCGTCCGGCAGGGACACGACGTACCCCAGGTCGTTTCCGTCGTCGTCGACGGCGAACCGGCGGTGCTGGAACGGTGCGGACATCGGTTTCCTCCCGAACGGCCGGGTGACGGGGCGGGACCGCCCCCCACAGCCCTACCCGGCCGGAGCCCCCGGCCCTCCCGGGCGTCGGGGGGAAGTCGGGGGACGTCTGGGGAAGTCGGCGGGAGGTCGGCGGGGCGGGCCGCACGGCGGGGCTGCGCGGCGGCGCGGATGCGCGTTGCGCCGTCGGAGTGCAGGGTGGACGGGTACGCCGCGGCCTCCGGTGGATTTCCGGGGCAGCCGAGAACGATCGAAAGAGGCCCCCATGCCGACCACGAAGCTCCTCGGCCGGGCTCTGGCCCTGACCGCCCTCGCCGTCCTGCCGGCCGCCGCGTTCACGCTGCCCTCGTCGGCGGCCGCCGCGGTGGCGTCCGCCCCGCAGGCGCCGGCCGTCGCCGTGCCGGTCTCCTTCGTCGACCTGCCCGGCAGCCCGCTGCCGACCGACCACGCCGCGCACCGGATCACCGTCACCTACCGCAACGGCACCGGGGCGGACCAGACCGTCGCCCCGCAGATCCTGGTCGAGTCGCCGGACCGGGGGCCCTTCCTCAGCCCGTCGGACGTCCGGCTGGAGGTCCTGAGCGGCGGCCACTGGAGGACCGTGCCGCTGGCCAGCCAGACCGGGACCCTGTACACCGGTCTCACCTCGGCGAAGCTGGTCCTCCACAGCCACCACACCCTCACCCAGCACTACCGGCTCACCGTGCTCCGGACCTCGCCGGGCACGGTCCAGCCCCGGGTGGCGCTGTACGCCTGACGGGCGACGGACCGTGCACTTACGGACCGGGCGATTACGGACCGTGCACTCACCAGCCGCGGCGGTCGGCCGGGGTGCCGTGGCCGGCCCGCAGGTGACGGACGAGGGTGCGGCGCAGCTCCCGGTCGTGGTCGGTCTCCACCGGGAGGTCGAGCTGGACGATGTCCACGCCCGCCGACCGGAGGAGCCCGATGCGGGCGGCGACCGTGGCCGGGGAGCCGGTGTAGGCGGCGGTGAGGGAGCGGCGCACGTAGGCGGCGACCTGCTCGTCGCCGTGGGCCGGGTCGGAGCGGCCCCGCTCGCGGTCCCGGTCGAGTTGGACGGCCTCCCGCCAGCGACCGCCGGCGCCGCCGGAGGTGAGGCGCAGGGCGTCCCGGCGCAGGCGGCGGACGCGGTCGCGGGCCTCCTCGTCGGTGTCGGCGAGGACGACGGTGATGTGCCGCCAGATCCGCAGGGACCGGCCGTGGGCGGCGGCCGCGGCGCGGGCCTGGGCGATCCGCCGCCGGGTGTCGGGCAGCGGCAGGGGGCTGACGGCGTACACCTGCGCGTAGCGGGCCGCGAGGTCGAGGCCCTGCGGTGAGGACCCGCCGAAGGAGAGCAGTTCGCCGCCCGGCCGCGGGTGCAGGCCGGGGCGGGCGTCGGCCACGGTGTAGAACTCGCCCTCGTGGTCGATGTCCCGGTCGGCGGCGAGGTAGCGGGTGAACAGGTCGAGGTACTCCTCGGCGCGGCGGTAGCGCTCGGCCTTGTCGAGGAGGTCGCCGTCGCGGGCCGTGTCGCGGTCGCTGGAGCCGATGACGACGTGCGCCGCCGCCCGTCCGCCGGACAGGCGGTCCAGGGTCGCCAGGGAGCGGGCCGCCACGGTCGGCGCGGTGGTACCGACCCGGTGGGCGACGGCGACGCGCAGCCGGGTGGTGGCGGCCAGCGCCCAGGAGGCCACCAGCCAGGGGTCGGGCCACGAGCTGGACTGCACCACCAGGGCGCTGTCCAGCCCGTCCTCCTCGTTCTCGCGTGCGGTGCGGGTGACGTACGCGGGGTCGGCGGTGCGGTCGCGGCCGTCGGGGGCCCAGCGCAGGGCCTGGCGCTCCTGCGGGGTGCTGCCGGGCACGGGGGCGGCGCGGACCCCGCCGCGGATCTCCAGGGGCACGGACTCTCCTCGGATGGGAATCGGGACGGAACGGCGGCGGGGCGGGTGGTGGTGATGGGCGGTGGTGGGGTGGGGCGGTGGTGGGTCAGCGGGCGGCGGGGCCGAGCCGGGCCAGGGTGTCGAGCAGCTTCGCCCGGCTGACGAACACCTCCGGCGGCAGCGACACGTACAGCTGGATCGTGGTGACGCCCGGGCGGTGGTAGGCCAGGATGCGCTCGCGGCACTCCTCCGGGGAGCCGCTGACGAACAGCCCGTCGACCACCTCGTCCGGCAGGGCCTTCTGGGCGCCCTCCGGGTCCCCCGAGGTCCACAGGCGGTGCGTCTCGGCGAGCAACTCGCCGTGGCCCAGCCACTCGTGGAACTTCCGGTACGGCTCGCGGTTGAGGATCCAGGCCAGGAAGGGCCGGGTGGCGCGGTGCGCGTAGTCGGTGTCCTCGGTGGGGCAGACGAAGACCTTCACCACCAGCTCCTTGCCGGGCGGCTGCGGGCCGACGGTCTCCAGGATCTTCGGCACGTCGTGCGGGAACAGCAGGTTGGTGATGGCGCCGTCCCCCTCGGTGAAGCCGAGCCGGAGCATGTTGGGCCGCAGGGCGCCCAGGATCACCTTGACCGGCTCGGCCGGCGGGTGCGGCAGCCGGTAGCCGGTGATGTCGAAGGTGTCGAACCCGCCGGTGACGTACTCGCCGCGCAGCGCCCGGGTGACGAAGCGCAGCACGTCCCGGGTGCGCTTGAACGGTTCGTCGAACGGAATGCCGTTGATGTCGGTGACGTGGGCGGGGACCGAGGCGCCGATGCCCAGCAGGAGCCGGCCGGGGGCGAGTTGGGCGAGCGTTGCGGCGGTCTGGGCGAGCACCGCCGGGCCGCGGGTGTGCACCGGGACGATGCCGGTGGCGATCCGCAGCGACGGGGACCACGCCGCCGTGGCGGCCAGCGGGGTGAAGGCATCGGTGCCGCCACCCTCGGCGCTCCACACGTCGGTGTAGCCGAGGTCGGGCAGCCGCTCGACCAGGAAGCGGTGCCGGTCGATGGTCAGTCCCGGCAGGGGCAGCGTGATGCCCCACTTGGGTGGCTCGGCCTCGGGGTGGTGGTGCGGCGGGTACGGGGTGGTCATCGGACGGGTGTCCTTCCTGGGCGCTCTGTGCTTCGGTGCTTCGGTGCCGGGGTGCTTCGGTGCGGGGGTGGGGGCGGGGTGGGATGTCGTGCGGGCGGGGCTCAGCCGACCCAGACCGTGGTGAGGTCGAGGAACCACGACTGCGGCTGCACCAGCCCGTGGACCTTCGGCGAAAGGGCCCGCGGGTTGCGGTCGTTGACGACGAACAGCCAGGGCGCGTCCTGGGTGACGAGCGTGAGGGCCTTGCGGTACCCGGCCTGCCGGGCGGCTTGGTCGGCGTCGGCGGCCGAGGCCGCCAGCAACCCGTCGACCTGCGGGTTCGCGTAGTGGCCCGTCCAGAACGGGCTCCCGGAACCGATGAACAGCGGCAGCAGCGCCTCGGACTGGAACAGCGTGGTGGACTGGGCGACGGCATCGGAGCCGAGTGCCACCTGGCCCTTGGCCTCGGCGCCGATCAGGGTGGTCCAGTCGGTGGTGCGCAGTTCGACCCGGATGCCGACGGCGGCGAGGTCCCGCTGGAGGGCCTCGGCGATCGGCACCGGCAGCAGGTTGCCGCTGCCGCCGGTGGGCACGGTGACGGAGGTGGCGAAGCCGTTCGGGACGCCGGCCTCGGCGAGCAACTGCCGGGCCTTTGCAGGGTCGTAGGAGTAGGTGTCGCCGGCGGGGTCGTAGGCGGCGGTGGCCCGCGGCGCGGCCTGGTAGGCGGGGTCGGCGGTGCCGTGCAGCAGCTTGTCGGCGATGGCCTTGCGGTCGATCGCGTAGTTGGCGGCCCGGCGCACCAGCGGGTTGTTCCAGGGTGCCTTGGACGTGTCCAGGATCCAGTACCAGAGGTGGTCGTAGCTGTTGGTGGCGATCGTGACGCCGTCCGACGTCAGGCTCTCGATGTCGTCCGGGTTCGGGTACTCGATCCAGTTGGCGCCGCCGGAGCGCAGGGCCGCGGTGCGGGCGGCGGCGTCCGGCAGCGCCTTGATCACCAGCCGATCGAGCCTGGGGGCGCCACGCCAGTAGTCCTTGTTGGCGGCGAGCTCGATCTGCTGGCCCTCGGTCTGTGAGACGAAGCTGAACGGGCCGGTGCCGACCGGGTGTTGGGCGAAGTTCGCCGAGCCGGACCTGCGGACGGCGGTGGGGCTGGCGATCAGGACGTGCGCGAGGTCCTCGGGGAAGTGGCCGTTGGGCTCCTTGGTGACCAGTTCGACGTGCTCGGCGTCGGTCTTGCGGTAGGAGACGATGTCGCCCGCGTACTCCGCGGCGGCGGCGCCCAGGGCGTCGGTGTACTCGGGGCTGCCCTTGTCGAGGTAGCGCGCCAGGTTGAAGACCACGGCGTCGGCGTCGAAGGGGGTGCCGTCCTGGAACTTCACGTCCTTGCGGAGGGTGAACGTCCAGGTCCTGCGGTCGGCCGCGACCTGCCAGTCGGTGGCGAGGGCGCCGGTGACCACCGGCGGCTTGTCGGTGCCCTTGAGCAACTCGTAGCGGGTCAGGCCCTCGTAGAGCTGGAAGGAGACCAGGCGCTTGCCCTCGAAACCCGCGCCGCCGATCACGGTGTCGGTGTTGGGCAGCTTGCCGGTGGCGCCGATGACCAGTGTCCCGCCGCGGCCGTCACCGCCGCCCGCCCCGGTCGAGCCGCCGTCGGACCCCGCGCAGCCGGCGGCTGCGGCGAGCAGGGCGACGGCGGCCGGCAGGGCGACGGCTCTGGAGCGGATGCGGGCGGTGCGGTTCATGGTGATTCCTCGTCGGTTCGGTGGTGCGTCTGCGGTGCGTCTGCGGTGCGGCTGTGGTGCGGCTGTGGTTCGTCGGGGGAGGGCGGTCGCGTGGGCGTGGGCGTGGGCGTCAGGGCGCGGACGGGGCGGCGCCGGTGGCGGCTTCCAGCAGGGCCCGGGTGTACGGGTGCGCGGGGGAGTCCCAGAGACGGTCGGCGGGGCCCTCCTCGACCACCCGGCCCGCCCGCAGCACCAGCACCCGGTGGGCGAGATGACGGACGACGGCGAGGTCGTGGGAGATGAACAGGTAGGCCAGGCCCGTGCGTTCACGCAGACCGGTGAGCAGGTCGAGCAGCCGGGCCTGCACGCTGCGGTCCAGGGCGGACGTGGGCTCGTCGCAGACCAGCAGCTCCGGCCCGGTGGCCAGCGCCCGGGCGACGGCCACCCGCTGCAGCTGCCCGCCGGACAGCTCCCGCGGGTAGCGGGCGGCGAGTGCGGGCTCCAGACCGACCTGGGCGAAGAGCCGGGCGACTTCCGCGGCACGCTCGGCGCGCGGCGTGCCGTGCAGCCGCAGGACGAAGGCGACCGCCTCCCCGGCCCGCAGGCTCGGGTTGAGCGAGCCGCGCGGGTGCTGCGGGACGAACTGCAGCCGGCCCCGCAGCGCGCGGTCGGCGCGCCCGCGCAGCCGGTACGGGTCGCGGCCCGCGAAGCGGACGCTGCCGGAGTCGGGGGAGAGCAGGCCCAGGGCGAGGCGGGCCATGGTGGACTTCCCGGAGCCGGACTCGCCGACCAGGCCGACGGTCTCGCCGGGGGCGACGCGGAGGCTGACCCCTGCCAGGGCCGTCCGGTCGCCGAAGCGCTTGCCGACGGCGTCGAGGGCGAGCAGGGGGGCCTCGGTGGTGGGTGCGGGCCGGTGGTCGGCCGCGGTGTGGGGGCCGGTCGGGCGCTGGTCGGTCGCGGTGTGCAGGCCGGCGGCGGTGCGGGGGTCGGTGCTCATCGGCGGGCTCCCGGTTCGGCGGCCACCAGGGCGGCGGTGAAGGCGTGGTCGGGCTCGCGGAGCACCCGCTCGGCCGGGCCGAGTTCGACGACCCGCCCGGCCCGCATGACCGCCACCGTGCCGCCGATCCGCCGGGCCACCGCGAGGTCGTGGGTGACCAGCAGCAGCGCGATGCCGCAGTCGGCGCGCAGGGTGGTGAACAGGTCCAGGATCCGGCCGCGGACCAGGGCGTCCAGCGCGGTGGTCGGCTCGTCGGCGATCAGCAGCTCCGGCCCGCAGCAGATCGCGAGGGCGATCGCGGCGCGCTGGCGCAGGCCGCCGGAGAGTTCGTGCGGGTACGCCCGGGCGACCCGCTCCGGATCCGGGACGCCGGCGGTGGCGAGCAGCCCGGGGACGGCGGCACGGGCGGCCCGACGGCCGTCGGCTACCCCGTGCCGGCGCAGCACCTCGGCGAGCTGCGGGCCGATCCGGCGCAGCGGGTCGAGCGAGGAGCTCGGGTCCTGCGGCACGTAGCCGATGCGCCGGCCGCGGACGTCGGAGAGCGCGCGTTCGTCGAGCGTCCGCAGGTCCGTCCCGGCGAGGCGGACGGTGCCGCTCACGGCAGCGCCGCGCCCGGGCAGGCCCAGCACCGTCCGGGCGACGGTGGTCTTGCCGCTGCCGGACTCGCCGAGCAGCACCAGGGCGCCGCCGGCCCGCAGCGCGAGGGACACCCCGTCGACGGCCCGGACGCCGCTGGGGTACGTGACGCCCAGACCGTCGATCTCCAGCAGTGCGCCCGTCCGGTCACCCGATGCGCGGTTCGTCGGGCCGGCCGATCCACCGTTCGTCGGGCCACCCTTTCCGTGGCTCATCGGGTCACCTGCTTCGCGGCTCGCCGGGCCGCCGCCGGGGTGGCCCGTGGCAGGTGGGCGGCGGCGTCGCCGATGCGGGTGCGCAGCGCCTCGCCGAGGGTGTTGAACACGACCGAGACCGCGAGGATGACGAGGGCCGGCAGCACCGCCACCCAGGGATGGGTGAGCAGGGCGGGCCGCAGCTCGTCCAGCATCGCGCCCCACTCGGCGGTGGGCGGGGCGACGCCGAGCCCGAGGAAGGACAGCCCCGCGGCGTACACGACGGCGAGCCCCACCAGCGACGAGGCGTACACGAGCACCACCGGCGCCACCACGGGGACGACCTGACGGAGCACCAGCGCGCCCCAGCCGGCGCCGCTGACCCGGGCCGCCTCCAGGTACTCGGAGCTGCGGATCCGCCGGGTCTCGGTGAACGCGACCCGGGCGACCGCGGGGGTGAGCACCACGGACAGCGCCAGCACCGTCGCGCCCAGGCCGGGGGTGAGCAGCGAGGCGACGGCGATCGCCAGCAGCACCCCGGGGAACGCGTAGAGCACGTCCAGCGTGCGCAGCAGGGCCTGCTCGGTGAGGCGGCCGCCGAGCCCCGCCGCGATGCCGAGCAGCGTCCCGGCGACGGTGGCGACCGTGACCGGCACGAGCCCGCCGGTGAGCGAGGCACGCCCGCCCCAGACCAGACGGCTCAGCAGGTCGCGGCCCTGGCCGTCGGTGCCGAGGAGGTGGCCCGGGCTGCCGGGGTCGAGCAACCGGTCCGCGAGCCGTCCGGCGGCCGGGTCGTACGGCGCGACCAGCGGTGCGGCGAGGGCGAGCAGGAGCAGCAGTACGGCGAGCGCACCGGAGAGAACCAGGCCCGCGTTCCGCCCGGTCCACCGGGTCGGTGTCATGTCAGACCCTCACCCTCGGGTCGATCGCCGCGTGCGCCGCGTCCACCAGGAGGTTGACGCCGACGAACGCGACCGCCACCACCAGCACCCCGCCCTGCACCAGGGGCAGGTCGCGGGCGGTGAGCGCGTCGTACAGCAGCCGGCCGATACCGGGCCAGGCGAACAGGGTCTCCACGAAGACCACCCCCTCCAGCAGGTAGGCGAGTTGCAGGCCGCCGATGGTCAGCAGCGCGGGCGAGGCGTTGTGCACGCAGTGCCGCAGCACGGCGGCCGGGCGCAGACCGCGGGCGCGCAGCGAGTCGGCCAACTCGCCGGCCAGGACGGTGCCCAGCGCGGCCCGGAACACCCGGGCGGTGAGGCCGAGCGGCACGAGCGCGGCCGCGACGGCGGGCAGCACCAGGTGCCTGGCCAGGTCGGCCGGGCCGCCGGAACCGAACACGTCGTGCGTGCCGCCGGCCGGCAGCCAGCGCAGGCCGACCGCGAAGACGGCGATCAGCAGCAGCGCCACCGAGTACTGCGGCGCGGACACCGCGAGGGTGGACAACGCCCCGGAGATCCGCCCACCGGGGCCGCGCGGGCGCAGCGCACCCACCGCGCCGAGTGCCACCCCGCCCGCCAGCACCAGCAGGAACGCGGCCCCGGTCAGGGTGAGGGTCCGGCCGAGCGCGGGGAGCAGGAGGTCGGCGACCGGGCGCTGTCCGGAGACGGACGTACCGAGGTCGCCGGTGAGCGCGTGGCCGAGCCAGTCGACGTAGCGGACGGGCAACGGCTGGTCCAGGCCCAGCCGTTCGGTGAGTTCCCGCCGCGCTCCGGGCGGCGCTCCCGGGCCGAGGAAGGCGGCGACCGGGTCGCCGGGGACGAGCGCGACGGTCGCGAAGACGACGGCGGTGACGCCGAGCAGCGTGGGGACGGCCAGCAGGAGCCGGCGCAGCAGGAACCGGGTCACCCGTCGGCCCTCCGGGGCGGGGCGCCGGACGGGCCGGCGGTGGGCCGGTGGGGCGGTGCGGGCATGGTCCTGCTGCTCCTTCGGGAGTCGGGCGTGTCGGGAGTCGGGCGCGTGTCAGGGATCGGGCGCGTGTCAGGGATCGGGCGTGTCAGGGGTCGGGTGTGCGGAGGGGAGAGGGCCGAGGGACGGGTGTGTCAGGGGTCGGGTGTGCGGAGGGGAGAGGGCCGAGGGTCGGGTGTGCGGGCGGTCCGGTGGGCCGGGCCGTCGGTTCGGCCCCGGGGCGGGGGCGGTCGGCGCGTGTCCGGGGTCGTCAGCGGAACTCGGGTGCCGTCAGCGGGAGTCGGAGCACCGCCGCGGCGGCCGCGGTCGCTTGGAGGAGCGTTGCGGATGCACGGCCCGGACAGCCAGTCAGTTCCTGGTGCTGTTACTCCCGGTCACAGGATCCGTGGGTGGCGGGAGTGCCGCTGCCCGGGCCGCCGGGGCCCGGTCCTGTCCTTGACCAGCACAAGGAACCGGACCTAGGGTTCCCCGCATGGCTATTCGGCGGACCGGCTTCACCTTGGTCGGGATCGGCGGCTCGTGGCACCGAAGGTGTTTCGACGAGTCCTGTCGATCGCGCTCCACGCGCTGACCGCCCCGGTCCACACCCGCCGCGGTCGGCGCCCCCTCCTCACCCGGAATCCATGCCCGACGCCCGTCCGCGTCGCCGGCGGAGCCCTGTCGCAGCACACCGCGTCCACGGGGCCGACCAGCCACCAGCTAGGGGGACCGCATCGCCATGCCACGCCACAGACGTCCGACCTCCGTCCCCGGAGGTGCCCGATGGCAGCAGTGAGCACCTTCGCCGCCCCGGCCGGCCCTCGGGGCCGCCGGCTTCCCGCCCGCCGCGGCGCCTGCGGCGGCCCCGGCCCGGGGGACGCCCCCGGAACCGGGCCGGCCCGGCCGCGGGCCGAGATCGACAACCCGCTGGACCTGATCGCCGGTCACCAGCTGCTGGCCGAACCGGCACCGCCCGCCCCCGGCCGGGCCGACGCCGGCTGCGGCTGCGGCCACCCGATGTGCGTGGACGAGGACCGCGACCGCACCGCGCTCGCCCGGGTGTTCCTGGTCGAGCGGCACTCGGTGGCCAGCGCCGGGCTGCGCAGCGTGCTGGCCACCGCGCCCGGACTGGCGGTGGTCGGCTCCACCGGTGACCCGCTGCGCGCCGTGGCGGCCGTGCACCGCATCGCCCCCGACGTCGTCCTGCTCGGCCGCGGGGCGAGCCTGGAGGAGGACCTGGCGGCCGTGGTGGCGCTGCGCGGACCCGACGGGGCACCCGACGCCCGGGTCCTGCTGCTGCGCCGGGCCGAGTCGACCGCCGAGGCGAGCCGGATGCTGCTGGCCGGAGCCAGCGGGTGCTTCCCGCTCGACCTCGCGGGGGAACGGATCATCGGCGCGGTCCAACTCGTCGCGGCCGGCGGGTCGGTGTTCCTGCCGGCGCCGCCGCCCGCCCGGACCCATGCGGCGGCACCCGCCCGGCACCTCGGCGAACTGCCGCCGCAGCAGGCCGGGCTGACCGAGCGCGAGCGCGAGGTGCTCGTCGAGCTCGGGCACGGGCTGAGCAACGCCGAGATCGGGCGTGAACTCGCCCTGGCCGAGGCCACCGTGAAGAAGCACCTCACCCAGGCCATGCGCAAGATCGGGCAGCCCGACCGGCTGCGCGCCGCGCTCTACGCCCACCGCCACGGGCTCGCCGGATAGGTCCGGCTCCCACGCACGCACCGCCCGAGGGCGGGTCCCGCCGGTACGCGGGGCCCGCCCTTCGTGGTGTCCGCCCTTCACGGTCTCCGGCTTCGGCCGTGCCGCAGTGTCGCCGTGTCGCCGTGTCGTCGTGCCGTCGTGCCGCCGTTCGCCGTGTCGCCGTGCCGTCGTGCCGTCGTGCCGCCGTGCCGCCGTTCGCCGTGCCCCGGCTCCCGGAGGGCGGGGCGCCGGGCGACCTTCGGAGCATCCGCACGGCGACGATCGGCGCCCTGACCGGCGCCGTTCGGGGCTACCGAGCCGGTCGGGCCGCTTCGTAGCGTGGCGGGAACGACGACGACACGACGGTCCGAAGGATCGTTCAGCCGAAGGGAGATGGCCCGATGGGGGGTGTGTCCGACGGGACGGGCGGTGCGACCGGCTCCGGTGGCCGGGCGGGCGGCGAGGCCGGGCCGCGCACGGCGGTCCTGGCCGCCGGCGCGGGCCGACGGCGCCCCGGTGCGGAGCAGCCGAGGTCGCCGTACCGCGCGATGCCGGACGCCGAGCGGTCCGCGCTCTGGCGGCAGCGGCTGCACGAGGCCGAGGCCGGGTTGACGCGGTACCTGGTGTCCCGCGGGGACGAACTGCACCTCACCGACTGGTTCGTCCTGCAGTCCGAGCTCTTCGCGGACCTGCCCGAGCGGGACGCGCCGGCCGTCGAGTGGCAGCGGGTGTTCTTCCGCGACCAGGCATTGATGGAACGTTTCCTCGTCCTCCGCTACGGCGAGGAGGTGCTCGGCGACTGGGCGCGCTCCAACGCCGAGGTGCACCGCGACGTCGAGCCCGACCACGGCCGGGGCGCCGCTGACCCGATCCACCGGATCGCCCGGCAGGCCGAACTGTACGGCTCGGACTACGAGTTCGACGACGACGCGGAGCCCGGCCCCGAGCACGCCGGGCTCACCATCACGCACTGCGCGATCTGGGACTACCGCGAGAAGGCCCGTCGCTCGGGCGTCCGACTGACCCTCGCCTCGCCCTGCACCTACTGCACCGAGGCGCTGTCCGCCAACATCCGCGCCAAGGGCTACCGGCCCGCGCACCGGCTGACGCACGGTCCGACCGGCCACGGCTGCCGCTGGGAGTGCACCGCCGCGAGCGCGGACGGCTCGCCGGCCGGGGACGTCCGGCCCGGGGGAGCCGCCCGGCCTGCGGAGCCCGCGGAGCCCGCCGCGCCCGCTCCGCCTTCCGGCCCCGCCGGACCCACCGTCACCGACGAACCCGGGGAGTCCTGACATGTGCGGAATCACCGGCTGGATCGACTGGGACACCGACCTGCTCCACCAGGCCCGGGCGCTCCGGGAGATGACCGCCACCCTCGCCTGCCGGGGCCCGGACGCCGACGGCGTCTGGCTCTCCCGGCACGCGGCCCTCGGCCACCGGCGGCTGTCCGTGATCGACCTCGACGGTGGCGTCCAGCCGCTCGCCGACCGACCCGGACCGGACACTGCGGCCGTCCTCTCCTACAACGGCGAGCTCTACAACCACCGCGAACTGCGCACCGAACTGGAGGCCCTCGGGCACGTCTTCCGGACCCGCTCGGACACCGAGGTGGTCCTGCGCGCCCACCTCCAGTGGGGCCGGTCCGCGCCGTCCAGGTTCAACGGCATCTTCGCCTACGCCCTGTGGGACGCCCGGCAGGAGGAACTGCTGCTGGTCCGCGACCACCTGGGCATCAAACCGCTCTTCTGGCACGACCACCGCAGCGGCGTGCTGTTCGGCTCCGAGCCGAAGGCGGTGCTCGCCAACCCGCTGTTCCGCGCCGAGCTGGACGCGGAGGGCATCGCCGAACTGTTCGCGCTGCCCGCCGCACCGAGCGCCGGCCATGGCCTCTTCCGCGGCCTCCACGAGGTGCGGCCCGGCCACCTGGTGGCCGTCACGCGCGCCGCCACCCGCGAGGTCCGCTACTGGCGGCTGGAGTCTGCCGAGCACCGGGACGACGCCGCGACCACCCGGGCGACCGTCCGCGGCCTGCTCGCCGACGCCGTCGGACGGCAGCTGATCAGCGACGTCCCGCTGTGCACCCTGCTCTCCGGCGGCGTCGACTCCAGCGCCGTCACCGCGCTGGCCGCCGCGGCCCGCGAGCGGGCCGGCCAGGGCAAGATCACCAGCTTCTCCGTCGACTTCCCCGGCAGCGCCGACCGCACCCCCGACGCCTGGCGGACCACCCTCGACGCCCCCTACGTGGAGGCCGCCGCCGAGCACATCGGCACCCTGCACACCACCGTCCTGGTGCCCGACGACGACCTGCTGGACGCCCGCGACGCCGTCCTGCGCGCCCGCGACCGCCCCGGGTGGGGCGAGATGGACGCCTCCCTGCACCTGCTCTTCCGTGAGGTGCGGCGGCGCTCCACCGTCGCGCTCTCCGGCGAGGCCGCGGACGAGATCTTCGGCGGCTACCCCTACTTCCACGACGCCGCCGCGGTCGCCGCCCTGACCTTCCCGTGGCTGCACGGCAGGGCCACCCCGGCGGACCTGCTGCGCGCGGACGTCCGGGCCGAGGTGCGCCCCGAGGAGTACACCGCCGCCGCCTACCGCCGCTCGCTCGGCGAAGTACCGCGCCTGGACGGGGAGCCGGCCCGCGACGCGCGGATCCGCGAGGTCTTCCACCTCGCGCTGACCCGCTGGCTGCCCCCGCTGCTGGACCGGGTCGACCGGGTGTCGATGTCGGTGGGCCTGGAGGTCCGGGTGCCGTTCTGCGACCACCGCCTGGTGGAGTACCTGTGGAACGTCCCGTGGGCGCTCAAGGCGCCGGACGGGCGGGCCAAGGGCCTGCTCCGGGACGCCGTCCGGGACCTCCTCCCGCCGCAGGTCACCGACCGGCCCAAGAGCGGGTACCCGTCCACGCCCGCCGTCCGCTACACCGAGGTGCTCACGGCCCGGGCGCAGGACCTGCTGGCCGACCCGAACGCGCCGGTGTTCGAGCTGGTGGACCGCGAGCTGGTCCGCCGGCTGCTCGCCGAGGGCCGGCCGCTGCCCAGCCCGCGCACCGCGCCGAACCCGGTCGGCGGCCTCGACCACCTCGTCCAGGTCGACGAGTGGCTGCGCGCCTACCGGGTGGGGCTGCGATGAGCGGCGCCGCCCCGACCGCCGCCCCGACGGCCGCCCCGACGGCCGCCCCGACGGCCGCCCCGACGGCCGCCCCGACCGCCGCCTCCGACCTGCGGGCGGCCGTCGACGGCCCCGAAGTGCGGGCGGCCGTCGAGGAACCGGACGTACGGACGGCCGCCGAGGACTTCCGGGCCGCCTCCCGCGGCTGGACCAGCGGGGTCGCGGTGATCACCGCCCGCACCGGCGAGGAGGTCTTCGCCAAGACGGTCTCCTCCTTCAGCACCCTCTCCCTCGACCCGCTGCTGGTCACCGTCGCGATCGGCCGGCACAGCCCGCTGGTCGCCGCCGTCCGGGCCTCCGGACACTTCGGACTGTCGATCCTGACGAACCGTCAGATATCCGTCGCCCGGCGGTTCGCCACCCCCGGGGCCGGCCGCGCGCGCGGCGCCTTCACCGCCGTCGGCGCCCACGCCGCCGTACCGATGCGGACGGCCGCAACCGGCGCGCCGCTCGTCGAGGACGCCCTGGCCCGGTTCGACTGCCGGCTGCACGCGGACCTCCCCGGCGGCGACCACACCATCCTGGTCGGCCGGGTCGCCGCCGCCGCCCGCGACGACGGCACACCCCTCCTCTACCACGACGGCCAGTACCGCGTACTGGCCCCGAATCCCCTCACCACCAACGGAGTCGGCGCATGACACTGCTGGACACCCGCACCGGTCGCGGCGCGCCCGCCACCGCCCGAGGCCTCCTCACCGGCGACCGCTACCGGGCCGAACTCGACGACGGCCGTGAGCTGTACCTCGACGGCCGACGGATCGCCAACCCCGCCGAGCACCCCGCGTTCCGCCCGGCCGTGGACGAACTGGCCCGCCTGCTCGACCTCCAGCACGACCCCGACCACCGCGACCTGCTCACCTGGCAGGACCCCGACAGCGGCCTGCGGCTGGCCCGCGCCTACCAGCCCCCGCGCACCCTCGACGACCTCCGGCTCCAGCGCCGCAGCGCCGAGTTCTGGCACGCCGAAGCACTCGGACAGCAGGGCCGCTCGCCCGCCTTCATGGCCTCCATCGCCGTCGGCGTCCACGACTTCCGGCACCGGCTCGCCGAGGCCGACCCCCGCTTCGGCGCCAACGCCGAAGCCTGGTACCGCCACTGCGCCACCAACGACCTCGTCCTCTCGCACGCCCTCGGCGACCCGCAGATCGACCGCTCCGCCTCCCCGGTCGACGACCCCGACCTCGCCCTGCGCGTCATCGAGGAGAACGACCAGGGCATCGTGGTGCGCGGCGCCAAGCAGCTCACCACCCTCGCCCCGCTCGCCCACGAAGTACTGGTCTACCTCTCGGCCTCCTTCACCGAGGGCCGCGGCGAGCAGTTCGTGAGCTGGTTCGCCCTGCCGCTCGACACCCCCGGCCTGATCACCCTCGCCCGCGAACCGCTCGGCACCGCCGCCTGGGGCCACGCCCACCCGCTCGGCGCGCGGTACGACGAGCAGGACGCGATGCTCTTCTTCGACGACGTCCTGGTGCCCTGGGAGCGCGTCTTCCTGTTGCGCGACCCCGCCCTGGCCCGGCTCGGCCTCGCCCGGATCAACGCCTGGAGCGCCTACATCGGCCACGTCCGCTACCGCGAGCGGCTGCGTACCCTGCTCGCCACCGCCACCCTCCTCGCCGAGTCGATCGGCGTGGACGGCTTCCGCAACATCCAGGAGGACCTCGGACGCCTCGCCGGGTACGCCGAGCTGACCGAGTACTTCCTGGACGCCGCCGAAGCCCGCGGCGGCCCCACCGACAGCGGCCTCTTCGCCCCCGGTGACACCGCCGCCTCCCGGGTCTGGTCCGCCGAGGTCGCCGGCAGCGCCGTCGAGATCGTCCGCCGGATCGGCGCCTCGGGACTGCTCATCCAGCCCACCGCCGCCGACCTCGCCCACCCCCGGCTGCGCCCGCACCTGGACCGCTACATGCGCGGGCGCGGCATCGACGCCGAGCGCAAGTCCCGGCTGTTCCGGATCGCCTGGGAGCTCACCGGCGACGGCTTCGGCCAGCGCCAGGACCTCTACGAGTACGTGCACCGGGGCGACCTCGCGCGCAACCGGATCAACATCTTCAAGCGGTACGACCAGAGCGGGGCCCGTGAGCGGCTGCTGCAGCTGGTCGACCGGCCCGCCGACGCCGAGGAGAACCAGAAGTGACCGCGTCCGCCGTCGAGATCCAGGCCCGCACCCTCGCCGGGTACGCCGACGCCAGCCGACTGCGCCAGGTCCAGGACCGCGACTGGGTGCTCGACCAGGTCACCGGCGCCCCCGAGACCCTGATCGACCTCGGCAGCGGGATCGGCCAACTGCTACAGGCCGCCCTCGAACGGTTCCCCACCCTGCGGCGCGCCGTCGGCCTGGAACGCTCACCGCACCGCATCGCCGAGGCCGCCGAGCGGCTCCGGCCGTACGGCGAGCGGGTCGCCCTGCACCGGGCCGACCTCACCGCGCCCGAGCCGCTGCCCTTCCGGGCCGAGGTGATCACCCAGACCTCGGTGCTGCACTGGCTCCACCCGGACGAGGAACGGATCTTCGCCTGGGCCGGCGCCCACCTCGCCCCCGGCGGCACGTTCCTGCTCACCACCTACCACCCCGCCCGGGACGAACACGGGCTCGGCGGCGAGGACGAACTCGTCCGGGACGCCCTGGTCGCCCTCGGTACCCCGTACGACGAGGTGCCCGGCGCCTTCGCCCGCGGCGGCGTCCTGCCCATCGCCACCCGCACCAGGACCGTCGAGGACCTCGCGGCGCTGATCGGCCCGCACCTGCGGGTGGCCGGCCACCTGGAGCGCGACGCCGTCGTCACCGTCGACGGCGCCGCGCAGTACGAGCACTTCCACGCCGCCACCTTCGGCGACTACTACAGCGGGCTCGTGCCGGAGGACCGGCGGGCGGAGTTCTTCCGCGCCGTCGGCGAGAGCGCCTGGCGCCGGCAGCGGGAGCGCGGACACGTCAGCCACATGGCCGTCCGGCTCTGGTCGTTGACGTCCCGTTGACAGTGTGCGGTCGTTGACGGTGTGTGCTGTCGTTAACAGTGTGTGTAGGCCGCCGCTCACCCCTGGGAGGAGCGGCGGGCTCCACCTACGCTGGGACCGAACCCCGGAACCCCCGACGTCCGCAGCAAGTGTCCGAGGAGCCCACCCGTGTCAACTCCCCCCGCCGGACGGGAACTCGGCGCCTTCCTGCGCGCCCACCGCGAACTCCTCAAGCCCGCCGACGTCGGCCTCACCGCCACCACCCGCCGCCGCACCCCCGGCCTGCGCCGCGAAGAGGTCGCCTCCCTCTCCGGCGTCGGCCTCGCCTGGTACACCTGGGTCGAACAGGGGAGGGTCGCCGCCTCCCGACAGGTGCTGGAGGCGATCGCCCGCGTGCTGCGGCTGGACGACGCGGGCCTGCGGCACGCCCTGCGCCTGGCCGGCTACCACGAGCCCGCCCCGGCCGCCGGGCCCGAGGGCACCGGCCGCGTCGCCGAGGCCATCCAGCCCGTCCTCGACTCCTGGCCCACCAGCCCGGCCGTCCTGCTCGACCGCCACTTCGACCTGCGCGGCTGGAACACCGCGTGGGCGGCGCTGTGGGGCCCGCCCGAGTTCGTGCCCGCCGACCGGCGCAACCTCATGTGGGTGATGGCCGCGCACCCGCGGGTACGCGCGGTGCTGCCCGACTGGGAACCGCTCGCGATGAACGTCTTCCAGCACTTCCGCGCGCAGGCCGGCCCCGCCCTCGCCGACCCCCGCACCCGCGAGGTCTACCGGCACCTGGACGAGGACGCGCCGGAGCTCCGCCACTGGTGGGGGTGCCACTCGGTGGCGGAACTGACCGTGCGCACCGTCACCGTCGCGCCGGCCGGCCTCGGCCCGGTCCGGCTGACCCTGTCGTCCTTCCACCCGGTGGACGACCCGTCCGCGACGGTGCTGCTGTTCACCCCGACCGCCGCCGCCGACCGGGCGCGGATGACCGAACTGGTCGAGCATCCGTTGCGCGCGGTCGGCGGCGGCGAGGGGGAGCGCCGGGTCGGCTGAGCCGGTCTCAGGCCTCCGGCGCGGTGGCGGCCGCGGTGGTGGCGCCGGTGGTGGCGGTGGCGCCGGCGGTGGCGGTCGCGTTGTGGCGCAGCCCCGCACTGACCGCCAGCCCGCCGAGCGCGGCCAGCAGCGCCAGCCCGGCGCCGACCAGCAGGGTGCCCTGCGCGACGTCGCCGAACGTCCCCACCACCCAGGCGCCGACGCCGGTGCCCGCGTACATGGTCGAGGTCAGCCAGGCGCTGGAGGTCGCCCGCAGCTCCGGGGCGATGGTGCCCGCCAGCGTCTGCTGGTCCGTCACGAAGCCCCCCGAGGCGAGGAACCACACCGTCACCCCGGCCAGGGCGAGGACCAGGCCCGGCCCCTCGGCCGTCACCGCGATCCCCACCGCCAGCAGGACGCCCCACAGCGGCAGTAGCGGAAGGTCCGAACGCCCGGCGGTCCTGGCCCGGTCGCCGAGCCGACCGCCCACCAGCGAACCGGCCATGCTGCCCGCGCCGACCAGCACGCCCACCAGACCGAGCGCCTGCACCGACAGGTCGAAGCGCTGCACCAGCAGCGCGCCGAGGAAGGTGTAGGCGCCCAGGTTGGCCGTGTTGAACACGGTGTTGACCAGCAGGGCGCGGCGCAGCGTCGGGTCGGCCCAGCCCGCCAGGATCGCCCGGACCGCGCCCACCCGTGGCGCGGGCGCCCCGGCCGGTCCGCCCCCGACCTGACGCAGCAGCAGCGGCACCGCGGCGGCCGTGCCGACCGCCAGCGCCCAGAACGCCGAGCGCCAGCCGGCCAGCCCGGCCAGGAACCCGCCGAGCGGCACACCGATCACCTGGCCGCAGGAGAACAACGCCATGGCGAGGCCCAGTGCCCGCCCGCGCACCGCCTCCGGCGCGGTCTCGGCGATGTGCGCCCAGATCGCCGGCCCGGCCGCAGCCGCCGCCAGCCCAGCCACCGCGCGGGAGACGACCAGCAGGGTCAGCCCGGTGGACAGGGCCGCCGCCGCGTTGGACAGGACGAACAGCAGGGTGCCCACGACGAGGGTGCGCCGACGGCCGAACCGGTCGCTCGACAGCCCGAGGAAGGGCGCCGCGACGGCGTACACCAGCACGTACGCCGTGACGCTGGACGCGGCGGCCGCCTCGCTGGTGCGGACCGAGTCCGCGATGGTCGGCAGCAGTGGCGACACCAGGAACGTCTCCGTGCCGAACAGGAACAGCAGGAGGAACACCCCTGCGTAGCGCCACCGGTCGAAGCCCGGTGCCGGTGCGTCCAGCGGCGGGACCTCCTCGGCCCGGTCGGGCAGGGGCGGGTCGGAGATGCTGCTCACGACGGGGTACCACCTTCTGGTACGAGGCGCGGCCGGCCCTCGGACGGCGGGCGGAAGCGGCCGCGCGACGGCTGACAGGACGTCCGATGCGGCCATCCTGCGGACCGGCCCGGTACCCAGCCAGACAGGCGGTGATCCTGTGACCACGGCTCACAGGCTCGGCGCGGCGTCGTGCGGCGTCGTGCGTTGTCATGCGGCGTCGTGCCGCGTCATGCGGGCGTCGTGCGGTGACGTGCGGCGTGGTGCGCTGTGGTGCCAACTCCGGGGCACGGGGCGCACAGCCGCCCGGCCGGGTCGGCCGTAGCTTCGAGGAGTGCCGAGCCGCCGACCGCGGACTCCGCAGAACGGGCCCGGCCGCGCGCACCCCGACCGGGCGACCGGACCCACCGGACGCCCTTCCGCCCACCGGACCCCTTGCCACCCCCCCGGACCCCTTGCCCACCCCCGGACCCCCTTCCCCGAACAGGAGCACCCGATGGAAACCGTGCACCGGACCGCTGACGAGACCGCGCACCCGACCGGCGGCGGCCAGCCGCTGCTGCACCAGAAGGGCGCCGAGACCCAGGCGTTCGGCACGCTCAAGCAGCTGCCGATCGGCCTCGGCCACGACACCCGCATGTACGGCTGCCAGCGGCTGAACCGCGTCCTCGCCGACACCCAGATCCTCTACTCGCTCTACAAGAAGCACCACTGGCTCATGCGCGGGGCGACCTTCTACTCGCTCCACCTGATGCTGGACAAGCACGCCGACGCCCAACTGGCCATCGTGGACGCCCTGGCCGAGCGGGTGCAGAGCCTCGGCGGCGTCGCCGTCGGAGACCCGCGTCACGTCGCGGAGCTGACGTCCGTCCCCCGGCCGCCGGACGGCGTCGAGAAGGTCCCCGCCATGCTGTCGCGACTGCTCGACGCGCACGAGCGGATCCTGATCGACGCCCGGGACGCCGCCGCCAGGCTCTCCGCGGAGGGCGACGAGGGCAGCGCCGACCTGCTCGTCTCGGAGGTCGTCCGCACCGGCGAGGCCCAGGTGTGGTTCCTGGCCGAGCACCTGGTCGACACCCCGCTGGTGCGCGGCTGATGGCGGACCCGCACGACGTCGCGGCGGCCGCCGCCGGCCCGGCCGAGCAGCCGGACGCCCGGGCGGAACGCCGCTTCGAACCGGACCTCCGGTCGATGACCCGCATCAACCTGCGGCCCATCGCCTCACCCATGCCGCTGGGCTTCTTCACGGTGGCGATCGCCTCCGTGATGACGGGCTGCCTGCAGCTCGGGCTCCTCGGGCCCCAGGCCCGCGGCGCCGTCGCGCTGTGCGTGCTGCCCGCCTTCGTCCTGCAACTCCTGGTGAGCGTCCTGGCGTTCGGCGCCCGCGACGTGATCGCGGCGACGCTCATGGGCGTGTTCTCCGGCAGCTGGCTGGCCTACGCGCTCGTCATGTTCAGCGGCGCGGCGGACGGCCTGCCGGTGCTGGGCGTGTTCAACCTGGCGTTCCTCTGCTTCGGCGCGCTGATGGCCTCCGTGACCAGGCCCAAGCGCGCGCTCTGGTTCGTGCTGCTGGCCTCCCTGCCCCGCTGGGCGGCCACCGGCCTGTCGGGCCTCACCGGCGCCGAGTGGCTGACGCGCACGTCCGGGGCCCTCGGCCTCCTGGTGGCGCTCGTCGCGATGTACGCGGCCTTCGCGCTGATGCTGGAGGACATGCGCAGCGAGGAGGTCCTGCCCGTCGGCCGCAGCGGCCCGGCCCACACCGCCGTGGAGGGCGACCTCACCGTCCAGCTCCGCAACCTGGAACGCCAGGCGGGCGTGCGCCGCACGCTCTGACGGCCGCACTCCGGCCTCTCGCCCCGGTCTCGCACGTCGGTCTCTCGCCCCGGTCTCGCGCCCCGGTCTCGCACCGCGGCAGCCACGAACCCCCAGTCACCCACCGAGGAGTCCTCCTGTGTCCCGATCCGCCCGCCCCACCGTCGTCCTGGTCCACGGTGCTTTCGCCGACGCCTCCAGCTACGCCCGCGTCGTTCCGGAGCTGACCGCCGCCGGCCTGGCCGTGGTCGCTCCGGCGGTGCCCAACCGCGGTCTGGTCGACGACGCCGCGTACATCGCCTCGGTGGTCCGTGCCGTCGACGGGCCCGTGATCCTGGTCGGGCACTCCTACGGCGGCGCCGTCATCACCCTCGCAGGTGTGGAGGACAACGTCCGGGCACTCGTCTACCTCGCCGGGTACGCCCTGGAGCAGGGCGAGAGCCTGGGCGAGTTGCAGGGACGCTTCCCCGACTCGGGCCTCGCCGAGGCGCTGGTCCTGACCCCCTTCCCGGTGGCCGGTTCCACCGAGACCGGCACCGACGTCACCGTGGCGGTCGACCGGTTCCCCGCCCTGTTCGCGGCGGACGTCGACCCCGCGCTCGCGGCGGTGCTCGCCGTCTCCCAGCGCCCCCTGGCCGCACGGGCCTTCACGGAGACGGCCCCGGTCGCGGCGTGGAGGAGCAAGCCGTCCTGGGGCCTGATCGCCACCGAGGACCGGACCATCAACCCCGAGGTGGAGCGCTACGGATACCGGCGCGCCGGCATGACCACCGTCGAGGTCGACTCCTCGCACCTGGTCATGCTCGCCAGGCCTGACGCCGTGGTGGAGCTGATCCGGGAGGCGGTGCGGTCCACGGCCGGCTGACCAGCCTGCCTGGCGGCGCACGGCCGGTCGTCGACGGTCGTGCGCCGCTCCGGGTGCCGGAGCGCGAAGGAGGCGTCGTGCGCCGCGGTGTCGGCGGTCCGGGGCGCGGGCCGGTGTCAGCCCGAGGTGCGCGCCTGCCAGTAGGTGAACTGCTGGATCGGGTCGCCGAGGAGGTTCCACGGCCAGGCGGTGACGGAGTTGTCGATCAGGCGGAAGGTGTCACCGACCTCGTTCGCGCGGCCCGCCTGGATCAGGGCGAAGGCCAGCACGTTGAGGTCGGCGGCGGCCGCCGCGTGGCCGAGTCCGCCGAGCCGGGGCCATCCGTGCAGGGCGGTGTCGAGCGCGGTGATCGCCCGGTTGTGGGTCCACTGGCGACGGACCAGCAGTGCCTCGACGCCGCCGGCGGCCGACGTGCGGGCGTGTTCGTCCACGAGCGCCGTGAGTTCCACCGCGGCGGTCGGCGCGGTCGGCGGCGCGGAGGCCCGGACCGTGTCGACGAAGTTGAGCTGGGCGCTGCGCGACCCGCACTCCTCCGGCGACAGGTACCGCAGCATCTGCAGGTGGGCCTCGCGGTTCCACGGGTCCCGTTCGGCGACCTCGTGCCAGACGGCGACCACGTCGCGCGATTCCGCGCGCATCAGGCGCAGGATCCCGAGCAGGACGACCCAGGGCGTCGGATCCTCGGGCGAGATCTCGGCCGCGCGGTAGCAGGTGTCGGCCGCCGCGCGGGCGTCCTCCATTTGTCCCGCGTGCCGGCCGCGGACGAGTTGGACCCACCCCGCGAACGTCAGCGCGTCCGCGCTCTGGGCACGGCGCAGCACCCAGTTGTGCGCGAGGGAGGACGGTGCGGCCGCTTCGGCGAGGACGCCGAAACGGTGCCCGCGGCGGTCCCAGTCCGTGCCGGTCTCCCGGAGCAGCCGTTCGACCTGGTCGATCTGGATGGCGCTCTGGCCGGGCAGGCCCGGGGACTTGAGCTGGCGCCGGACGCGGCCGAGTTCGACGTCGTCGAGTTCGGGGCGCACGCTGGGGCTGGAGGCGCGAATTCTTCGGAAGAGCGACACGCGCCGCAGCCTAGGCCCATGGGCGATTTTCGGACAGCCCCCGGAATGACACATTCATGTCTCGGTGAATGCGGTGACGCTACCGCTCCGTACGGCGATCGCCCGCTCCGTACGGCCCGGGCGGGTGCCGGCCATGATCGTCCCGGGGGAGTCGTGGAATTCCGGGCCGTGCGACACTGCCCCCCCCTGATCATCGTGATCGGAGAGAGCCGATGCCCCCCGGTAGCTGGTGTCGAGGGTCAACCGGCACGGCCGATTTCCGGCCATTCCTTCACGCTGCGTACGGCCGGGCGGGTGCGGGGGCAGCAGGGCGCACCGCACCTTCGACCTCGTCGTCGGCGCCGACGGACTGCACTCCCGGACCCGGTCCCTCGCCTTCGGACCCGAAACCGACTTCGTCCGGCACCTGGGCCGCTACCAGGGGCACTTCACGATGCCGAACACCCAGGGCCTCGATCGCACCGGTCTGCTGCTGAACCTGCCCGGCCGGACCCTGGGCTGCTACACCGTCCACGACAACCGGGACCTGGTGGTCGGTTGGTTCTTCCGCTCGGCGCCGCTGAGCTACGGCCGGTGCGACACCGCCGCCCAGCAGCGGCTGGTGGCCACCAGGTTCAACGACGTCGGCTGGCAGGTCCCCGGCCTCCTCGACGCCATGCGCCGGTCGACCGACTTCTACTTCGCCCCCATCAGCCAGGTCGTCGTGAACGGCCTGCGCAGTGCCCGCATTGCCCGGTCCGGGCACGTACCTGCGTGGGAGCCGCCGGTCGCCGCCGGCCCTTCCCGTACCTGCACGACCCGTGGCGGGGCCGCGCCGGGTGATCTAGCATGCGCTGCCAGGCGGGCGCGAGGCCGGTGGGCGGCGACGGAAGGCGCGTGGGCAGTGAGCGGACGGCAGACCGGAAGGCCGACCCTGGAGACGGTCGCGGCCCGGGCCGGGGTGGGACGCGGCACGGTGTCCCGGGCGATCAACGGTTCGCACCGGGTGAGCGACCGGACGAGGGAGGCGGCCGGCCGGGCCATCGCGGAGCTCGGCTACGCACCCGACCAGGCGGCCCGGTCGCCGGCCGGCCGCCGGACGGACGCGATCGCGCTGGTCGTGCCCGAGACCGAGGCGCGACTGTGGGCGGAGCCGTACTTCCTGGACGTCATCCGCGGGGTGAGTTCCGAACTCGGCGCGGCAGACAAGCAGTTGCTGCTCACACTGGTCCGCACCGAGCAGGAGCGGCGCCGCTTCGAGCAGTACCTGGCCGCGCAGCGGGTGGACGGCGTGCTGCTGGTCTCCGTCCACCGGGACGACCCGCTGCCGGACCGGGTGCGCGCGCTCGGCCTGCCGGCCGTGCTGAACGGCCGCCGGTCGCCGCAGGAGCCGACGGCGTACGTCGACACCGACAACGTGGGGGCCGCCCGCTCGGCCGTGGAGCACCTGGCCGGGCGGGGGCGGTGCCGCATCGCCACCATCACCGGCCCGCTGGACATGGACGCCGCGTACGGCCGGCTGGTCGGCTACCGCCAGGCGCTGGCTGCGGTCGGCCTGCCCGCGGACGAACGCCTCGTCGCCGGAGGGGACTTCACGGAGGACGGCGGCCGCCGGGCGATGCGCGACCTGCTGGGGCGCTGCCCCGATCTGGATGCGGTGTTCGCCGCCTCGGACGTGATGGCGGTCGGGGCCCTCGCCGTCCTGCGGGCCCGGGGCCTGGACGTGCCGGGCGACATCGCGCTGGTCGGCGTCGACGACTCACCGGTGGCCCGGCTCCTCGATCCGCCGCTGACCACCGTCCGCCAGCCCGTCGAGGAGATGGGCCGTGCGATGGCCGGGCTCCTGCTGCGGCAGATCGCCGGCGAGGACGCGGCGCCCTCTCGGCTGGTGCTGCCGACGGAGCTGGTGGTACGGCGGTCGTCCTGAGGGCCGGCCGTACCCGACCCCGGGCGCCACGAACCCCGGGCACCGGACCCCGGGCACCGGACCCCGGGCGCCACGAACCTCGGGTGCCACGCACCAACCCCCGTCGGCCGTTCGGACGGTCGGCGGGGGCCCGGGGCCCATGGCCCGGTGTCACGGGGCGTCGGGAAGCCGCGGACGCACTGGGGTCAGGCGAGGGGCTTGTCGACGACGGCCTTGGTGTGGCTGAACGTGTCGATCGAGTACTCGCCGTGGTAGCGACCCATGCCGCTCTCGCCGACGCCGCCGAACGGCAGCGCGGGCATCGCCAGGTGGGAGACGGGCAGGCCGAAGCTGAGCGCGCCGGAGGAGGTCTCCTCGGTCAGCCGTCGCTTGGTGTCCTCGGATTCGGTGAAGGCGTACAGGGCGAGCGGCTTGTCGCGCTCGTTGATGAACGCGATCGCCGCGTCGAGGTCGGGGACGCCGAGGACGGGCAGGATCGGGCCGAAGATCTCGGCCTGCATCACCGCGGCGGTCGCCGGGACGTCGGCGAGGACGGTCGGGGCGAGGTAGCGTGCGGCGCGGTCGTGCTCGCCGCCGGTGACCGTGCGGCCGTCGGCCAGCAGGGCGGTGAGCCGGTCGAAGTGGCGCTCGTTGACGATCCGTCCGTAGTCCGGGCTCTCGGCCGGGTCCGCGCCGAACAACTCCTGCACCGCGTCGGCCAGTTCGGCCTCCAGGGCGGTCGCGGTCCCGCCGATTGCGAGGACGTAGTCGGGGGCGACGCAGGTCTGGCCGGCGTTGAGGAACTTGCCGCGGGCGATCCGCCGGGCGGTGACGGCGAGGTCGGCGCCGGGTTCGACCACGACGGGGCTCTTGCCGCCGAGCTCCAGGGTGACCGGGGTCAGGTGCTTGGCGGCGGCGGCCATGACGATCCGTCCGACCGCGCCGTTGCCGGTGTAGAAGATGTGGTCGAAGCGCTGTTCCAGCAGGGCGGTGGTCTCGGGCACGGCGCCCTCGACGACCGCGACGGCCTCCTCGCCGAGGTGGCGCGGCAGCAGCTCGGCGATGGCCGCGGAGGTCGCGGGGGCGAGCTCGCTGGGCTTGACGAGGGCGGTGTTCCCGGCGGCCAATGCGCCGACCAGCGGGGCCAGGGCGAGCTGGAGCGGGTAGTTCCAGGGCGCGATGATCAGCACCACGCCCAGCGGGTCGCGGACGACCCGGGCCTCGGCGGGGCGGAAGATCTCGGGGACGTCCGCCGGTTCGGGCCGCAGCCACTGCGCCAGGTGCGCCGTGGTGTGGTCGATCTCCCTGATCGTGAAGCCGATCTCGGTGCGGTACGCCTCGGCGGCACTCTTGCCGAGGTCGGCGTGCAGGGCCTCCTGGAAGACCTCGGCCCGGTCGGTGAGCAGGGTGCGCAGGGCGGCCAGCTTGTCCAGCCGCCAGGCGAGCGGCCTGGTCCGGCCGGTGGTGAATTCGGCCCGCAGGCGGGCGACCACAGAAGGGATGCTGTCGTGCATGAGGATCTCGCGGTCTTGAGGCGTCGGTGGCGCTTGACACATGGAACTTTCAGTATGTGAAGCAATGGCGACTCTAGGGATGAAAGGTTGAGTTTGTCAAGCATCTGTCGACCCCGGGGTGCCGGCGCCACTCGCGCGCCCCCGGTGAACTCGCCCTCCTGGGGTCGGAGTTCGCCCGCGGGGCGGCCGGGGCCGGATTGGCTCTTCTTTCGACTCCACCCCCTGGGCAGCGGCCCACGCATGTGCTGACATATGCATGTCAAAACGAG
This sequence comes from Kitasatospora sp. NPDC059577, assembly GCF_042735475.1. Classification (NCBI taxonomy): domain Bacteria; kingdom Bacillati; phylum Actinomycetota; class Actinomycetes; order Kitasatosporales; family Streptomycetaceae; genus Kitasatospora; species Kitasatospora sp. NPDC059577. Next base: position 62,075 of record NZ_JBHWBZ010000024.1, on the reverse strand, counting down.
GTGGTGCCGAACCGCGCCGCACCGCGCAGAACCGCGCCGCACCGCCTCCGACTCAGACTCCGTGCTCGATCGAAGGGGATGCCCATGCTGCTCCGCGCGCTGGCCGCCGCGACCGCCGTCGCCGCATCGCTGTCCGGCCCGTCGGCCTTCGGCGTCGACTCGCTCCCGACCCCGCCCGACCGGATCGTCATCGACGTGGCGACGGTCAACGGCTCCGGCTGTCCGACGGGAACGGCCGCGGTGGCCGTCTCCCCGGACAACACCGCGTTCACCGTCACCTACAGCGAATACCTCGCTCAGGTGGGGCTCGGCTCGAAGCCGACCGACTTCCGGAAGAACTGCCAGCTCGACCTGCGCGTGCACGTCCCCCAGGGCTTCACCTACGCGATCGCCTCCGCCGACTACCGCGGCTTCGCCCACCTGGAGAAGGGCGCGAACGGGACCGAACGGGCCAACTACTACTTCCAGGGCCAGGCCCAGACCGCCTACTCGTCCCACCGCTTCACCGGCCCGCAGGACGACAGCTGGCAGGCGACCGACACGGTCGACGTCGCCGCCCTGGTCTGGGCGCCCTGCGGCGAGGAGCGCAACTTCAACATCAACACCGAACTGCGGGTCGCGGCCGGCACCTCGGACCCGACCAAGAGCACCAGCTTCATGACGATGGACTCGACGGACGGCAACATCAACACCGTCTACCACCTCGCCTGGAAGCACTGCCCCTGACCCCGCACCCGGCCCCCGGGCCGGGGACAGGCCGGGAGGCGCGCGGTGGGGGGGGGCCCCCGCCGGCGCCCCCCCCCGGGGCCCCCCCGGAGAGGGGGGGGCCCCCGGGCGCCGGGGGCGGGGGCGGCCCCCCGACCCCCCC
>NZ_JBHWBZ010000024.1:50795-61197 GCF_042735475.1 Kitasatospora sp. NPDC059577 | reverse complement strand
GCGCGCGGTCGATGCCGACCGCGCGCCTCCCGGACGCCGTGACCCCCAGGATCAGGAGGCGGCCCCGTGCTCCGGGGCGCGGTGCCCGGCCGAAGCCTGCTCCTGGAGCAGCGCGGCGATCTGGCTGACGTCGTCGAAGATGCGGATGACGTCGTTGATGTCGGTGGCCGAGGCGCCGTTCACGCCGATGAAGAACAGGTGCAGACAGCCGTCGTCCGTCTCCAGGTAGCCGGCCAGGTCCTGGGCGTTGTACGCGATCCGCTGGTTGAGGTCGTCCGCGCCGACGATGGTCCCCGGCTTGGCGAAGACCTTGCCCCGGGCCGGGCAGTCGGTGGTGCAGGAGATCGCCAGCGAGCCGTCCACGCCGAGGATCGGCAGGGCGTGGCGGAAGGCGTCCGCGTCGGGGGTGCGCAGCCAGTAGGCGAGCACCTGGTCGAGGCCGATGGGCGTGGCGCGGTCCTGGAAGACGCCGCCGCGTCCGTCGGCGAGCTGGAACTGGGTCGGGTCGACGTGCGCCACGTCGGTGAGGAAGTCGCGCTCGACGCCGAAACCGTCGAAGCAGTCCTTGCTCCCGCGCGTCACGGCCATGTTGCACAGGGCCAGGTTGGCGCCGAGGTTGTGGCTGACCTTCAGGATCAGCTTGGCGTACTGGCTGTACGGCGGGGAGACGTACGCGGCCACCTGCGGGTCGCCGTCGTACGAGGCCGGCAGCTTGCCGTCCGGGTTCGGGCCGGTGGGGTCGGCGGAGACGGTCACGCCCGCGCGCGCCAGCGCCTCGATCAGCGCGGTGCGGCCGAAGGCGTTCGGGTCCTGGACGTTCGAGATGCGCAGCACGGGCTGCGCGTCGGCGGCGATGGTGCCGCTCAGCGTGATCCGTGTGCCGTCGGGGGAGGCCGAGACCCGGATGTCCGTGGTGCCGCCCGCCGCCACCGTCTGCACGGTGGAGGTGACCTGGTAGGGCGCGACCTGCGGGCGCCACATGAGCTGCGCGGTCTCGCCGGGGGCGCTGGGGGTGGTCAGCAGGTCGATCACGTTGTCGTTGATGATGAGCGGGGTCGGCTGTGGGTCCAGCGCCGGGGGCGCGAACAGCCGGGGGTCCACCACGACGTCACCGTTGACGCGCGTGATCCCCGTGGCCCGCACCTGGTGGGCGATCATGTCCAGGCCGGCGAGCGGGTTCTCGGGGGTGAGGGTCGCGCCGGGCAGGTCGTTGGCGCTGGTGTGGTCGATCGAGGTGTAGTCGACCGTCCCGTCGGGCCTGGTCCGGCCGCCCATCGTGAGGTCGCCCTGGGCGACCATCGCCAGGTTGCCGGTGAGGGTCGAGCCGGTGCGCGAGCCGGTGGCGAAGACCGGGGTCGAGAAGCGGTGGTCGGGGCCCAGCGCGTGCCAGGCGCCCGAGATGGTGACGAGCTTCGCGGTCGAGCCGGGGACGAAGAACTGGTTCGCGTACCGGGAGTGGAACACCTGGCCGGTCGCCGGATCGGTCTCCAGCACGCCCCACTGCGCGTGCTCGTAACCGGGCTTGTGCATGATCGCCTCGATGGCGGGCCCGAGGTCGTCGTCGTGCGCCGCCGCCGGGGGCGCGGCGGTCGCGCCCGCCACGGCGGCCAGTGTCGCGCCGGCGGCGGCCCAGGCCAGCAGGCGGCCGCGGATCGTTCGTCTCATGTGTGCGTCCCGTCGTCTCTGGGGTTCGGCAGACCCGTCGCAGGCTGGTGCGGACCGGCTGCTCATGGGGCGGATCGTAGGAACCCGGGCGGCGTACTTCTCGGTAGCCGCTGGCGCGCTGACGGTGTGTGGCGGCAAAGTCCACCGGTCAGCCGATCGGAGGCGGTCGAGGTGGCGCCGGGACCGGCGGCGGTGCCGGCCGTGCACGCCGAGGTGGCCGCGGTGCCGCCTGCGGACGCCGCGCCGGTTCGGCCGCCTGTGCGGTCGGGGCGCCGGCCAGGGCGCGGGTCGGGGCGCGGGTCGGGGCGCGGGCCGGGGCCGCGCCGCCCGGCGACAGGGCGGCGGCCGTCGACCGGCGGGAGAGCGCCTGCCGTGGACCCACCGTGCGATTCCTCCTCAGCGTCCGGAGTGGTAGGCCTGAGAGCCTGGCAGCCCGTCGCCCCCGTGGCCAGACGGCAACTCCCTTGCGGGTGGGCCGGATTCGGTCACGGCACGCATCGCTCCGGCAAGCCCCGCAGGCCCCGGACGCCCCGCGTACCTCGCAAGGCCTCGCGTACCTCGCAAGGCCTCGCGTACCTCACAAGCCCCGCCTGCCGCGGAGGCATGCCACCGTGCGTCGGTCACCGCTCCGCCAGCACCCGGGGCAGCCGATCCGCGACCGCGTCCGCGAGGCGTTCGAACTCGGCCCGGAGGAGGGGCGCGGCGAGGCGCGCGAGGCCGTTGAACCGCAGCGAGGCGCGGTAGACCAGGAGCGTGCGTCCCCGGGAGGCGCGGACCGTGATGTCGTCGGTGGCCCGGACGGTGCGGTTGTGCCCGACGAACACCAGCCGGTCGGGCCGGTACTGCTCCAAGCGGTAGACGAGTTCGGTGCGCCGCCCCCTGAAGCGCGAGGTGTTGCGCCACTGCGCCCCTTCGGCCACCGGCCCGGTGTCCAGGCGGACGCAGCTCTCGGTGCCCGGGTCCCACCCGGGCGTGTTCCCGAAGTCCGCCAGGTAGCGCAGGACCTCCTCGGCCGGCCGGTCGACCACCATGGCGCGTTCCACGTTGATCATCGGGACTCCTCTCGGCTGCGGCCCGCCGAGGGCGCGGGCCGTCACGCCCCTTCTTCGTCGCGGATGCGTTCGTGGATGCGTCCGCGGATACCGCGATGCGCGGCCGCCGCTGTCGCCGCCCAGGGTGCTGCGCCCGGCGGGCCGGTCGGCAGTCGGCCCGCCCCGGCTCCAATCCGTTCCACCGCCGGTCTCCGAATCGCACGTGGCCGGTCCGGGACGACCACCCGGGCCGGGACCGGCGCCGAGCCGAACGAGGAGGCCGCGATGTCACGGCAGACGGCAGTGGAGGTGATCGTGGTGGGGGCGGGGCCGGCCGGGCTGGCCTGCGCGCTGGACCTCACCGCGGCGGGCCGGGAGGTGCTGGTCCTGGAGGCCTCCGACGACGTGGGCGGGCGGATGCGCACCGACGTGGTGGAGGGGTTCCGCCTCGACCGCGGCTTCCAGGTGTTCAACACCTCCTATCCGCAGGTCAGACGCCGGGTGGATCTCGGCGCGCTGCGACTGCGCCCGTTCACGCCCGGCTTCCTGCTCGCCGACGGGCGGCGCTCCCGCCGGCTGCTGGACCCGACCCGTCGCCCGGCCCAGGCGCTGGGCCTGCTGCCCGACGGGCCGCTGCCGCTGCGCGACCTGGCGACCGTCGGGCTGCTGGGGCTGTGCGACGCGGCGCTGCCCGCCGCCGTGCTCAAACGGGCGCCGGAGACGACCACCGAACGGGCGCTGCGGCGGGCCGGCGTGTCGCGGCGCACCGTCGACGGCGTGCTGCGCCCGTTCCTGGCCGGGGTGTTCCTGGAGGACGGGCTGGAGACGTCGAGCCGGATGTTCCACCTGGTGTGGCGCAGCATGGTGCGCGGGAGTCTGTGCCTGCCGGGGGAGGGGATCGGGGCGGTGCCGCGGCAGCTGGCCGCGCGGTTGCCGGAGGGGCGGCTGGTGTGCCGGGCGCCGGTGGAACGGCTGACGGCCGACGGGGTGGTGCTCGCCGACGGCGCTGTGCTGCGCGGGCGCGCCGTGGTGGTGGCCACCGGGATGGCGGCGGCGGCCCGGTTGCTGCCCGGCCTGGAGGTGCCGACGGCGCGGGCGGTGACGACCTTCTACCACGTGGCGTCGGTCAGCCCGCTGCGCGAGCCGGTGCTCGTGGTGGACGCGCAGCGGCGGGTGCTGAACACGGTGGTGCTGTCGGAGGTCGTACCGGGCTGCGCGCCGGACGGCCGGGCACTGGTGTCGACCTCGGTGCTGGGTGCGGAGGCGGACGAGCGGGCGGCCCGGCGCCGGGCCGGTGAGTTGTACGGCGTGGACTCCTCGGCGTGGCGCCCGCTGGCCGACTACCGGATCGCCGAGGCGCTGCCGGCCGGGCCGGCGCCGCTGCCGCTCAGCCGCAGTACGCGGTTCGCGCCGGGCCGGTACGTGTGCGGGGACCACCGGGCGACGGCCTCGGTACAGGGAGCGCTGGCCTCGGGTGCGCGGGCGGCCCGGGAGGTGTCGGCGGATCTGGCGGGCACGCGGCGGTGACCGTACGGATCGGGCGCGCGGCGCGCGGCCCGGTACACGGCCCGCCGCCGGGTTCGGCGCGGCCCGGCGCGCGCGCCGCTGCGGGGACCGGCGTGCGATCCGCCGCGCGGCCCGGGTTCGCGATCCGTTGCGGGGACCGGCCTGCGGCCCGACGTCGCCTGCGAGGGAAACGGTGCACAAACGCCGCGAGTGGGCCCCTCGGGTCGGACGTCGCACGGTGGGTCTGTGGCTTCGCGAACACCGGCACGGACTCGTCGTGCTGCCGACGCCTCCGGGTGGCCCGGGGCGGCGGCCGACGACCTGCGTGCCCTCCTGGCCCGCTCGGCGAGGGGCGACGACACGGCGTTCGAGCTGCTGTACCGCGCGGTGGCCGGGCCCGTGTACGGGGTCGCGCTCCGGATCCTGCGCAGCCCGGTCCACGCGGAGGAGGTGGCGCAGGAGGTCCTGCTGGAGGTGTGGCGCACCGCCGCGGCCTACCGGCCCGAGCGCGGAACGGTGACCACCTGGGTGCTGACCATCGCCCACCACCGCGCCGTGGACCGCGTGCGCTCCGCCCGGGCGGCCGCCGACCGGGAGCAGCGGACCGCCCTCCCGGAGGCGGTGGGGTCCGATCCGCCGGACGAGCAGGCGGTCCGCTCGCTGGACCGCCTGCGGGTGCGGTCCGCACTCGCTGACCTGAGCGGAGCACAGCGCGAGGCCGTGGTGCTGGCCTACTACGGCGGCTACTCACAGCGGGAGATCGCGCACCTGCTGGACCTTCCGCTCGGCACGGTCAAGACGCGGATCCGGGACGGCCTGGGCCGGCTCCGAACCGCGTTCGCGTCCGACCCTGCCCGATCGTCCGGCCCCGCCCGGCCGTCCGCCCCTGCCCGATCGTCCGACCCTGCCCGATCGTCCGGCCCCGCCCGGCCGTCCGCCCCTGCCCGATCGTCCGGCCCTGCCCGATCGTCCGGCCCCGCCCGGCCGTCCGCCCCCACCGGACCGAGCGCTGCGAGGACGGCCGCGGCAGCGGGCCCCGGCGCCGGCCGAGCGGCGAGGGCGGCGAGGGCGGCACGGTGAGGGACGGGGCCACCGCCCCGGGGAGCCCCGCCGGTGCCGGCCGGTGCCGGCCGGAGGTCGGGCCAATCCGTAGCCCTGGCGGTTCCGAACGTTCGGTGCAACGACAGAACGGGCCGCGGGTGCGGCCCCGTCAGGAGGGCTCCTGTGACGATGTCCGGCACCGTCTCCACCACGCAGGTCGTCCCGTCCGCAGCCGGCGGCGGTGCGCGGGTGCGCAGGGTCGCGGTCGTGGGCTCCGGCGTGGCCGGTCTCACCGCGGCGTACGAGCTGTCCCGGGCGGGGACGGAGGTCGAGCTGTTCGAGGCGGACGCCCGGCTCGGCGGCCACGCCCACACCCAGGAGGCCACCGGGCCGGACGGCCGGGCCCTGGCCCTGGACACCGGGTTCCTGGTCCACAACGAGCGGACCTACCCGCACCTGGTCCGGCTGTTCGAGGAACTCGGCGTCCGCACCCGGGACAGCGAGATGAGCCTCTCGGTGCGGTGCGACGGGTGCGGTCTGGAGTACGCGGGCGCCCGTGGGCCGGCCGGTCTGTTCGCCAAGCCCGACGCCCTGGCGCGCGGCCGGTACCTGCGGATGCTCGCCGAGGTGCCCCGCTTCCACCGGGCCGCCCGCCGCCTCCTCGCCGCCCCGGCGGCGGGTGACCCCAGCCTGCGCGACTTCCTCGCAGCCGAGGGTTTCTCGCCGTACTTCGTCAGCCACTTCGTGACCCCGGTGGTCGCCGCCGTGTGGTCCTGCGCCCCCGATCTGGCGGGCGACTACCCTGCGCGCTACCTGTTCGCGTTCCTCGACAACCACGGCATGCTCTCCGTGACCGGCTCGCCGACCTGGCGCACCGTCGTCGGCGGCTCGCGCACGTACGTCGAGAAGATCGCCGAGCGGCTCACCGCCGTCCACCGCTCCGCCCCCGTGCGGGCGGTGCGCCGCCACCCGGACGGCGTCACCGTGATCTCCGGGGACGGCCGCCGCACCGTGGCCGACGCCGTGGTGATCGCCACCCACGCCGACCAGGCACTGCAGCTGCTCGTCGACCCGACCGACGCCGAACTGGAGGTGCTCGGCGCGTTCGCCTACTCGCGAAACCCGACCGTGCTGCACCGCGATCCCTCCGTCCTGCCCGCCGCGCGCTGGGCCCGCGGTTCCTGGAACTACCGGATGCCCCACTGCGACGCGCCCTCGGACCGGGTGCGGGTCAGCTACCACCTCAACCGGCTGCTGCGCCTGGACACCGCCGAGGACTACCTGGTCACCCTCAACGAGGACCGGCAGCGCCCGGTCCCCGAGGACCTGGTCGTCTCGCGGACCGTGTACGAGCACCCGATCTACACCGCGCACACGGTCGCCGCGCAGCGCCGACTGCCCGAACTCACCACCACGCGAACGGCGTTCGCCGGCGCCTACCACGGCTGGGGGTTCCACGAGGACGGCTGCCGCTCCGGCATCGAGGCCGCACGGTCCCTGCTGGGGGTGGGCGCACCGTGACCACCCTCCCGGGCCCGTGGGGCGCGGTCCTCTACGACACCACCACCGCCCATGTGCGCACCGCACCCCGACGTCCCGCCTTCCGGCACCGCGGCTGCCTGTGGCTGGTGGACCTCGACCACCTCCCGCCGGTGCCCCGGCCGCTGCGGCCACTGGCCCGGTTCCGGCCGCAGGACCACGCCCTGGAGCCCTCCGGGGAGGAATTGACGATCCGTCAGGAGCTGGAGCGCTACCTCGCCGGGCACGACGTCCGGCTCGGCGACGGCCGGGTGCTGATGCTGACCCAGGCCCGCTCGCTGGGGTACGTGTTCAACCCGCTGACCGTGTACTGGTGCCGCGACGGCGCCGGTCGCCCGCTGTGCACGGTCGCCGAGGTCCACAACACGTACGGCGGGCGGCACCGCTACCTGCTGCCGCCCGACCCCGAAGGGCAGGGCGAGACCCCCAAGGACTTCCCCGTCTCGCCGTTCTTCCCCGTCGACGGCCACTACCGGATGGTGCTGCCCGAGCCGGGCGAGCGCCTGCGCCTGACCGTCCACCTGGAACGCGACGGCGGCCGCGCCTTCACCGCCACCGTCCACGGCACCGCGCGACCGGCCGGCCCCGCCGCTCTGCTGCGCGCCGCGCTGACCCACCCGTTCGCGACCTGGGCCGTCAGCCTGCACATCCGCTACCGGGGGATCCGGCTGTGGCTCAGCGGCCTGCCCGTCCACCCGCGCCCGCCCGACCGCCAGGGTTCGCCCGACCGCCAGGGTTCGCCCGACCGTCCGCCCGGGCGTGCCGACAATGCCCCGCCCCCGCCCCCGCCCACGGAAGAGGTGCCCACCCCATGACCACCACGGTCCCCCCGGCGGCACGGCCGGTGCCCGTCGTCGACCCCGCCCGCTGGCCGGACGTCGCCCGGGTGCCGCACGCACCGCTGCGCGCCGCCGTGGCCGGGCGGCTGCTGCACCGGGTGGCGGCACAGCGCGGCGTGCGCGTCGAACTCCCCGACGGCCGGACCCTGCGGCGCGCCCCGGCCGGAGCGCCGGTCCTGCGGCTGCACCGCCCCGAGGACTTCCTGCACCGGGTCGGCGAGAGCGGCCTGATCGGATTCGGCGAGGCCTACCAGGCCGGCGACTGGGACAGCCCCGACCTGGTCGCGCTGCTCACCCGGCTGGCCGCCGCCCCCGAGACACTGGTGCCGACCGGGACGCAGTGGCTGCGCCGGCTCTGCGTCAAGCGTCCGCCGGCCGAGGAACTCGCCACCACCACGAACGCGCGGCACAACATCCGCCGCCACTACGACCTGTCCAACGACCTGTTCGCCCTGTTCCTCGACCCGACGATGACCTACTCCTCGGCGCTCTTCCCGGCCGCTCCCGGCCCGCTGCCCGCCGCGACCCGGGAGGACCTGCCCGCCGCCCAGCACCGCAAGATCGACCGCCTGCTCGACCTGGCCGGCGTCGGCACCGGGACCCGGCTGCTGGAGATCGGCACCGGCTGGGGCGAACTCGCCGTGCGCGCCGCCGCCCGCGGGGCCCGCGTGGTCAGCCTCACCCTCTCCGAGGAGCAACTCCTCCTCGCCCGCCGCCGGATCGCCGACGCGGGGCAGGACGGCCGGGCCGAGGTCCGGCTGTGCGACTACCGGGCCGCCGAAGGCACGTACGACGCCGTGGTCAGCGTGGAGATGATCGAGGCCGTCGGACGGCCGTTCTGGCCGGAGTACTTCGCCACCCTGGACCGGGTCCTGGCCCCGGGCGGCCGGGTCGCCCTGCAGGCGATCACCATGCCCCACGACCGGATGCTCGCCGCCAGCCGCACCTACACCTGGATCCTCAAGTACGTCTTCCCCGGCGGCCTCATCCCCTCCCTGCAGGCGATCACCGAGACCGCCGCCCACCGCACCGGCCTGCGCGTCACCGGTGTCGACTCCTACGGGCCGCACTACGCGGAGACGTTGCGCCTGTGGCGCGAACGCTTCACCGAGCGGTCGGAGCAGGTCGCGGCCCTCGGGTTCGACGAGGTGTTCCGGCGCACGTGGGAGCTGTATCTCGCCTACTCGGAGGCGGGCTTCCGCACCGGCTACCTGGACGTCCGGCAGGTGGTGCTGACCCGTGAGGAGGTGACGGCATGAGCGCGGCGGGCCCGCTCCGCACGCCCGCCGTCCGGCCCGGCGGATCCGGGGCGCGGCCGTGAACGCCACTGCCTTCGCCGTCAACCTCGCGGTCACCGCCGCCGTCGCCCTCGCCGTCCTGCTCGCCGCCTTCGCCGTCGGGGTGCGCACCGGGCGCCACCGCGGCGTGGACGTCGCCTGGGGACTGGCGTTCACCGCCGTGGCACTGACCGGCTACGCGCTCTCCGACGGCTCCGGGGACCCGGGACGCCGGCTGCTGGCCACGGTGCTCGTCACGGTCTGGGGCCTGCGGCTGTCCGCGCACATCTGGTGGCGCGCCCGGGGCGCGCCCGAGGACCCGCGCTACGCCCGCATGCTCGCCCGAGCCCCCGAGGGCCCGCCCCGCACCCGGTACGCGCTGCGGATCGTCTACCTGCTCCAGGCGGCCCTCGTCTGGTTCGTCTCCCTCCCCGTCCAGGCCGCCCAGTACGTTCCGCACCCGCCCGGTGCGCTCGCCTGGACGGGCACCGCCCTGTGGGCGGTCGGCCTCTTCTTCGAGGCCGTGGGGGACCGTCAGCTCGCCCGGTTCAAGGCCGACCCGGCCAACCGGGGCCGGGTCATGGACCGCGGCCTCTGGCGCTACACCCGTCACCCCAACTACTTCGGCGACGCCTGCGTGTGGTGGGGGCTGTTCCTGCTCGCCGCGGACACCCCCGTCGGCTGGGCCTTCGTCCCGAGCCCGCTCCTGATGACCTGGCTGCTCGCGTTCGGTAGCGGAAAGCCCATGCTGGAGCGGCAGTTGGGAGCTCAGCGACCCGGCTGGGCCGACTACGCCGCCCGGACCAGCGGCTTCGTGCCGCTGCCACCGCGCCGGGTCCGCAGAAGTCCGTCCGCACCGTCGGCGGGGCCCGGTCCGTGACCGAGGCCGGTCGGCACGCGGCCGGAGGAGCCACTGCGGGGCTCCTCCGGCCGGGTTCGGGCACTCATGCGGTCATGCGGCTGTGGCGCGGGCGGCTACGTGCCGTGCGGATGTGGATACGGATGTGGATGCGGTTGAGGCTCGGGGTGCTCCGGGTCGCACGGGTCCGGCGGGCAGGGGTCGGGCGGGCACGGCTCCGGGGGGCACGTCGGGCTGTCCTGGACCGTGATCTCCACGAACGGGCAGTCCTTCGTCAACTCGACCGTGGACACGGCGGATTGCGGCAGGTCGTAGCCGTCGGGCGCGGCGGTCTCCTGCCAGTAGTAGGTGCCGAGGGGGAGGCCGTCGGCGGTGCAGATGCCGTTGGCGGGGGTGGTGCAGGGGGAGCCGACGGCGGTGTCCGGGTTGACGCCGGTGGTCTGCAGGCCGGGGATGCCGTTGGTCTCGCGCCAGAGCTGGAAGGTGGCGCCGGCCAGCGGCTGCGAGGTGGCGGAGTCGGTCTTGGTGACCGTGGTGGAGCCGGTCGGGGCCGTGGTCGGGGTGTCGGCGACGGTGACCGGGACGTCCTGGCCGTCGGTGTTCAGGATGACGGTGGAGACGTTGAGTTCGGGCAGGTCGTAGCCG
>NZ_JBHWBZ010000024.1:22704-50696 GCF_042735475.1 Kitasatospora sp. NPDC059577 | reverse complement strand
GGTTGACGCCGGTGGTCTGCAGGCCGGGGATGCCGTTGGTCTCGCGCCAGAGCTGGAAGGTGGCGCCGGCCAGCGGCTGCGAGGTGGCGGAGTCGGCCTTCGTCACGCTGGTCGCGGCGGTGGGTGCCGGGGCGTTGCCGCAGTCCGGCAGGTTGCCGTTGAAGGGGTAGGCGTGGAACTCGGTGCCGGTCATGCCCGAACCGGAGTTGTGCAGCAGGGAGCCGGTGGTGAAGAACCGTCCGGCGGTGCCGGGCAGGTTCACCGTGGTGGAGCTGGCCGGGTTGCCGACCAGCACGCTGCCCTGGAACTGGCCCGACCCGGTGAGGGTGACGGACGTCGCAGTGGGGAAGTTCCACAGGAGGCGCTCGCGGAGCTGGTTCCAGGGGTCGGTGTCCTGGAGGCTGCCGCTGTAGGTGTTGATGGTGCGGGCACCGCCCACGAGGTTGACGAGCACCGTCGCGGTCGAGGGGATGCCGGCGAAGGCGATGCCCTGCGTCGAGCCGCCGCGGCCGGCGATGTCGAAGTCGACGTTGAAGACCTGCAGCGCGGAGGTGCCGTCACCGGTGAACAGGGTCTGGTAGCCCTGGTTGACGGCGGTGCCCGTGGCGGGGCGGGGCGTTGCGGTCCCGGCGTAGCACTCGCTGGCGGTCTGCAGCCGGCCGCGCAGCGGCGCGTAGGCCGCGACGGCCTGCGCGTCCTGGGTCTTGGTGCCGGTGATGGTGCCGGTGGCCGTGCCCGCGTAGCGGACGACGCCGCCGTCCGCCAGGAGCCGCTGGCCCGGTGCCACGGTGACGTTGCCACCGGCGGTGAGGAAGTCGGCGCCGTCGGGCGGGGGGACGCGTGAGCCGACGCCGGCGATGCCGACGTTGTACGCGGCGCTGGCTCCGGCGGCCTTGTTCATGTCGAAGTTGCCGAGGGTCACCACGTGGCCCTCGGCCTCCGCGGCCGAACCCCGGACGTTGAAGTCGCCGCCGACGAAGATGCTGACACCGGCGTCGCGGCCCGCGAAGGGGCCGTTGTTCACCGGCGGGAACGTTGCCGGGCAGTCCGCGCCCAGGCACGGCCCGAGCCCGCCCGGAAGCGTGGCCGCGCTCGCGGCCTGCGGTGCGACGAGCGACATGCCGAAGGGCACGAGCGTCAACGCCAGGGCGGTACCCGCCGCCCTGGCGAGCCGGCGTCTCCAGCGGACGGCGGTCACCGGATTCTGACTGGACTTCACCTTGGTCCTCTCACCCATGTGGACAGTGGAGCCATTGAAGTCTTCTGGGCCGGAGGACCGGGCGCTTGCGATCGGTGGGCGCCTTCGTCTGAACGTGCGTCCAGTGCACCCGATCGGTTGCAACGCGATCGGTTGCAACCCGTCGCGACTGCAACCCGTCGCGACGGGCGGGGCGGTGGTGGGTCCGGTGTGGCGGCGCGGCGGTGGGTCCGGTGTGGCGGCGCGGCGGTGGGTCGGTGCGGCGGGTGGGTCGGTGCGGTGTCACGGCGGGGAGCGGGGCGGGTGTTCGCCGGTGACTCCCCGCCCGTCGAGGGGCCGGGTCAGTGGTCGCGGGTGAGCCGGTAGTGCCGAGGGTCGGCGATGCCGTGCAGGTCCTCGGCGGTGAGGGTGTGGCCGTCGACGTCCAGGATCCGGAGGTGCCGTCGTTCGCGCATCGGGCGCAGCCCGAAGGAGGACGACAGCTCCAGGTCGAGCCGGCCCTCCTCCGGGGCGAACCACCAGCGGCCGGTGACCTCGCCCCGCAGTCCCGCCCGGTGGTGGGTGCCCGTCAGGTGGCCGCCCTCGACGGAGTCGTCCGGCACGGCCGCGTCCGCCGAGGCGGTGAGGTCGACGTCCAGGGACTCCCCGGACGGGTCGTCACTCTCGATCGTCCAGTGGCCGGGCTCCACGGCCCCGGAGCCCGCCGGGCCCGCCCCGGGCGCGTCGGCGGGCCGGGCGTCGGAGGGCCGGGTGCCGAGCAGCCGGTGGACCGCGGCGTCCACTGCCCGGTCGTCACTGCCGGCCGGCAGCCGTTCGACCGGGCCCTCCCCGGGCGGCAGGGCCGTCGCGTCGAGCGGCCAGACCAGGCAGGGCTTGTCGAACGAGGCCGCGTACCGGCGCTGTTCCAGGACGTGGGGGTCGTCGGCCGCGGCCCGGGACCAGACGAGCAGGAACAGCCCGCAGGCGCCCAGTTCCTGCAGGACCGGTTCGGCCGGCAGCTCGTCGGAGAGGTCGCGGGACTCGTCCAGGGCGGTCCGGAGGCCGCCGGCGCGCAGCCGGGTGTCCAGGGCGGCGGCCCGGTCGGCGTCCGCGGGCGCGTGGGCGAGGAAGACCCCGGGGCGCGCCGTCCGGCCGGGGCCGTCGTGCTCGCCGTCGTGCTCGCCGCCGGGTCGGTCGTCGTGCTGGTCGTCGTGCATGGGCTACCTCAGACCTCCGCGTCGTACGTGTCCAGGTCGTGGCCGTGGTACCAGGGCGCCTGCGGGTTGTAGGAGGCGAGGTAGTAGTCGGCCTCGCAGGTGTACGTCGCGGGGAACAGCTGGTGCGCGCGCAGCTTCAGGAGGTTGATGGCCGCGATCTCGTTGGCCAGTGCCTGCTGGTCCTGCTGGTTCACCGGCTTGAGCTGCTCGTCGTCCACGAGCTGCTGGGCCGCCGCGAGGTTGTCCTTCAGGAACTGGGGCCACTGTGCCGGATCGCTGCTGTACGTGTAGTGCGGTGTCACCCGGTAGTGGATCATCTTGGGCCACCTGGCGTTGGGGTTCTTGATGGGGGCGGCCGGGTCCAGGACGTGGGTGACGGTCGGGTGCGACTGCTGGTAGGGCGCCAGGGCCGTCGCGCTCGACTGGGTGCCCTGGACGGTCTGCCCCGGGGCGGCGAAGCCGATCTTGCCGTCGCCGAGGTCGATCGGCTGGTTGGCGGCGATCCACTGCTCGTAGCCCGCGGCGAGTCCGTGGGTGCCGCTCTGCATCGAGGCGCGGATGGGACGTTCGACCTTGTTGAAGTGCTCCTGGGTGTTCGACTTGGCCGAGCCCATGAAGATGTTCGTGGCGGTGTCGTTGGCGCCGGCGGTGAAGTCGCCGTTGATCGCGTGCATCGCGGTGGCCGCGTTCTGCTGCCCGTTGGCGCGCACCAGGCCGCTGTCGACGGTCCTGATGGCGGTGATGTCCGCGGGTTCGCCGGGCGACGATCCGCCCCCGGTGTTGCTGAGCATCCGTTCCAGGTAGACCCAGTTGCCGAGGGTTCCGCCGCCCGCGTAGACGAGGCCGGCCTCGCCCAGCACGTCGGTCTGGATGCCGCCGATCGCCGTGTTGCCGGCCGTCATGTTGCTGAACGGCTGGAAGGCGGCCGCCCGTTGCAGGACCGCTTCCCCGGCCAGGGGGCCCGCGCCGTGGCCGGCACAGTGCTCGTCCTCGTGCGCGTGCTGCCCGGCCCGTTCCCCGGCGGCCCGGTCGGCGGCGGCGGACCCGGGAACCGCCTTGCGCATCACCCGGACGGCGTTGGCCTCGGCCTCGCGCTCGAAGCGGTCGGACGGGTCGGAGACCTTGAGCCCGGAGCCGTTGTCGCTACCCGCGACGGGGCCCCGGCGCTGCTGGAGGACGTGGGTGAGCTCGTGGGCCAGGGTGTGCCGGTCGCCGCCGCCCGCCCCGATGACGACGTGGTTGCCGGAGGTGTAGGCGCGGGCGCCGACCTCGGCGGCGGAGGCCTGGGCGGCGCTGTCGTCGTGGATGCGGACGGCGGAGAAGTCGGCGCCCATCCGGCCCTCCATCTCGGAGCGGACGGCGGCCTCCAGCGGCCGGCCGGGCGTGCTCAGGACGTCGTGGACGGCGGAGCGCTGCACCGCCGCGCCGGTCCGCCCGGCCGGGCCCGCCGCCTGACGGAGCATCTGGACGACGGCCCGGTTCCCGGCGGTCGCCTGCAGCGCCATCAGGTCCGGCCCCGGTGCCCGGCCGCCCGCGCGCGGCGTACGGACCGGCGTTCCGGTGCGTCCGGAGGTCTGGGCCCTGGTGTGTCGGGCGTGCAAGGGGGCATGCAAGGGGGGCCTCTTCCGGCGGTGGAACAGCAACCCTTCCTGCATAACGCGCGCGGTGGCCGCGGCGCCAGGGACCGAAGGGCAGACCCGGGTGCCCCTTCGGGTACCCGTACGGGCACCCGCCGACGGGCCGGCGGTTGCGGAGCCCGCGGACCGAGCGGACCACAGGGCCAGGCGGACCCGACGGGCCGGCGCAGGTCCGACTGGGGTCGTCGGTGCGCCGGAGCCATGTGCCCACCAGCTTCCCGGCCTTCTCGATGCCGCGGTGACCGAGGCTGGCGATGGGCGGGTCGAGGAAGGCGTCGGCGCAGGCCGTGACGGCGGGGACGATCCGTTCGTGCGGGGCGGCAGGTCCCTCGGAACGGTGAGAACGAACGACCGGTGCCTGGCGGTCATCGGGCCACGCGCCCGATGGTGAGAAGTTCGTCGCGCACGCCGTCATGGTGGACTCCCCTACGGTGGGAGGGTCCAGTGCCGGGCTCACCGGGATCCACCGGGCGAAGCGCGAGAATCCCTGGGGCCGGAGCAGGGCCGGGCGCGACCGCACGTACGGCGCGGCCCCGGCGCGGGCTCCAGCTACTCCACGTCGGTGGCGATCACGGTCCACGCCTCGGTCGACGTGTCGTCCAGCCGGAGATCGAACGCGAAGGTGAGCGGCCTGCGCTTGTGTGCGTCGCCACGGAGTACCTGCTCGGTGCGCCGGTCGACCTCGTAGTAGACGCCCTCCGCGTCGACCGCGACACGGAGGACGATCGGGTCGCGTGAGACCAGCGAGCGCACCGTGACGGACCTGACGACGGCGTTACGCATGACGGTCCGGTCGACCGTGCGCACGGACGTGAAGTCCAGGCTGCCGTCGTTCATGACCCACTCTTCGAGGAACCGCTCGACGGCGACCTCGAAGACCGCCTTGTCGAACCGGCCGTCGAGCACGCTCAGATCGCCGACGGCGGTGTCGGCATCCGTGCTCCACGAGATGTTGGTGAGCGACAGGATGTCACTCGCACCCTTGACCGCGGTCTTCCCGGCCACCTCCAGCACCGCCTCGCGAGCGACCTCCTTCTGGTCCCAGCCGTCCGTCTCGATGGCGCTGGTCAGGTGGTGCGCACCCTCGGCCGCCTGCTCCACCGACGACACGATCCACTCTCCGGCCCGGCTCTTGCGCAGCGTCCAGTACTCGACCGGGCGCGTCGAGCCGTCCTTGCGCACGGCGTCCGGGCCGTGGCTGCGGCGTACGTAGTCCTTGAGCGTCGCGGTGATCCGG
Source organism: Kitasatospora sp. NPDC059577 (assembly GCF_042735475.1). Classification (NCBI taxonomy): domain Bacteria; kingdom Bacillati; phylum Actinomycetota; class Actinomycetes; order Kitasatosporales; family Streptomycetaceae; genus Kitasatospora; species Kitasatospora sp. NPDC059577. The sequence continues at coordinate 45,428 of NZ_JBHWBZ010000024.1, read as the reverse complement.
AAGGTGACGGTGTCGTTCACCTCGCCCGCGCGGTTCGCGACGTCGACCAGCTCGACCACCGGGCCGGAGACGATCTCCACGACGTTGACCTCGCCGCGTGACTCGTAGTCCCGCAGCTCGTCGGCCCACTTGCCGTAGAGCACCGGGGACAGGATCTGCTGCAACGTGGCGTGATCGTGGTGGGTCCAGGCATGTTGGGCGGTCACGTACAGCCAGACGGCCCGGCGCTCGAGCGCGGCGCGGTCGAAGGTCGCATCCGTGTCGGCGATGGCGTCGACCCGGGCCCCGACCCGGGCGGCGCGCTCGCGCGCCTGCGCGTCCGCGCGGTGCGCCGTACGGTCCGACACCGTGTTCAGACCGACCGCCTGCGCCGCCTTCCGGCGCCGGTGCGCGAACCACAGGATCAGGAGGACCACGGCCACGATCACCAACAGGGCGACGAGCCCACCGCCACCGGCTCCGACACCGGAGCCGAATCCGTAACCGAAGCCGCCGCCGCCCGACCCGTGGAAGCCACTGCCGTGGCTGCTGCCGCCGCCCCCGCTGCCCCCGGACCCGTGGCCGTGACTACCGCCCCCGCCGCGGGCGTACGCGACCGTCGGGCTACTCAGCGCGACGACTCCAGCGACCACAGTTGTCCACCGACGGGCGCGCACCGGGCTCCCCCTTCAAGAATCAGAGCTGTTCCACGAGAGCCTACAAGCCGGGTCGCCCGGGAATCGTCGGGGTCGGCCTTCGCGCACTGCCCCGCGCTGATCACTCACCGTGAGTGCCGTGTGGACTCCCCGCCGCCCGACTTCGGGGGCGGCGAGGCGGTCGCCGGCGCGGCCCTGACCAGACCTGCGGGAACGGAGCCGTCCTCCGCGCCGGCCGCGCGGCGTGGGCCGGGCGGCGCCGGGCGGGTCTGCCGTGCGGTCGTCACGGTAGGTGGTTCGATGAACACGCACCCGTCGGTCCGCCCGTTCACCGAGGAGCCGCCGCATGACCGGCACCGTCGCCGCCCCTCCGGCCGGATCCGCCACCAGGCTCAGGCGCGGCCGGGCGGTCCTGCGCTGGCTGAGCACCACGGACCACAAGGTGATCGGGAACCTGTACCTCACCACCGCGTTCGGCTTCTTCCTGTTCGCCGGCCTGCTCGCCATGCTGATGCGCGCCGAACTCGCTCGCCCCGGAATGCAGTTGATGAGCAACCAGGAGTACAACCAGCTGTTCACCATCCACGGCACGATCATGATGCTGCTCTTCGCGACGCCGACGTTCGCCGGGTTCGCCAACGCGGTGATGCCGCTGCAGATCGGGTCGCCGGACGTCGCCTTCCCCCGTCTGAACGCCTTCACGTACTGGGTCTACCTGCTGGGCGGGTTGATGGTCGTCGGCGGGTACCTGACCACCGACGGCGCCGCCGCGTTCGGCTGGTTCGCCTACGCGCCGCTCAACGGGCCCGTCCACAGCCCCGGCACCGGCGCCGACCTGTGGACGATGGGCCTGGCGGTGGCGGGCGTCAGCACGATCCTGGGCGCCGTCAACTTCATCACCACCATCGCGTGCCTGCGCGCCCCCGGGATGACCCTCTTCCGGATGCCGATCTTCACCTGGAACGTGCTGTTCACCTCGATCCTGGCGCTGTTCGCGTTCCCGGTGCTCACCGCGGCGCTGCTCTGCCTGGAGGCGGACCGCAAGTTCGGCGCGCACGTCTTCGACGCGGCGAACGGCGGCGCGCTGCTCTGGCAGCACCTGTTCTGGTTCTTCGGCCACCCCGAGGTCTACATCGTGGCGCTGCCCTTCTTCGGCATCGTCACCGAGATCCTGCCGGTCTTCAGCCGCAAGCCGGTCTTCGGCTACTACGGCCTGATCGGTGCGACGATCGCCATCACCGCGCTCTCGGCGGTGGTGTGGGCGCACCACATGTTCGCGACCGGCCAGGTGCTGCTGCCGTTCTTCTCCCTCGCGTCCTTCCTCATCGCGGTGCCGACCGGGGTGAAGTTCTTCAACTGGGTCGGCACCCTGTGGAACGGCTCGCTCTCCTTCGAGACACCGATGCTCTTCTCCCTCGGATTCCTGGTCACCTTCCTCCTCGGCGGGCTGACCGGGGTGCTGCTGGCCGCGCCGCCCATCGACTTCCACGTGACCGACAGCTACTTCGTCGTCGCCCACCTGCACTACGTGCTGTTCGGCACGGTCGTGTTCGCGACCTTCGCCGGGTTCTACTTCTGGTGGCCCAAGATCACCGGGAAGATGCTGGACGAACGGCTCGGGCGGATCCACTTCTGGCTGCTGCTGCCCGCGTTCCAGGCCACCTTCCTGGTCCAGCACTGGCTCGGCGCCCAGGGCATGCCCCGCCGCTACGCCGACTACCTCGCCTCGGACGGCTTCACCACCCTCAACACCGTCTCCTCGATCGGCGCGTTCCTGCTCGGCGCGTCCACCCTGCCGTTCCTCTACAACGTCTGGCACACGGCCAGGTACGCGCCGAAGGTCACCGAGGATGATCCGTGGGGCTACGGGCGCTCCCTCGAATGGGCCACCTCCTGCCCGCCGCCGCGCCACAACTTCCACGCGCTGCCGCGCATCCGGTCCGAGGGCCCGGCCTTCGACCTCCACCACCCCGACTACTCACGGCAGGCCATGGACGCCCTGGAGGAGAGCCGGTGAAGGGCGAGTCCTGCCTGTTCGGCGGCATCGCCGCGTTCTTCGGCGCCGCCGCCGTCGTCTACGGCTACTTCGCGAGCGAGCCCGCCGGCAAGGCCGCGCTCACCATCGCCTTCCTGATGTCGACGCTGGTCGCGTTCTTCTTCTGGGTCCAGCACACCCGGCACAGCGGACGCCCCCAGGACCGCACCGACGCGCAGATCGTCGAGGGCGCCGGCCCGCTGGAGTTCTTCGGGCCCCGCAGCTACTACCCGGCGCTCACCGCGGCGGGGCTGGCCCTGCTCGGCCTCGGGGTGGTCTACGCGCTGTGGATCGTCCTGATCGGCGCCGGAGTGACGGCCGCCGGAGTCTTCGGGGCGTACTTCCAGTACGCGGGCCGGGAGGACTGACACGCGGTCGCCCACCGCCACCGGTCGCTCGGCGGCGGGTGACGTCGCCCCCGGGGTTCAGTCGCCCGGCACGCCGGCCCGGTCGGGCGTCACGCCCTCCTCCGGCGCGGCCCCGGCGATCTCCGCGGGCGTCGGCAGCTCCACCCGGTCCTGGTAGAACCAGCGGCTCACCCGCACCCGCAGCCGTTCCCGCCGCGACGCACCCCGCGCCGGTGCGGGCAGCGGACGGGGCATGTTCCGCACGGTCAGCGCGTACCGGCGGCCGCGCGGCAGCGGTCGGTTCCCCTCGTGGAAGCCGCCCTCGATGCCCTGCCGGACGAACCCGGACTCCGCCCCCTCCACGAGCAGCTCCCGCTCGTGCGCCTGCAGCGCCAGCGCCAGTCGCTTGGCCAGCCAGAACGCCACGACCGGACCGACGAACACCAGCACCCGCAGCACCCGGTCCAGGCCCTCCACCGACACGTCCAGGAGCCGCGCCACCACGTCCTGACCACCCGCCACCAGCAGGACCGCGTAGAACACCGTCCCGGCCACCCCCAGCGCGGTCCGGGTGGGCCGGTTGCGCGGCCGGTCGCACAGGTGCTGCTCACCGTGCTCCCCGGTGACCCACTGCTCCAGGAACGGGTACGCGTAGAGGCAGGCGAAGAACAGCAGCGGGAACAGGACGGCCGGGATCAGCGGGTTCCAGGAGACGGTGTGGCCCCACAGGCTCGTCTCGGCACCCGGCATGAGCCGCAGCGCCCCCTCGATGAACCCCATGTACCAGTCGGGCTGCGCGTCCGTGGACGCCTGGTCCGGGCGGTAGGGCCCGTACTGCCAGATCGGGTTGATCTGGGCGATCGCGGCGGCGAGCGTCAGGACGCCGAAGACCGCCATCATCAGGGCGACCGTCTTGACGGTGAACGTCGCGAACAGCGGCTTGCCGACCACGTTCCGGTTGGTGCGCCCCGGCCCGGCCCACTGGGTGTGGGTCAGGTGGAAGACCAGGATCAGGTGCGCGGTGATCAGCGCGACCAGCAGGCCGGGCAGCAGCAGGATGTGGGTGGTGTAGAGCCGCGGGACGATGTCCTGCCCCGGGTAGTCGCCGCCCCACAGGAAGGAGGCCAGGTAGCTGCCGACCAGCGGGACGGACAGCACGAAGCCCTGCGCGGTGCGCAGGCCGGTGCCGGAGAGCAGGTCGTCCGGCAGGGAGTAGCCGGCGAAGCCCTCCAGGAGGGCGACCTGGAAGAGGGTCAGGCCGATCAGCCAGTTCACCTCGCGGGGGCGACGGAAGGCCCCGGTGAAGAACACCCGCAGCAGGTGGACGCCGATGGCGGAGGTGAAGAGCAGGGCCGCCCAGTGGTGCATCTGGCGAACCAGCAGGCCGCCGCGGACGTCGAAGCTGATCGCGAGGGTCGAGGAGTAGGCCTGACTCACCCGGATCCCCTCCAGCGGTGCGTAGCGGCCGCGGTACACCACCTCCGCCATGGAGGGATCGAAGAAGAAAGTGAGGAACACGCCGGTCAGGAGCAGCAGTACGAAGCTGTAGAGCGCGAGTTCGCCCAGCAGGAAGGACCAGTGGTCGGGGAAGATCTTCCGGACCACTCCCTTCGCGCCGTCGAACAGGGGCAGGCGCCGGTCCAGCGCGACCGCGGTCGCCTCCGTCGCCCGCCCGGCTCCCTCCCGCATCCGGGCCCTCGTCCTGGACAGCACCGTCCGCTCCTGTCCTATCCGCCGGCTCCGCTCGTCCCGACAGGCATAGCCTGTGCGTGCCGCCGGGGTGGCGGGGCACGCCCCGGCTCCGGAACTCTCACCCGGACGACACGGAAGCCTGTGTGTCCGTCCTCGCACGTCGGCGGCCCGCCCACCCGCGGTCACGCGGTGGCTGCGGTCGGCGGAAGCGACAGCGGACCCTGGTCCGGTCCGGTCCGGTGCGCGGGGGTGGACGAGCCGGGGCGACGCTTCACCGGGCGTTGGTCCAGCGGTGGCGCAGCCGGATGCGGGTGCGGCGGTGGAGGGGCCGCCCACGAGCTCCGGACACCCCCCGGCGCAGCGCTGCGGGGCCGGTCGGGAGCGGGGCCGCCCGTCCCCGGAGGCTCGCGCCCTTCGCGACCTCCGTCAGGGCAGCTCGTCCGCGATGGCGCTGACGAACGCGGCGAGTTCCGCCTGCGCCACCGGGTCCGGGACAGCCCGCGGCAGGACGGCGAGGGCCAGCCCGATGTGCTCACGGATCTGCGCCTCCACCCAGGCGCGGCCTCCGCACTCCTCGATCAGGCCGGCGACGTGCCGGAGCCGGTCGAGGGTCGGTTCGGAGGTGTCGTCGTAGAAGGCGGCGAGCTGGTCACGGGCCGGGCCGGCGTTGCCGAGGGCCACCGCGGCGAAGGCCCGGGACTTGCGTCGCCGCAGGTCGGCCAGCGGATCTTCGAGGGCGTCGCGTGAGGTGCCCCAGACACCCTCCCAGTCGTCGAAGAAGGCCATCGCCATCCCGGCGTGGTGGCCGAACCGCTCGGAGGCGACCAGTTCCTCCTCGCCCGCGCCCCGCACCAGCGCACCGGCAAGACAGACACCGGCGGTGGGCCGGGCGATGGTGCTTTCCAGCAGCTCCAGCGAGAGGTCCAGGCTCATCGTGGAGGTGCCCTCGGACTCCAGGTCGCTGACCTGCCCCGAGCAGCACTCCCGGATCGCGCGCGCGGCCCGGGCGATCAGCTCCACGGAGACCCGGTCCCCCGTCTCCGCAAGGAGCTCGAAGGCGAGACAGTGCAGCGCGACCCCGACCTGGATCGCGGCCGGCTCACCGAACTCCGCCCAGAGGGTCGGCCGGCCCTTGCGGAGCATCTCGCGGTCGATGATGTCGTCGTGGACCGTCCCACCGGCCGACATCAGTGTGCCGGCGACGGCCGCCGTGCGGACCGCGTCCCATGCCTGTGGGCTGCTCCCCGCACACAGCAGGGCGAGCAGCGCGGGCCGCCGCCGGAATCCGACCGGTGACGTCGGACCGCCTCCGGCGTCCACCCACCCGAAGTGGTACTCCGTCATCCGCCGCACCGGCTCGTCGAGCCTGGCCACGGCCGCGCGGAGGGCGGGTTCCATGTAGGCGATGACGTCCTGGCTGATCTGTTGCGAGGTGCGCACGGTCTGCATGAAGGTCTCCTGCACTCTTGAGCTGCCACGGAAGGTCCCACGCCCGGTACAGCGGTTGGCGCGTCTCTCCTGTCTCCTGCCATGACGCCCCGATGCCGAGACTGCCGCAACCCGGCACGGGCTCGGCGCGCCACCCTCGGCAGGCCCGGCGACATCCTGTGACCAGCACCGATTGGGGGTGGCGCACGGGAACCTTCGGGATGGTGCGGATCCGGTGCGGAGCTCGGGGTCTGTGCCCGAGGCCGCCGATCCGGCGATCGACGGCCTCGGGCGAGGGAGAACGAGCCTTCGTGGGCGCCGAGTCAGGCCGGGCCGTCTGTGCGCCCCGCTGGATCTATTCGGCCCAGGCCTGGTCCAACTGGGCGCGGAAGGTGGCGGGTTCCCGTCCGATCAGCTCGGCGAGCGTCGGGTCGACCGTGGTGAACTCGCCATTCCGCGCTGCGTCGAAGATGCCCAGCAGCAGGTCGGCGATCGGGGCCGGGACGCCGTGCGCCAGGACCTGCTCGCGGAAGGCGTCGTCGGGGACGACGGTGCGGGTGAAGGGGCGCCCGGTGGCCTGTGACGCGATCTCGGCGACGGTGTCGAAGTCGAGTGCCGCCGGGCCGGTGAGCGGCGGGGTGGGCCCGTCGAAGCGGCCCTCATCGAGGATGATCGCCGCGGTGGCCTCGGCGAGGTCGTCGTGGCCGGTCCAGGCGACAGGGCCGTCGGCGGGAAGGGCGATATCGCCGGTGTGGCGGGCGGACTCCAGGAACTGCAGGGCGCTGGCCGCGTAGAAGCCGTTGCGCAGCGCGGTCCAGGGCAGGCCGGTGGCACGCAGCAGGTCCTCGGTCCTGGCGTGGTCCCGGCAGGCCGGGAAGCGGGAGTCGTGGGCGGCGCCCGTCTGGCTGGTGTAGAGGATGCGGCCGACCTCGGCCTTCACGGCGGCGTCGATGGCGGCACGGTGGCCGCTGACGCACTCCTCGCCCGTGCGGTCGAGGGAGACGAGGAGCAGCTGCTCGGCTCCTTCGAAGGCGTGCACGAGCGTGTCGGGGTCGTCGAAACTGCCCTGCCGGACACGGACGCCGCGGTCGGCGAGGTCCTGGGCCTTGCGGGGGTCGCGGACGCTGACGCCGACGCGGTCGGCGGGGACGCGCTCCAGGAGGCGCTCGACGGTGCGGCGGCCGAGCTTTCCGGTGGCTCCGGTAACGATGATCACGAGGTTCTCCCGACGATGCTTCCGGTGGAATCACTTCAACAGTAACACTGGAAATTCCGATGGAAACAGATCTCCGGTACCATCGGTTCATGGCTACGCGTGACTCAACCGACAACCCTCGGCGCCGCATCGTCGAGGCAGCCGTCGAGCTGCTGGAGAACGGCGGCCCTGACGCGGTGAGCACCCGCGCGGTCGCCGCCGCGGCCGGAACGCAGCCGCCGGCCATCTATCGCCTCTTCGGCGACAAGGAGGGGCTCCTCGAGGCCGTCGCCGAGCACGGCTACGCGCAGTTCCTGGAGAGGAAGCGCGCGCAGCTCGACCCCGCCTCACAGGACCCGGTGGAGGAGCTGCGGCGCGGCTGGGACGTGGTGGTCGAGTTCGGGGTCTCCCGCCCCGAGCTGTTCGCGGTGATGAGCCGGGCCACCAGCCCGGGATCGGACGCAGCACACCGCTCGGGCCTGGAGATCCTCCACGGGCGGGTGCGCCGGCTGGCGGCCGGGGGATGGCTGCGCGTCGACGAGGAACTGGCCGCCCAGATCATCCGGGCAACCGGCGAGGGCGCAGTCACCACCTGGCACTCCACGCCCGCGGACCGCCGCAACCCGGCGCTGTTGACCGTCCTGCGCGAGTCCATGGTCGCTGCCGTCACTCGCGCCGAGCCCGCGATTCCCGCCGCCGAGTCCGGTCCCGCCGCGGCGGCCCGCGCGCTGCGCGCCGCCCTCCCCGACGACGCCGATGTCCTGAGCGACGCGGAGCAGCGCCTGCTGCGTGAGTGGCTCACGCGCCTGGCGGCGGACGGTGGCGCTCCGCGTGCCTGATCGCGCGTCAATTGGCGAGCCGTCGGCAAGCCGGCATTGAGTCGGCATCGGTCCGACGGGCATGGGCACGGGTGATCGGAGTCCGTGAGGCGTCGACCCACGCAGGGTGATGCCCGCGCGGGCCGGATCGAGGTCGTGCTGTCGTCGTGAGGGTGGTGTGGGCCGCCGGTCCATCCGGCTGGTCCATGCCGATGAACAGCCAGGTCGGCGTACTCGTCCGCGGGGCTTGAGGGGGTGCCGGGGAGTTCGGGGGCCGGCAGGCGGTCGCGGGGGTAGCCCTGGACCTCGCCGAAGCGGTCGGAGGCGGCCTGCCACTCGTCCCGCGCCCGGACGACGTCCGCGTGGGGCCGCCCGATGAAGTTCCGCCACGTACCACGTGATTTGCGTTTCTTCCCAGGCCGGGGGTGTGGAGGACCATCTGCGGTCAGCACGTCGTCAGCAGTGGACGCGATGGAGACCGCACACGATGGCAACCAGGACCCTGGCGCACGGCATGGGCACCTTCTTCAGGACCTGTGAGCACCCGCAGTCGCGGTGGTCGACGTGCCCGCACGCCTACGTGATCCGCTTCCGCAACGCCTCCGGACGGCAGACCGAGGAGTCCGGCGTCGCGACCCAGGGCAAGGCGATCGACCGGCTCATCGAGGTGTGCCAGGCATAGTGCGAGAACCCCTGGGGCCAGAGCAAGGCCGAGCGTAACCGCAAGTGCGGCGCGATGAACTTCGGCGCCCGCGATCGCCGCCCCCTCGCGCGCGTCGGCAGACCCGCGGGCAGGAGCGGAGAATTACTTGACATCCTCAACTGTCTAGTCCTACCGTTTCGGCATTACTTAATGGGATGAACCATCGAGTGAGTCAACACTTCTTGCGAGGAGCACCACCCATGAAGGCCATCACCTACCGCAGCTACGGCGGACCGGACGTCCTGGAGTACGGGGACGTGCCCGAGCCCAAGCTCGGCCCGGACTCCGTCCTGGTCCGCGTGGTGGCGGCGTCGGTCAACCCGGTCGACTGGAAGATCCAGGCCGGTTACCTCGACGGCGTGCTGGACGTGGTCTTCCCCGTGATCCCGGGGTGGGACGTCGCCGGGGTCGTGGAGCGGGTGGGCGTCGGAGTCACCGAGTTCGCGCCGGGCGACGAGGTGATCGGCTACGTCCGCGAGGACATGGTCCGCCGCGGCACCTTTGCCGAGTACGTCGCCGCGCCCGTGCGAACCCTCGCCCGCAAGCCCGCCAACCTCGACTTCGTCCAGGCCGCCGGCCTGCCGCTGGCGGGTCTCACCGCCTACCAGGCGCTGACCCGAGCCCTGGAACTCAAGCCGGGCGAGACCGTACTGGTCCACGCGGCCGCCGGCGGGGTCGGCTCACTCGCCGTCCAGATCGCTGTCGCCCTCGGCGCCCGGGTGATCGGCACCGCCAGCGATCGCAACCACGACTACCTTCGCAGTCTCGGTGCCGAGCCGGTGGCCTACGGCGACGGCCTGGCCGAGCGCGTCCGCGCGCTGGTGCCGGGCGGCGTCGACGCCGTACTCGACCTGGTGGGCGGCGAAGCCCTCAGGATCTCGCCGGCGCTGCTGGCGGAAGGCGGCCGTCTCGCCTCCGTCGCCGACGGCGCGGTCCTCGACCTCGGCGGGCGCTACGTCTTCGTGCGCCCCGACGCAGCCGACCTCACCGCCCTGACCGAGTTCGCCGAGAGCGGTCGGCTCACCGTCGAGGTCGCGGCGACCTTCCCCCTGGAGCAGGCCGCCGACGCCCAGCGCCTCAACGCCGCCGGCCACACCCGCGGCAAGATCGTCGTCACCATCCCCTGACCCTCCGCCCGAACCGCCCCCATCACCAGGACCGTCCCGCACCACCCCGGAAGGACCCGCCGTGTCCCTCGTCGTGATCACCGACTGGCTCGCCGACACCGGCGCCGAGCAGCACGTCGCCGACCTGCTCCCCGCCGTCACCGAGGCCGCGCTCACCGAGCCCGGCGTGCTCTCCTTCCGGGTGGTCCGCTCCCTGCGGGACCAGGGCGCCTTCGTCGTCTTCGCCGAGTACGAGGACGAGAACGCGCTGGCCGCCCACCGCGAGAGCGTGCCCTACCGGCGACTGGTCCTCGCCGGCATCACCCCGCACCTCATCGACCGCCAGGCCGAGGCCTATGCCCTCGTGTGACGCGAGCCGCCAACCTGCGGCGTAGCGGCTCCTGCGGCCCCGAGCCAGCCGGGCCACTCACTGTGCACCGCCACCGCCTGAAGGATCATCGCCGCCAGAGTCATCACCGCTGTCCCGGTGAACCGGGCAGCCGAGGACGGACCAGTGAGTGGCCGGGGCGGCGGTGACCCGTGGATTGAGACCGACCCGGCCTGCCGGACGGCGGGGCCGCTCTGCTCCACGAGGAGGCTGCGGCGGTGCCGGTTGGCGCCAGAAGAAAGCAAGGTATCGCCCTGTATCGGGATTTGCGGCACCCGTTCTGCTCCTGGGCGCCGATCGCCCGGGCGGCGTCGAGCCGGCCCCCGGGGTCGGAGAGGTTTGGGGACGGCGCCGGCGGGCCCGCCGAGCCGGAGGGCGGTGAGCGTCGCGAGCGTGGCCTGGGCCACGGCAGCGGCCTTTCAATCGGTGGTGATGGCCTTGAGCGCCAGGTTGCGGAGCGGGGCGAGCCGGGTGCGGTTGTCCTGGTGGTGGTAGACGGCGTTGGTGCAGATGGCCAGGTAGCGGCCGGTGCTCGGGGCGAGGTAGAGGCTGGTGCCGGTGAAGCCGTGGTGGTAGGCGACCCGGCCGTCGTCGGCGAGGATCCAGGCCAGGCCGCGATGGAGCCCGGGTTCGATCTCGGCCTTCGGTTCCATGCTGGTGCGCAGCCAGCTGCCGAGGCCCACGTCGAGGGCGTAGGCGGTGAGGAGCCAGCCGGCGAACGCGGCCAGGTCGGCCGGGGTGGTGAAGACACCGGCGTGGCCGGCGACGCCGCCGAGCAGGGTGGCGTTGTCGTCGTGCGGGATGCCCCACAGGCGCGGGCTGCCGGGGATGCGCTGCTCGGTCGGGGCGACCTCGGGGGAGCGGCCGACGGGCCCGTAGGTGGTACCGGTCATGCTGAGCGACTGCCAGAGGTCGGTGGCGAGTCGGTCCAGGCGACCGCCGTGGACGGCGGTGAGGGCGAGGCCGAGGAGGATGAATCCGCGGTTGATGTACCGGTGGCCTGCGCCGGGCTCGGCGATGAGCGGCTCGCCGCAGATCAGCGTGGCGAGCGGTTCGGTGCGGCCCCGGTACTGGTCGAGGCGCGTGTCGGCCCGCAGGCCGGAGGTGTGGGCGAGGATCTGCCCGACCGTCACCCGCCCACCGGGCGCCTGGTCCGGTACGTCGGGCAGTAGCTCGCGTACCGGGGTGTCCACGGTGATGCCGTTCGCGACCCCGATCAGCGGCCAGGTGGCGAGCACCTTCGTCAGCGAGGCGACGTCGTACACGGTGTTCGGGCCGGGGAGGGTGTCCCCGCATTCCGGCGCGGCGATCCCGGAGGAGGCGAACTCGGGTCGGTCGTCCCGGGTGCCGTGGAGGATGACCCCGCCGGGCAGGGCGCCGTCGTCGACCAGCAGGTCGAGGCACTGGTGCAGCTCGGCGAGGGCGTTCGGGTTCCACTGGCGGAAGCTGGTCTCCCTGCCCCGTATCCGCCTCCGCCTCGACGCCGCACCCGCCACCCCGGAGCCGGACAACCACCCGGCCCGCACCGGCCGCTCCGCTCCCGGGCGCCGCCGGGACGCCGCTCACGCCGCCGAGCACGCCGCCGCCGTCCTCGACCAGGACGACGACGAAGCCGCCGCCCAGCTCGTCGGCGCCGGCGAACTCCTCGACGCCCTCGCCCAGACCTCCCCGGCCGCCACCCGCGCCGAACTCCGAGACGCCGCCCGCGCCTTCGAACGCGCCACCCGCAGCCACATCCGCGCCGAGAACGCCGATATCCGTGCGCTGCGCTCGGCCGCCCGCGGAATCGTCCAGGCCGGCAACGCGCTCGGACGTGGAGAGGACGGCGGCGCCACCGCTATGGTCCTGTCCACCCTCGTCCTGGTCACCCTGGCTGCCGCCCGCTGGCACTCCGCCCGAGGCCACGCCCAGCAGGCCGCCGCCTGCCGCCAGGCCGCCGACCACCTGCGCGCCGCCTACCGGCAGGCCGCAGCCACCCCCAAGCGAACGATGCGCGAGATCGGCCGCGCCCTCCCGGAGGGCGAGCGCCTCCGCCACGACGCCACCATCCGCACCGTCCTCGGCGCCGCCGAGAGCCCAAAGGGCCCAGCCCGCGAGCACGACGCCCTGGCCGCCGTCCTGGCGGAAGCCGAGAAGGCCGGCCACGACCCCAAGGCCCTCCTGGAGAAGGCCGTCGAGCGGCGGGAGTTGGAAACCGCCCGCGACACCACCGATGTCCTCGTCTGGCGCATCTGCCGCCTCGCCGACCTGCCCGCCCACCCCGGGCACTCCCGCACCCGTACGGCGCCCGGCACCCGGGCCAGGACCGGGCCGACGCAGGAACGCGCCACCCAGCCGACAGCGGCACAGCCTTCGACCGACCCGCGCCGCCCGGCACCACGCCGCTGAACCGACAACCCGCCGGCCCCTGCGGTCGGCCCATCACCTGATCCTGCCGAAACCCCTCGACACCCGGTTCCACCAGGTGTTACGCAAGTACCCGAGCACCGCGAACGGAGAGTCCGTGACCAGAACCACCGAGCACACCACCACCGCCCCGGCCCCGATCGGCACCCCGGTCCCGGCCGCCTCCGACCCGCTCCTGCAACTGGAGTACGAGACCCAGACCCCCAGCGGTTCGGCGGCCGTCCGCGGCCTCCTGCACCCGGCCGAACTGGCGCTGCGCGGGATGCCGGTAGCGTGCTCGGCCTGCCAGGCCCGCCGGGACTGGCTGCTGCTCAACCACCGCCGTAACGTCTGGGTGCGGTGCCGCTGCGGAAACGAGTGGCTGGAGTCGGAGATCACCCGCAAGGACTTCGACGCCCTGATCGCCAACCCGACCTGGACCCACCACCCTTCGACCGACGCCGCGCGGGTGACCCTCGGCTTCGACGGGACCTTCGCCGGCGTCTACTTGGACTGACGAGCGGTATTGCGGCGGATGCAACATCGGCCGAGGTGGCTGCATAGGTGGGCACCGTGACCACTTGTCGGCTGGTCTGGAGAGCGCTGGTCGTCTGTGCGCGTGGGGAATGTCGGTGAGCTCTTGCAGCACCGGTTGGTATCGCAACGGCGGTGTGTCGATGACGGCTCGCCCTCCAGGACGAGCACGGATTGGAGCAGGTGTGGGTCATGCCGAAGGCCACCACCGCCGCGGCCGTCATCGCCGTCCTGCGCGCCATTGCCGGCCCCGCGATCGACCGCGGCTGGAATGTCTCCGGGCGCCTGCACACCCTGACCTGGGAGGATGAACGTGGCCGCTGGCGTGGCGTTGCCACCACCTGGGGCCGGGGGTGCGTCGTCTCCTTGGTGGCGACGGTCCGCTACACGTTCGAGGCCGAGCAGCCCACGGATCCGCGCACCAGCTGACTGCTGTCGGGGGAGGACCGGCAGGGCCGGGGCAGGCACCGCCTGATGTTCCTCCGCTGGTGCGCGGCCGCCGGCAAGGTGGCCCCGAGGTGGGCGACGTGTTCAGCGGGACAGGCTCGCCCCCGTACACGTCCCGCAGGTTCAATCCAGGCGACGACGGCCGTTTCCGTCACGTCAACGCCCGCGTCCGGACGGCGGCCAAGGTCGGCCTGGTTCGTCCGCCGTTCCGCGCGCAGATCGGGTCGAGCAGATCCGCAACCAGCAGGACACCGCGGGCCATGGCGTCCGGCGCGGGCACCGTTGTGTGTCGTTCGTAACGATAAGGCAGCAAAGGCGGCAGTCGCAGGGCGGCTCTACCCAACCCGCCAGCATCGTGATTCCCGGTCAGTTTCTGCCAACGGGATGCGCACGGGAGTGATGATGACCAGTGGCACACCGCCTACGCCGTCGCCGAGGATCACGGTGGCCCTCATCGGTGCCGCAGCCGCCATCATCGCGGCAGTGATCGGAGTCATCGGGCCCTGGCTTCGTCCATCCCCATCGGGGGCTGAGCCGCCAGGGAGTGCTCCAGCGCAGGCAGCCTCGGCTGCGGTTCCCGCGCCGGCCCCGGATCCACCGGGGAGTGCTCCAGTGCAGGCAACTTCGACTCCGGTTCCCGCGCCGGCCCCGGATCCGCCGTCAAGTCCGCCCCCGGCGTCACCGTCGGCGGCTGCCAGAACAGTTGCGGGGGCAGGAGAGGACAGCGTGGACAGCTGGATCGCCCAGCTCTACTCCGAGCCGGTCTCCACTGGTGCCGCCGGATTGGACCAACGGCTGGCACAGGTCCGGGCCGACGTACCCGGGGCCCAGGTCCTGCGGAGCGGCGACTTCGCCTCACTGCGCCCCGGGTACTGGGTCATCTACGATCCGGGCCCCTTCAGCGACGGAGATGCAGCACTCGCCTTCTGTGCGGCGCACGGCCGTACCGGTAAGGACCAGTGCATCGGCCGCTTCCTGAGCCATCACGCCGCAGACACTCACTACCAGTGCGTTCCGCCGGCAGCCAGCCCACAGGGCGACTGCAAGCACAGTTGACGTCGCGGAAGATTTCAAGTCCGGTGAGACGGCCGTGACGCCATGAGGTTTGTGGTGTGGGTTCCCTGCGCTTGGCGGGGTCGTTGACCACGCTCTCTTCGGGATCTCGGGTGGTCCGGGGCGGCGGCCGAAGCGTCGGCGGCCCGGCACCCTGCTGGAACACCTACACCTACGACGCGACCGGCAACCGGACCGGAACCGTCCAGCACGACATCACCGGCAACAGCCTCAACGACACCACGACCCCCCAGACCTTCGGAGCCGCCAAGAGCACCAACACCCCCACCCCCACCACCGCCCCCGACACTGGCGGCGGCCCTGTCAGCGGCTTCGGCATCCCCGGACGCGAGCGTGGCGAGCAGGCCGGGGATCTTCTCGCCCGGGCCGTAGAAGCGTCGGAATCGCCGCCAGGGGACCTCGTCGTACCTGAACTCGTCCTTGACCTCCGACGGGATCGCGCCCACGGCCGTCCGCACGTCGCAGTCCGCGCCGGCCCACCGTTCTGGCCAGCCGGCCCAAGGGCCGTCGTCCACGACTTGGCCTTCCCGTCCACCGGAAGCATCCGAACCCCGGAGGTCTTGCGCTGCCGATGCTCGCCTACCTCCACGGGTTCACTGCCGTGCCGGGGCCGGTGAACCCGGGGGTGTCGTGGGCCGTGAAACACACTACCGAGGCGTGATCTTCGCGGATTTCGACGCAGCCCCACCGCGCCATGGCACCACCGAGGAGTAACAGATGGAACCGACTCCGCCGCAGGCCGCGCCCCACTCGGATCGTTCGGACGCGTCCTACACGGTCGAGGAGATCTCCAGACTGGTCGGGATGTCGCCGCGCAACATCCGGGCCCACCAGTCCCGCAAGCTGCTCCCGCCGCCGGCCCGCCGGGGGCGGGTCGGGTACTACGACGAGACTCACGTCCGCCGGCTGCGGCACATCGTCCACCTGCAGCGCCAGGGCTTCAACCTGGTGTCCATCGCGGCCTTCCTCGGGGTGGGGGACCGCGGCGACGAGGAGGCCCGGCTCGCCTCCGCGGTCAACTGCGCGGTGCGCGACCAGCCTGCGGTGTTCTACTCCCTGAACCGGCACGGCATGCTCGGATGGGAGGCGGACGGCACCGTGACTGTCGCACGGCCGGCAGTGCACCGGGCGACGATGGAGCTCGTCCGAACGGGCGTCCCGCCGATGGCCGCCCTGCGGTGCCTGGCCCGCTCGCTGGACCGGATCGTCGGCGCCGCCGAGGAGTCGGTCGCCTCGTCGAGCGCGGAACTCCTTGTCGGCGCCGCCGAGGAGCAGGGTGCGGCGGCGCCCGTGGCGGCGCCGGGTCCGGCTGGTGGGCCGCGGATCGCGCGAGTGACCGAGGGACTGGTGGAACTGCTGGTCAGCACGTTCCGGGCCGCCGCGGAGGAGCGGGGCCGTGAGCTCGTCACCGAGTTGCTCATGGAGGCCGACGGTTCCGACAGTTGGGTCGAGGAGCACCTGGTGGTCGAGAACGGGTGAACGCGGCCTCGGCCGGGGCCGCAGCGTCCGGTTGGTGGCAGGGTTTCGTGCAATCGTGAGCCGAAGGTGGGCCCGATCCTGTTCCTCTCTGTGAGCGGTCGCATCGCAGGCACTCCGTCAGGGTGCGTCGCCACCAGCAGAGTTGCGGTTCGACGGCCGCGAGTCATCGATCACCACAAGCCCTGCCGACGTGCCGTACGGCCGTCCCAGTACCGGAAGCACGAAGAACCAGTGAACCGAATAACTCCCCTGCCGGGCACGGTGAAGACCGAGAGCTACCGGCTCCGCAGCGACGCTCGGCTGACCGAGGAGCCGGGCGGCTCGCTCGTCCTCGAACAATCCCGCTACCGGCTGCGTCTGCCCGGGCTGGAGGCAGGGCGCCGCGCGGTGCTGCTGCGGATGGTGGAGAATTGGCTGAGCGATCTTCAGATCGCCCAACTCGTCACGGGGTTGGAGGGCGAATCACGGCTGCTGTCGACCCAGTTGCTGGTGCGCCGGCTGCTGCTGCACTCCTGGCTGGAACGCCGGGTCTCCGTCGGAGCCCGCGCCCTGCTGGACGTCGTGCCCCGCCGCATCGGCGCCCAGAGCGTTCCGCCGCAGCGCCGCCACCGGCCCGGAGCGGTCTACCGGATGTCCAGGTTTGCGGTGCTGCGGGCCGAGCAGGGCCGGATGGTGGCGTACTCGCCGCTCGGCACCGTCGGGATCAGCTGCCCCTGGTTCCGGCTGGCCGCTGTCCTGGCCCGCGCCTGTGCGGAGGAGATCGGCCTCGGCGAGGTAGCAGAGGAGGCGGGGGGCGACGAGTCGGCAGCGGGGGTCCTGCTGGACGAGTTGCTCTCCGCTCGTCTCCTGCTGACCCCGGAGGAAGCCGAGGCCGAGACCTGTGCGGCACCGATGGCCCTCTGGTCGGCGGAGGAACTCTGGCTGCACGACCGCTCCCGCCCGGAGCGCCACGCGGCCCCGATCGGCGCCACCGACCGCTTCCGCGGTCTGCCGGCGGCGGACCTCGGGCGGACGGCCGCCGCCGAGGGCCGCTCCTCGATCGCCCTGCCCGCACCCCCGTACGCGACCCGGGAGTCCGGTTCGTTGTCGACGGTCATGGCACGGCGCCGCAGCGTGCGGGGGCACGACGACAGCCGGCCGGTGACCGTGGCCCAGCTCGGCGAGTTCCTCCACCGGGTGCAGCGCCTCGAACTTCGCGACCGCGACGGCGAGACGACCGGAGTCCGGCCCTATCCGGGCGCGGGCGGCCTCGGTGAGCTGGAGGTCTACCCGCTGGTCTCGCGGTGTGCGGGCCTGCCCGGCGGCCTTTACCACTACGACTCGGTGCACCACCGGCTCGCGCCGGTGGCCGCGCCCGGGCCGGAGACCGAACGGATGCTGTCCTTCGCCCGGGCGACGGCCACCATGCCGGGCCCGCCGCAGGTCCTGTTCGTGATCACGGCCCGGGTCGGACCGCTGATGCGCAAGTACGAGGGGATCCCGTACACGCTGGCGCTCAAGGACGCCGGGATCCTGACCGCCTGGATGTACCTGGTCGCCACCGACATGGGCCTCGCCCCCTGTGCCCTCGGCGCGGGGGACACGGCCTCCTTCTCCGCACTGGCCGGCCTGGACACGCTGGCCGAGCCGGCCGTCGCCGAGTTCGCCCTCGGCGCCTGCCCGCCCGACGGCCGGCAGCCGGCATGAGTCTCCGTGCGCGAGAAGTCCCGACCCGGCGGAAGCACGCACCCCCATCGCACCCGAGAGCAGAGGACCGCGCCATGCACTCCACCGAACGCACCGCTTTCGCCTCCGGCTACAGCGCGGCGGTGGCCGCCGTCTGGTCCGATCCGGGCCAGGAACGGCTCCTGGCCCAGGATCCGTGCGTGCTGCTGGCCGAGCACGGCATCCGGGTGCCGGCGGGAACGACTGTGATCGTCGACCGCGACCGGCCTGCGACACCGGACGTACTGGACGCGCAGATCCGGTCCTGGGAGGAGGCGACGGTCAGCGGGCGGCTCACGCTGTTCGTGCCCCGCCCTGACCGGTTCGAGGAGCGGGACCTCTCGGAGGAGGAACTGGACGCGCTGGTGGCCGGCGTGGGCGTTCAGGGCTTTCCGGCGATGCCCTACTGATCCGCCGGGCCAGCGGAGTTCGAGACGGTGAACGCCCGGGGCCGGGCGTTGCGGACCCGTCCCCCGGGGCTCACCACCACGGCCTCAGCCGCCCGGCGCCGCCGCCAGGTTCGCCAGGGTGCGGTGTGGCTCGGTCGAGGCGGCGCCGGTCTTCGAGGACGAGACGGTCTCCACGGAGGCGCACAGCTCCTCCGGGGTGAGGTCGGCCAGCCGCTTCCGGTAGTGGTCGAGCAACTCCGCCGCGGTCCGGCGCAGTTCCGCCGGGTCCACCGGGAGCGGAGGGAGGTCGAGCCCGTCCTCGAAGCGGCGGGTGAGGGCCGAGCGCAGGTCGGCGGTGCCGGGCTGCCGGACGGTCAGCGACAGGTGGAAGGACAGGCCGTCGCTGTGACCGACGGCCGAGTGCGGTGCCCCGCGCGGGACGTAGAGTACCTCGCCCGCGTGCACCGTGGTCTCCAGCTGTACGGGCCCCGGCTCCGGCTCGGGCCCGGTCCGCCAGCACCCGTCCGCGGGGACCGCGTGGACCTGCCACCGCTTGCTGCCGTGCAGTTGGAGCACGAAGACGTCCGCGTCGTCCCGGTGGGAGTCGAACCCCTTCCGGCCGGGCGGGGTCACGAAGAGGAACGCTTCGACACCCCGGCTCAGCTCGGCACCGAGGCGGCCGACGAGCGCCGCCGCCCCGGAGTGCCAGTGCTCGATGTTGCGCATCAGCAAGGTGGCGCCGGCATCGACGTGGCGCATCACCTTCGCGACGTCGGCGTAGCCGCGGAAGCTGCGGTCGATCAGGTGATGGGCGCTGGTGTACTCCCCCTGCTCCAGTGCCTTGCCCTGGGCGACGAGTTCGAGGTACGGGATGCGCAGCAGGCCCGAGGCCAGGACGTCATCGACGTCCGCCAGGGTGACCGGCGCGGTGAGCGGTGCGGGCGGGCGCAGCAGACAGGCCCGGCGACGCCACACCGTTTCCAGGAACGGTGCGGGGTCGCCCACGAGGGAGCGGAGAGTTTCCATTCGGGGGAGTGGCCTTCCGTAGCGGGAACGAGCTCACGGGCGCCGAATCTAAGGCCCGCCGAACGGGCGGCGCAAGAATTCTCCGACACTTGCTCGGGTGCGGGCACGGGTGAATCCGGACCGTTCCATCGAATCGTGCCGCCGCCGTTTTCCGATCCCACCGCCTTTCTGGACCTCCGCGGTTCTCCTGGTGGTCCGGACACCCGGACCAGGTGGCGACCGCGCTGGCCGGGGAGACCTCGTTGACATCGATCGATGCAATCCCCGGGGGAATTCCTTCATGAATCCGTGCTGCCGGGCCGATTTCTTGTGGCCGCTCGGACGGTCGCACTAGGGTGGCACAAAAAGACGGGCGGTCCGGGTTTTCACGCCGCGTCCCGTTTCAATTGTGCGAGCGCCGCCCGGTTCGTCGGCGGAAATACGTGAACTTGGAGTTGCCCGTGTTCCTGGGTGTGGAGATCGGCGAACCGGAATCCGCGCGGCCTGCGGCGTTCGGCTGTGCACGTGCCGCGCAACTGGCCGAGCGGGGATCGTTGGTCTTCGTGACGCTGGACGAGGCCCTCACGTCCCCGGCGGACTCCGTGCCCGCCCGGCAGCGGATCGTCCAGAGCCGGTTGAACCCGGTGGCCGCCCTCGCGCACGTCGCCCCGCAGACCACCTCGATCGGGCTCGTCGCCACGGTGACCGTGACCCATCTCGAACCCTTCCACGTGTCGAAGGCCCTGGCGACGCTGGACCACGTCAGCGCCGGACGGGCCGGCTGGTGCGTGCGGGTGTCCGGGAGCGCCGAGGAAGCCCGGCTCTTCGGGGAGCGCACTGCCCGGGACCCCTCCGAGCTGTACGGGGAGGCCGCCGAGTTCGTCGAGGTGGTCTCGCTGCTCTGGGACAGCTGGGAGGACGGCGCGGAGATCCGAGACGCCACCACCGGACGGTTCCTGGACGGCACCAGGGTCCGCGCCGTGAACCACGAGGGCCGCTACTTCCGGGTGAAGGGCCCCGGGATCGTCCCGCGCCCGCCTCAAGGGCATCCGGTGACGGCCGTGCGGATCACCTCGGAGGAGGATCTGCCGCTCGCGGCCCGCGCGGACCTGGCCTTCGGCCGCCTCGAACGGGTCGTCGGCGCTCGTCCGCGGCTCGGGGGCGGAACCAGGACGATCGCGGACGTCTTCGTGGACTGCCGCGGGCTGCCGGCCGGCCGGTGGGCGTGGGGGACCGGCGGCGCGGTCGAGACCGGTGGCGTCCGCGAGTTCGCGGACTTCCTCCAACTGCGCGCGCAGACGGGCCTGGTGGACGGGTTCCGTCTCGTGTTCGCCGAGGTGGGCACGGAACTGGCCCGTTTCGTGGACGAAGCCGTCCCCGAACTGCGCAGGCGTCGACTCGTCTCGCCCTGGGGCGAGGGCTGCCGCAGTTTCCGCGAGCGCCTGGGGCTGCCGCACCGGGCGCCCAACAGCATGGTCCCGTAGGGGGATCCCGCCACTGCGTCCGCGCGATCCGCCCCCGACCACGGGACGGCCGGAGTCGCCGGGCCCGTCTACACCCTAGGAAGCCCGCAGTGAACCTTGGACGGCGCCGATTCCACCTGGGCGTTCTCTTCCCGGTCAACCCCACCACGACGGTGTGGAAGGGCGGCCGGCAGGGCAGCCAGATCGACTTCGACGCGATCGCCCGGTTGGCCCGGACCGCAGAGCGCGGCCGGTTCGACTACCTGCTGCTCGCCGACGACCTCCGCATGCCCGAGCGGAACGGCGAGGTGACCGAGATCGGGGTGGCCGGCCGGCACGATCTGCTGACGATCGTCTCCGCCGTTGCGGCGGTCACGGAGAAGCTGGGTCTGGTGGCCACTGTCAACACCACCTTCAACGAGCCCTACGACCTGGCCCGTCAGCTCGCCACCGTCAACCACCTCTCGGGCGGGAGGCTGGGATGGAACGCGGTGACGACGCCGGACGCCTGGGTCGGCGAGAACTTCCGGCGCGGCGGCTTCCTCCCGCACGCCCAACGCTACGAGCGGGCGGCGGAGTTCGTCGAGTTGTGCGGCTCGATCTGGAGCGCCGGCGGGCCCGGGGGCGGCGAGCCGCTGGCCCACGAGGGACACCACTTCCGCGCCGAGGGGCCCGCCGCCACCGCGTACGACGGCGTCGAGCCGGTCCTGATGCAGGCGGGGGACTCGGAGCAGGGGAGGGAGTTCGCCGCCGCCCACGCAGAGGTCATCTACAGCAGGAAGAGGGGCCGCGCGGGCCGCGAGTTCTACGCCGACGTCAAGGGCAGGCTGGCGCGCCACGGCCGCGACCCGGGGCAGTTGAGGATCATGCCGGCCATCACCTATGTGGTCGGGCAGTCACGGGCGGACGCCGAGGAACTGGCGCGAGCGAGACGGCTGGACATCGTGACGCCGCAGATGGCGATCTACTACCTGGAGGGGCTCTGGGGGTGTGACCTGTCCGTCTACGACCCGGAAGGCCCGTTGCCCGACATCGCCCCGGACCCGGACGGCGGGGCGTTCGTCACCGGAAGGCCGACCGGCATGGACGCACAGCGGCGAGCGGACCGGGTGGCGTTCCTGCGGCAGGTCGCGGAGTCCAGGAAGCTGTCGATCCGGCAGCTCGTCGCGCTCGTCACGCACACGAAGGCGTTGGCGGGCACCCCGTCCGACATCGCGACCGAGATGATCGACTACGTCGAAGCCGGCGGCTGCGACGGTTACATCATCGTCCCCGACCAGGCACCCGGCGGGCTGGACGAGTTCGTGGAGCACGTGGTGCCCGAGCTCCAGTCCCGCGGAGTACTCCCCGCGGAGTACGAGTCCGGCACGCTTCGGGGCCATCTCGGCCTGCCGGAACACCGCCGGACGCCGGTGAGCCGCGGTCGATGACACGGATCGCTGTCACGGTGGAGCGCTTCCCTGCGCGCCTTGGTGGCAATTCCGCGGAAGGCTTGTCGGCCGGCGGCGCCCGGAAATAGCGTCTGCACCACCACCGAGCGGAGCCGAGCGTTCCGTCCGAATCTTTTCTCGGTGTCGACAACGAGCAGGAGGATTTTCCATGGGCGAGAACGAGAAGCAGAACCCGCAGGTCGAGGTCAACGAGAACGACGAGTTCCGGGACGAGGACCTGGAGGGCATCGCTGGCGGCGAGTCGCACCGCTACCTGATCTGACACTCCCGTCCGCGGTCTCGCTCGACCGGTGGTACACCGGAACGGTCCGTAACCGCAGGGTATGTGACGGATGGTCATCCGCCGCCGCGGGGGGGGGGCGCCTCCCGGCCACGCGGCCCCGCGCCGGGGGGTGGGGGCCGGGCCGCGGGTCAGGGGGGGGGGGGGGTGTTTTAAATATATAGGT
>NZ_JBHWBZ010000024.1:0-22694 GCF_042735475.1 Kitasatospora sp. NPDC059577 | reverse complement strand
ACCCCCCCGTGATCGCCAGCCCCCTGTAGCTCACCCCCAGTCTTTCTTCACTGGTTGTTTGTAGATCTTCACCCCCCGCCGGCGGCCGCCCCCCCCCCCCCCCCCCCCCCCCCCCCGCGGCAGGCGAGGTCCTCGGCAACCGGTCAGAAGGGGGTGCCCGTGATGCAGAATCATTTGTCCGACCCGAGAATCGCGGTGGCGGAAACCGGCGAGAAGCTGAACCGCTTCCTCCGGTCGGCCCGTTATGCGGAGAAGCGGGTGGAAATCGAGAAGCTCGTCGAATTCGACCGCGCGACGGCCGCCGACCGCCTTTCCGGAATCCTGGCCCACGCCCGGGACCGGGTGCCCCGCTACCGGTCCTTGCAGGACCACGCGAAGCCTGTGCTCGCGGATTTCCCGCTGACCCTGAAGGCGGATCTGCGCGACCGGTTCATCGACCTGATCAGCCGGGACGAGACCGGCCGGATGGAACCGGGCCACTACTTCATCCACGAGACCAGCGGCAGCACCGGCCAGCCGGTGCGGCTGCTGACGACCGCGGAGACCGGCGGACTGTCCAGCCTGGTGATCGCCGAACGGCTCTGCCGCCACCTCGACCTGCCCGACACCGGAACCGAACTGAACCTGGGGCTCCACTACGAGGGAACCCCGCTGGTCGAGGCCGGCTTCCTGCCCCGCCCGTACGTCCGGTGCAACCTGCGGGGCTTCGATCCGTCCTCCCCCTCCATCGTGGAGACGTACGCCTCCGTCGTCGGGGCCTTCCCCGTCGACCGGATCATCGGCACGTCGAGTCGGCTGGTCGGCCTGGCGCGGTACTGCCTGGACAGGGGAATCCACCTGCGGCCCCGGGCCGTGGTGGCCTCCTACGAGCACCTGGTCGAGGAGGGCCGCCGGATGGTCGAGGAGGCCTTCCGGTGCCCGGTCACGATGGTCTACGCGACCTCCGAGACCGGGTCCGCCGCCTGGGAGTGCCGCCAGGGGAACCTGCACTTCCAGGACGACTTCGTCACTCCGGAACTGTTGCCGTACGAGGGCGACGAGACGCTGAGGAGCATCGTCCTGACCGGCCTCCTCACCCGGGCGATGCCGGTGATCCGCTACGTCACGGGCGATCTGTGCTCCCCGGCGACGGCCTGTGGGTGCGGGCTGCCCGGAACCGCGGTCCGCTCACTGGTCGGCCGGTCGAAGGCGACGCTGGTGGGCGCCGACGGCCTCGTCTACTCGCCCTACGCCCTGCTGGCCGCACTGTCCGACGCGGGACTGGCGGACTTCCAGGTCCTCCAGGAAAGCCCCGGAATCCTGCAGCTCATCGTGCCGGAGGCGAGCGAGGAGGCCCGCAGGTGCGTCGAGCACCTCAACCGTGACCTTGCCGCGTACTTCCGCGAGGGCCGGGGCTTCCGCCTCCGGCTGGCCGCGACGGGCAGCTTCGTCCTCAGCGGCCGGGGCAAGCGCAACCCCGTCGTCCAGCGGCTCGACGTCGCCCCCGGCGCGGTGGAGGGCACCGGCTACCTGAGGTCCGGCGTCCGAAGCCCGGCGTACGCCGGCCCGGTGGCACAGAGCCCTTCCGCCCCGTAGAGGAGATTGTGCCGTGAACGGATCGACGCTCCGGGTCGTGGGATCGCTGGAGGAAGTCCCCTCCGCACCCGAGGCACTGACGGTGTTCCTGGCCGGCGGCATGCGCGACTGCCCCGACTGGCGGCACTGGGCGATCGAGTCGCTCGCCGACCGGTGGCAGCGGGCGGGGGCCGACCGCCCCGTCACGGTGTTCAGCCCCAGCCGGGTCGTCTCCGGCCGCTCGTTCAGCCAGGAGCTGGTGCGCTGGGAGCACGACGCCCTCCGAGCCTGCGACGTGGTCCTCTTCTGGTTCCCCCGGGGCAACGAGAAGGCGCCCGAGCAGCCGATCGCGCTCTACGAACTCGGTGTCGCCGCCGCGACGTTCAAGCCCATCGCCGTCGGCACCGAGCCCGGCTACGCGCGCCGCGAGGACGTGGGGGCCCAGCTGCGGCTGATCCGTCCGGACCTCCCGGTGCGCGGCGACCTGAACTCCACGGTCGGTGACGCGGTCCGGGCGCTCCTGCGCGCGGAGAAGGCGCTGGGCGAGGCGTACTCGGCGGCCGGCACCCTCCAGGCTGTCTGACCGGCGAGCAGAGCCTCAACCGCAGGAAGGAAGCCCAACCGTGCAGTTCCGTGAGCAGGCACTCGCCAAGCTCCAGTCCACCACCGACCTCGGGACAGCGGCCACGCTGGCCAAGCCGCGCAGCCTGGTCGCGCTGCTCATGGTCACGGTGCTCGTCGCCTTCGGCGCGCTGTGGGCGTTCACCGGGGCGATACCGCGCCAGGTCACCGTTCCCGGCATCCTCACCTACGGTCAGGGCAGCTACACCCTGGACAGCCCTGTCTCCGGGCAGATCACCGGGGTCTTCGCCCAGCAGGGCACGACCTTCCCGGCGCAGGCTCCGCTGTTCACCGTCCAGGTCGACTCGACCCAGCAGACCGTCCGCGCCTTCAGCGGCGGACGCACCACGGCGATCCTGGCGCAGGTCGGCCAAGTGGTCACGGCGGGCACGAACCTGGCCGTCGTCGAGCGCGTCAGCGGGCCGACCGATCCGTTGATCGCGGTGCTGTACGCGCCGACGAGCAGCGCCGGGCTCATCACCCAGGGCAGCACCGTGGACCTCGACCTGCGGTCCGCTCCGGCCCAGGAGTACGGAGTGCTGCGCGGCGTCGTCCAGTCGGTCAGCCAGTTCTCCCAGACCCAGAAGCAGATCGCGAGCTTCCTCGGCGATGCCCAACTGGCCGGCCAGTTCTCCGGCCAGGGTCAACCGATGCAAGTGGTCGTGAGGTTGCTGACAGAACCGGGCACGACGAGTGGGTTCCGGTGGTCCACCCGAACCGGCCCGCCGTACCTGATTGATTCCCGCACGCTGGTGAGCGCTTCCGTGCACTTGCCATCGGTCAGACCGATTAGCTGGGTGTTGTCGTAGATGTCCGTACTCACCACCACCGGCGGAACTCCGAAGGCGCGGGCCTGGCCGAGGCGCCGCCCGGCCCGCCGGGTCAAGCCACCGGTGATCTTCCAGATGGAAGCACTGGAGTGCGGGGCCGCCAGCCTCGCCATGATCCTCGCCCACTACAAGCGCTACGTGCCGCTGGAGGAGCTGCGGGTCGCCTGCGGGGTCTCGCGGGACGGCTCGAAGGCCTCGAACGTCCTCAAGGCGGCCCGGCGTTACGGTCTGACGGCGACCGGACGACGAATGGACACCGAGGCGCTGTCGAAGCTGGCGCCCCCGGCGATCCTGTTCTGGGAGTTCAACCACTTCGTGGTCCTCAACGGGTTCGGCCGACGCCTGGGCAAGGACGTCGTCTACCTCAACGACCCCGGCAGCGGGCCGCGGGTCGTCAACCTCGCGGACTTCGACGAGAGCTTCACCGGCGTGGTGCTCACCATGTCGCCGGGCGAGGAGTTCCGCCCCGGCGGCCGGCGCCCCGGCGTCCTCGCGAGCATGCCGACCCGGCTGCGCGGGAGTTGGGGCCTGCTCGCCCTGAGCACCTACGTCAGCGTGCTGCTCGCGGTGGTCGGGGTGGCGTACCCCGCCCTCACCCGGGCGTTCGTCAACTCCATCCTGCTGGGCGGCGACCGCTCGTTCCTGATGTCGTTCTTCGGCCTGATGGGCGCGACCGTCATGGCGACGGGCGTGCTCACCTTCCTGCGCCAGGCCTTCCTGCTGCGGCTGCGCATCTCCAACGCGACGATCAACAGCAGCCGCTTCCTGCGCCACGTGTTCAGACTGCCCATCAATTTCTTCGTCCAGCGAAGTCCGGCGGACATCAGCAGTCGGGTGCAGTCCAACGACCAGGTCGCCGTGACCCTGTCCAACGACCTGTCGAGCACCCTGGTCAACGCGCTGGTCGTCGTGCTGTACGCCTGCCTGCTGTGGGCCTACGACCCCTGGCTGACGGTGCTGAGCGTGTCGCTGTCCCTGCTCAACGTCGTAGCCCTGCGCATGGTGGCCCGGATCAGGGCCGGCGGGGTCAGCCGACTGGCCACGGACGAGGCGCAGCTGCTGAACACCTCGTACAGCGGCCTGCAGCTCATCGAGACGATGAAGGCCACCGGCGGCGAGAACACCTTCTTCCGGCGCTGGGCCAAGGAACAGTCCGCCGTCGTCACCGGGCAGCAGAAGATCGGCGTGCCGAGTGCCGTCATGGCGGTGGTCGCACCCACCCTGGCCTCCGTCACCACCTCGCTGTTGCTGCTGATCGGCGGCTTGGAGGCGGTGAAGGGAGACCTGACGGTCGGTCTGCTCGTCGCCTTCCAGGCCCTGGTGTCGGCCTTCGTCAGCCCCATCGCGCAGCTGATCGCGGTGGCCCAGCGGGTCCAGGACTTCGCCGTCCAGGTGACCCGGCTGCGCGACGTGGAGAACTACCGGCCGGAGTCACGCGCGGACGCGTCCGACGCCCCGTCCGGGCGGCTCGCCGGCAACCTGACCTTCGACCGGGTCACCTTCGGCTACAACCCGCTGGACGCTCCGCTCGTCAGCGAGTTCTCCTTCTCGGTGGGCCCCGGCCGGCAGGTCGCGCTGGTCGGCGGCTCGGGGAGCGGCAAGTCCACCGCGGTGCGCCTGATCTCGGGCCTCTACCGGCCCTGGGAGGGCTCGGTGGACATCGACGGCCTCCCGCGCGAGGGCATCGCGCCGGAAGTGCTCAGCGCCTCGGTGGGCTTCGTCGACCAGGACGTCTTCCTGTTCGAGGGGACGGTGCGGGACAACATCACGCTCTGGGACACCTCCATCCCCGACGACCAGGTCATCGCCGCGCTCCGCGACGCCGCGGTGTACGACGTCGTGTCCTCGCGTCCGGGCGGCATCTACGCCCAGGTGGAGGAGGACGGCCGCAACTTCTCGGGCGGACAGCGCCAGCGGCTGGAGATCGCCCGGGCGCTCGTCCGCAACCCGCGCCTGCTCGTCCTGGACGAGGCGACCAGTGCCCTGGACGCCGAGACGGAACTCCTGATCATGAACAACATCCGCCGCCACGGCTGCGCCACGGTCGTCGTGGCCCACCGGCTGAGCACCATCCGCGACAGCGACGAGATCGTCGTGCTGAGCCGGGGCGACGTGGTCGAGCGGGGGACGCACGAGGCCCTGTCCGCGGCCGGCGGCGCCTACGCCCAGCTCATCAGGGAGCACTGACGCATGAGCACGACATCCTCCGGGCCCGAGGCCGTGGCCACGGCGGCCTGGCGACCGCCGGCCGGGATCGGGACCGAGGTCGACTTCGGCGAGGGACACGTCCGGCTGACGGATGCGGACGCGCTGTGGGTGGTGACCGAAGGAGCCGTCGACCTGTTCGTCATGGAGGCTGCCGAGGGCGGCCCGTGGCACTACGTCAACCGCTTCACGCCGGGTGCCGTCCTCGCCGTGCCCCCGTCGGGCGCGGTCGGCGTGCCGGTCCTGCGAGCCGTCCTCGGCGCCCGTGTCCTGCGGGTGGACGCGGCGGACCCGGCAGGACTCCTGCTCGCCGACACCAGCTTCGGGGACGCCGGCTCCGGGGACACCGGCGACACCTCCGATCGGCGTGCGGCCCTCGCCCGGGGGATCGACGCCGGGCTCGACGGCCTCCTCGCCTTCGTCGCCGAGCAACCGGGCGCCCGTGAGCACGTGCTCCTGAGCGCCGGAAGCCGGGGCGAACTGGCGGAAGGGGAATCCGGGCGCGCGGCCGGGGGACTGGTCTGGATCGAGGTCCTCGCCGGTCGGCTGCGGGTCGGAACGCCCGACAGCGGCGAGTGGCTCTCCCGCGGCGACACGTTCGTGGTCACCGAGGGCAGCACCGTCCAGGGCGACCCCACGGCCTCGTTCACCACCTGCTCGACCGGTGACCTGCTGGCCGACGGCCGGTGGTGGGACCGCCTGGCCGAGGTGAACGGGCGCCTGCTGCGGATGGCCGACCGGGTCATCGCCGCCGAGGCGGAGCAGGTCGAGTCCCGGATCCGGGCGGTGCGCGACATGGAGGACGCGCTCACCGACAAGGCCAACCGGGTCCTCCAGGCGGTGCTCCAGCCGGCCGAGCACGTCTCGCGCAGCGGCCCCGTCCACAGCGAGGACGCCACCGAGGCGGCCTGCCGGATCGTGGCCGACGAACTGGGCATCCCCGTCCTGCCCGCGCGCGGCTCCGCCGCCGGCGGCCGGACGGGCCCGATCGAGGCGATCGCGGTGCGCTCGCGCTTCCGCATCCGCGCGGTGGACCTGGACGCGCGCTGGTGGCGCACCAACATCGGGCCGTTCGTCGGGCGCCGCGCCGAGTCCGGCGAGCCGGTGGCCTTCGTCTGGCGGCGCGGACGGTACGTGGCCTGGGACCCCGTCACCGGCGAGCAGAGCCCGGTGCGGGAGCGGACGGCGGGGGAGTTCGACGACACGGGGGTGCTGTTCTACCCGCCCCTGCCGGAACGGCCGATCGGAACGGGACGGCTGATCCTGTTCGGCCTGAAGGGCAGCGGACGGGACATCCGCAACCTGATCGCCTTCACCCTGATCGCGGTGGCCGTCGGCACCACGGTGCCCATCAGCACCGGGCTGGTCCTGGGCACGTTCGTCCCGTACGCCGAGACGAGCCTCATCGTGCAGGTGTGCGTCCTGACCCTGGTGGCCGCCCTCGCGTCGGCAGTCTTCGCGGTGTTGGAGAACCTGGCGCTGCTGCGTGTCGGGGGTCGCTTCGAGGCCACCCTGCAGGCCGCCGTCTGGGACCGGCTGCTGCGCCTGCCGGCACCGTTCTTCCGCCGCTACTCCACGGGTGAACTGGCCAGTGCGGCACTGGGGGTGAAGAACATCCGCACGGTGCTGACGAACGTGGGCTACGTGGTGCTCTACTCCAGCGTGGTCGCGGTGGTGAACTTCGCCGTGATGTTCTGGTTCAGCGTGCCGCTGGCCCTGCTGACCGGGCTCTACGTGCTGGTCGGCTTGGTGTTCTTCCTCGTGCTGGGCGCGCGGCAGATGAAGTGGCAGACCCAGTCGCTGGACCTGGAGCACAAGCTCGCGAACCGGGTGTACCAGAGGTTGCGGGGGCTCCCCAAGCTGCGGGTGGCGGGCGCCGAGAACCGCGCCTTCGCGGCCTGGGCCAACGAGTTCGCGCAGCAGAAGGAGCTCCAGAAGCGCATCGGCAGGTACCAGAACGCGGCAGCCACGTTCAACGCCGTCTACCCGCTCATCTGCGTGCTGCTCACCTTCGCGGTCATCAGCGGGCCGGCTCGCGGAACGCTGTCGATGACCCGGTTCCTGTCGTTCAACGCGGCCCTGGGCATCGTCCTCGCGGCCGTGATCCAGGTGACCAACTCCCTTTCCTCGGCCTTCGCCGTGATCCCCATGTTCAAACGCATGAAGCCGCTGCTCGCCGAGTTGCCGGAGGCCTCGGAAGCGCACACGGTTCCCGGCGAACTGACGGGGGAGATCGAGGTCAACCGGGTGACGTTCCGTTACGACGAGAACAGCCCACCGGTCCTCGACAACGTGTCCCTGAGCATGCGGCCGGGCGAGTTCGTGGCGATCGTCGGCCCCAGCGGATGCGGCAAGTCCACCCTGCTGCGAATGCTACTGGGCTTCGAACGCCCGTCCAGCGGCAACGTCCTGTACGACGGTCAGGACCTGGCGACAATGGACAGCGCCGCGGTGCGCAGGCAGTGCGGCGTCGTCCTGCAGCAGACGAAGCCGTTCGCCGGCACCGTCTTCCAAGCCATCACCGGCACCCTCAACTACAGCCACGACGACGCGTGGGCCGCCGCCGAACTGGCGGGCATCGCCGCGGACATCCGCGCCATGCCCATGGGGATGCACACGCTGGTGAGCGACAGCGGCACCTTCTCCGGCGGCCAGCGGCAGCGCCTCGCCATCGCGCATGCCCTGATCCGCCGCCCCAGGATCCTGTTCTTCGACGAGGCCACCAGCGCGTTGGACAACGAGACCCAACGGATCGTCACGGAGAGCACCCAGCGCCTGAACGCGACCCGGGTCGTCATCGCGCACCGGCTCTCCACCGTCCTCGACGCCGACAAGGTCGTCGTCCTCGCCGAGGGCCGGGTCGCCGAATGCGGACCTCCCTCCGACCTGCTCGGCGACCCCACGAGCCTCTTCCACCAGTTGGTGCGCAGGCAGATGCACGAATCAGAAGGAGCGATGACATGAATCGCAGGAGGAGAAGACTCCGTCTGCAGGCCGCCGCGGCAACCATCCTGCTGGGGCTCGGCGGTACGGCCGGCTGCGGTACGGCGCGCAGCGGCGACACCGCCGCCCAGGCGTCGGCGCCGGAGGCGGTCATCTCCCAGGCGGACGCGTCGGCCGCGGTCAGCCGCTACGACGACGCGAACAACCAGGTGAACGGGGCCCTCGACAGCACGGGCCTGCCCGGCATCGAGACCGAGCCGCTGCTCACCGCGGACGTCGCCTGGATGCGCATCAGCAAGGAACTGGGCCAGACGGTCGCCCCGATCAGCGACCAGGGCGTCACCATCCACGCCACGGCGGGCTCGGCCTACCCCCACTGGTTCCTGGCCGTGTCCAGCCGGGCACAGGGAGGCATGCCCTTCCCCGGCCCGACGTACCGCGTCTTCGTGCAGGCGGGGCCCGGAGCGCCCTACCTGGCCGCGTACTCGCTCACGGCCAGCGGGCCGGTGCCGAAGGTCGCCGTCGACGCTGCGGGCACCGCCACCGCCGTCGCGAGCCCGGACGGTCTGCTGACGCCCCCGGACTCCCTGGCGGCCGAGATCCTCGCCCACTACCAGCAGAACCTCGCCGGCAAGGACAAGTTCTCCTACAGCGCCCCGCTGGACGACAACCTCTCCAACGGGTTCGCCGCCGGCACGAAGGCTCTGAGCGGTCGCGGCACGACCCTGTCCCGGGCACTGACTCGAACGCTCCCCGAGACCTACGCCCTGCGGACCGAGGACGGCGGCGTGCTCGCGTTCACCTCCGACGTCGTCACCGACACGCTGACCCCGGTCCAGGCTGACGGCACCGTCTCCCTGGGCCCGAAGAGCAGTGACGCCGCGCAGTTGGGCAAGCCCGGCGGCGCGACGGCGAGCCGGTTCACCATCAGCCGGCTGCAGATGTTCCTGACGTACGTCCCGACCGCCGCCTCGGGGTCGAAGGTCCAGGTCATCGGCTACAACGAGGTTCCCACAGCTGTCAGTTGACCACTGCCAGGCACAGCCACGAAACACCACCAGAGGAGTTCACCACCATGAAGGACGACACCTTCCGGAACACCGGCACCGAGGACACCGCCGTCGTGGCGGGCACGGAGGTCGACGAGGAGATCAGCGACGGGGACCTGGACGCCATCGGCGGCGGCAATTCGCGAACCACCTCGCACCGCTGAGCTCGGGTTCAACAGGAGGAACACCAGGCCGCAGGTGCGTCCGCCGCGGTCGCCTCCGCCGCGGTCGCCTCCGCTGTCCGTTCGGCCGACAGTGGCCGGCCCCGGCCGTCGACGGCGAGGTGGACCTTTGGGTGGTCAGCCCGCCCCGGGATCGGCCGAGGGCCTGGCGAGCCGGGGGCGGCCCGGATCATCCAGTTCGTCCCCGTCCGTGCCCCCTTATTTGTGAGCGCCCGCGGCGTGCTGGTGGGTCCGGTTGACCGTGAAGTCGACGGCGACGGTCCACTCCACCCGCCCCACCGCGTCGTCGCGGACCCGGACATGTCCCAGCAGCTTCGTCCAGGTCCCGTCCACTCCCCGCTGGCCTACTCTCGTCGGTGGAGAGTACGCCGGCGGAAAGCCACCTGGCCGCTCCCGTGTTGGTACTGCAAGGTCCTCCCGCCAGGGCGCCGGTGCCGACGAGTTCGACCGCGGCCCGGAGCCCGAGCGGAGCTCTTGCGGTCATCTCGCCTCCCCGGCGGTCTGGGTGGCGGCGCCGGCCGGGGCCTGGAGCAGGGCGGACAACTTGGCGAGGGCAGCGGGCAGCATCCAGTAGTAGACCCAGGTCCCGCGGCGCTCGGAGCCGACCAGGCCGGCCTCGCGCAGCACCTTGCGGTGGTGGGAGATGGTCGGCTGGGAGACGTCGAAGGGGCCGGTCAGGTCGCAGCCGCAGGCCTCGCCGCCCTCGTGTGAGGCGATCAGGGACAGCAGCCGCAGTCGCACCGGTTCGACAGGGCCTTGAACATCTTCGCCAGGTCGGCGGCGGCTTCCTCGCCCAAGGGTTCGCGGACCACGCCAAGCTCGCTGTATTGGCAGAGGTCGAAACAAGACCTCGGATCGGGGAGACCGCCATGCTCCGTGTTCAGCTCGCCCTGCGCGTCGCCGACCTCGAAGGCTCGATCGCCTTCTACTCCAAGCTGTTCGGCGCCGAGCCGGCCAAGCGTCGCCCCGGCTACGCGAACTTCGCCATCACTGAGCCCCCGCTCAAGCTCGTCCTCATCGAGGGCGAGATCGGCGAGGACACCCGCGCCGGGACTTGATCTTCTGGAAGCACCGTTCGACGTGGTTGCGCCGCTTGCAGCGGTCGGGGTCGAAGGCAACCGGGCGGCCGCCGGAGCCCTTCTGTTTCCGATTCGCCATCTGGTCCGCCCGCTCCGGGATCACCGCGGTGATGCAGCGGTCGGCGGCTGCGTTCGGCTTGGAGCCCTTGAGGAACGGCTGAGTCCTGTTAAGTGACGGCATGGCCACATCACGATTTGGGGTACAACTCCATTGTTCTCCCGCTCGACCCGGCGCCCCGACCTGGCGTGGCGGGACCAGCGGTGCTGCGTAACAGTCAACTGGCAGGCGAGTTCAGAGACTTACTGACACGATATAGGGGTGGTCGCATGTTCCTGAGCGTTCCCTTCGACGATGGCCAGGCGTTCGTCGTGGAACTGTCCGAAGGGGAGGGTTCCGGCGTGCTCCGGGCGGCTCGGGGAGATGCGCTGGTCGAGTCCTCAGCCGAGACCTTCGAGTCCGGCCTGGCCCGGGTACGGCAGGTCGCCGCTGCCCTGTTGGTGCGGCTGGCCGACCTACCCCGCAAACCCGACCACATCCGGGTCGAGTTCGGGATCAAGATCACAGCCGAGGCGGGGCTCGTCGTGGCCAAGGCGTCCGGCGACGCGCATTTCACCCTGGAGCTGGAATGGAGCCGCCACGAGAGTGAGGCATGAGCCGGCCCCCGGCCTGGGAGCGCGGGACGGCCCGCGTTCTCCACGACGGACGGCCGGTCGGGGCCGCGTTCCTGATCCCTGGACGGCTCATGCTCACCTGCTCGCACGTCGTCGCCGCCGTCGCGGGCATCCCGGACGACCATCCCCTCCCGGCGGACTTCCCCGTGACCGTCGACTTTCCGCTGCTTCCCGGCTGCCCTACGGCATCGGCCACGGTCCACGTCAGCGTTCCGGTGGCGGCCGACAACAGTGGTGACGTCGCTGTCCTGCGCCTTTCCGACACGCCGCCGGAGGGCGCCGTTCCCCTGCGGATTCTGGAGTCGGACCAGCTGGCCGGACACCGTTGGCGGGCGTTCGGGTTCCCCCGGTACGCCGGGCCGGGTGGCAGCAAGGACGCCGGAATCTGGACCACCGGCACGATCGAGGGCCGCGAGGGCACTGGCTGGTGGCAGCTGACCTGTGACGAGCACGCCGGGTTCCCGCTGGCCGGCGGGTTCAGCGGGGCGCCGGTGTGGGACGAGGAGTTCCAGGGCGTCGTCGGTGTCGTAGTCGCCGTCGAAGGGGACCAGCGGCGGCGCACGGGCTATGCGCTGACCGTCGAGTCGCTGGCCCGTGAATGGCCGGAACTACGCGTCCGACTGCTGGCCGACAGTCCCTTCCGCGAGCTGCTGGCGTTCACCGAACAGGACGAGGCGGTGTTCCACGGGCGCGGTCACGAGACGCGCCGACTGCTCGAACTCCTCGGAGAGCAGCAGGTGCCGGTGCTGCCGGTGCTCGGTGCCTCCGGGGTCGGCAAGTCCTCACTTGTCAGCGCCGGCCTCCTGGCCGGGCTCGACGACCGGGCCCACATGATCGCCCGCGTGCCCCACGGGCTGCGGCTCACCGCCGAGGAACTCCTCGCCTGGGCGCTCGCCTCGGTCGGTGACGCGGACCCGAGCACGGCCCAGTGGCACGACCGATGGACCGCCCTGGCCCGTCAGCTGGCCGGCGGCGAAGACGGACTGCGCACGGCACTCGAACAGACCTTGGCCGGCCACGGCAGACACGCCAAACTCCTCCTCGTCGTCGACCAGTTCGAGACCCTGCTCGCGGATGCGCCCGAAACGGCACGCAAGCTGGACGCGATGCTGGGTGTCCTGACCGCGCGGCGCACCGACGGCAGTAGGCCGGCTCAGGCCGTCGTCGTCGCCCGGATCGACTTCCTCTCCCAGATCGAGCAGCTTTCCGTCCTGCGCGCGGCCTGGGAAGCGACGCACGTCGTCGTGCCGCCGATGACCCGCGACCAGCTGCATGCGGCCATCACCCGACCCCTGGAGGCGCACGGCGGAGTCCGCTTCGCCGACGGCCTGGTCGAGCAGCTGCTCCGCGACACACCGCTCGGCGCGGCCGCACTGCCGATGCTGGAGTACACCCTGAGCCAGCTGTGGGAGCAGCAGGCCCACGGTATCCTCACCGCCGTCGCCTATCAGGAGCTCGGCGGGGTCGAAGGAGCGCTGGTCGGCAACGCGGAGCGCACCCTTTGGGGATGGGCGGACGAGTCCGAACGCGAGGCGTTGGAACGGATCTTCATCCAACTGGTCCGCCCGGCCGAGCAGCTGGACGCGGGGGAGCGTGGCCCCGACACCCGCAGGGTCGCCGACCGCACCCAGTTCTCCGACCGGGACTGGTCGTTGCTCCACCGGCTGGCCAGCACCCGGCTGGTCGTCGTGACCCGCCGCCCGAACGGACCGGACACGGTCGAACTCGCCCACCAGGCGCTGGTGGGGAGCTGGCCGCGGCTGCGGCGCTGGGTCGAGGCCAACCGGGCCTTCCGCACCTGGCAGGAGCGGCTGCGCCGTGCGCTCCGTGCCTGGCAGGAACAGGGACGACCGGCCGAACTCCTCCTCGGGCGACGCGAGGTCGAGGAGGCGAAGCGGTGGATCGCCGAGCGGGCGGACGAAGTCCCGTCCGAGGAGGCCGACTTCGTCGCCGCCGGCGCCCGGGCCCAGCAACGTCTTGCCCGTCGACGCCGGATCGTCCGGGGCGGCTTCGCCCTCCTCGCCGTCCTCGTCCTCATCGCCTCCGGCCTCGCCCTCGTCAACGCCCGGGCGGGCAGCGAGCAGCGGGACCTGGCCGCGAGCCGGCAGCTGACCGCCCGGAGCGCGAGCCTGACCGCCGCCGACCCCGCCATGGCCGCCCGTCTGGCCCTGGCCGCGCAGCGCATCCACCCGACGGCGGACACCCGGGCGCGGCTACTCTCCGCCGCCGGCTCACCCTTGATCAGCACGCTCATCGGGCATACCGGCCCGGTCAGATCGGTGGTGTTCAGTCCGGACGGGAAGGGCCTGGTCACTGGCAGCGAGGACGAAACGGCGCGGTTGTGGGACGTGGCCGCACGCCGCGAGGTGAGCACCCTGCCCGGCCGGAATCTCGACACGGTGGTGTTCAGCCCGGACGGCGGGACCTTGGCGACCTTCGACTACCCGGACCAAGGGGGGCGGCTGTGGAACGCCCGCACACTCGGCCCGGTCGGTGATCTCGCCGGTGCGGCGCAACCCCTGGGCTTCAGCCCCGACGGACGGATCCTGGCCACCGGAGGTCTCGGCGATGCCCTTGGGTCGGTGCAGCTGTGGGACGTGGAGACCCGCCATCAGCTGGCCACACTCACAGGTGTCAACGGTTCGTGGCCGATCTCGGCGGCGTTCAGCCCGGACGGGACGACGCTCGCCGTCGGCGGCGGCGCCGACCAGGAGGTGCGGTTGTGGGACGTGCGGACCCACGACCAGCTGGCCGTCCTCACCGGCCACACGGGCCAGGTGACGTCCGTGGCCTTCAGCCCCGACGGCAGCACCCTCGTCAGCACCGGCGGTGATGCCACAGTGCGGCTGTGGGACGTGCGGAGCCGCCAGGCGCTGGCGACTCTCACCGGCCACAGGGGTGCGGTGCAGGCGGCGGCGTTCAGTCCGGACGGGCAGACCTTGGCCACCGCCGGTCGGGACTGGACGGTGCGGCTGTGGGACGTGCCGACACGCCGGGCTCTGGTGACGCTCAACGGCCATACGCGCGACGTCAATGCGGTGGCGTTCAGCCCGGACGGAAGCACCCTGGCGAGCGCCGGTGAGGACAGCACGGTACGGCTGTGGGACATGCGCGCAGGCCGTCCGCTGGCCATGTTCGCCGGGCAGGGCGGTGCGATGCGCCCGGTGGCGTTCAGCCCGGACGGCCGGACGCTGGCCACCGGGGGCCATGACCAGGCGGCGCGGCTGTGGGACGTGCAGACGCACCGCCAGTCGGCCGTCCTCACGGGCCGGGGAGGCACGCTGCTCACGTTGGCGTTCAGTCCGGACGGGAAGACCCTGGCCACCGCGAGCGACGACGGGACGGCGTCGCTGTGGGACACCGCGACCCACCGCGAACTCGCCACCCTCACCGGCCACACCGGGCTGGTGGGCGCGTTGGCCTTCAGCCCGGACGGACGAACGCTCGCCACCGCCAGCTACGTCGACCAGACGGTGCGGCTGTGGGGCGTGGTGTCCCACAGCCCGCTGGCGACCCTCACGGGCACGTCGAGTCCCGTGGTCTTCAGTCCGGACGGCAACACCCTCGCCACGGGAGGCGGCACCACCGCGTCGACGGCGAAGTTGTGGGACGTGCGTACCCACGACCAGCTGGCCGTCCTCGGCGGCCACAAGGGCCTGGTGGGCTCGGTGGCGTTCAGCCCGGACGGAGCCCTCCTGGCCACTGGCAGCTGGGACGGCACGGTGCGGCTGTGGGACGTGCGCACCCACGACCAGGTAGCCGTCCTCACCGGCCACACCGGTCTTACCCAGTCGGTGGCGTTCAGCCCGGACGGGAGCACCCTCGCGAGCGGCGGCCGGGACGCCACGGTGCGGCTGTGGGACGTGCGGACGCGGAGCCAGGTGGCCGTCCTGACGGGTCACGCCGACATCGTGTGGTCCGTGTCGTTCAGCCCGGACGGAAACACGCTAGCCAGCAGCAGCCAGGACGCCACGGTGCGGCTGTGGGACGTCCGGACGCGGAGCCAGGTGGCGCTCCTCACCGGCCACACGGGCAACGTGTGGTCCGCGCTGTTCAGCCCGGACGGAAAACGCCTGGCCACGAACGGCGAAGACACGACGGTGCGCCTGTGGGACACCGGGATGTACACCGACCTCGACGCCCTCATCGGCAGGGCCTGTGCCATCGCCGGCCGCTCGATGACCCGCGAGGAGTGGCACCAGTACGTCCCCGCCGGCGTGTCCTACCGCCAGACCTGCCCCTGACCGCCGTCCTCGTCCCGGACCGGGCGGGATCTTCGGAGCGCCGTTGCCCCGGTGCCCGGCTCCTGCGCGGTCCCGTCATTGTCGCCCCGGCCATTCGCAGGCGAGGCGGGGGCATGAGCCAGCTCCCACTCCTCCCGCGCCTCGTGGTGATCCCGGTCTTCGAGGGGATCGACGCGCTGGACGTGACCGGGCCCGACGAGATGCTCGCGTTCGCCACCAGGCTGCTGCCGCCGGGCTCGGCGGGGTACGATGTCCGGTTTCGTGCCGAGGGTGGGGCTGGCGGAGGTGTTCTCGGGCATCCCGCTGCACGTCGGCGAGCCGCTGCGCGAGACGCCGGTGCGACCCGGCACCCTGGCCTGGCCACCCGATACGACAAGAGCCCGGAAAGCTACACGGCAGGCCTGCACCTCCGCGTATTAATCATGTGATTGAAGTCCCTGGCCTCAGCCACACGATCCGAACCTTGAACAGCCCCTAGGCGCGAGCCAGTTGCGTGCCACGGTCCTGTACGAGGCGCAGGCCGAGGGCGACAGCGGAGGCGAGGGTGTCGGTGAGCGGGTGGCCGGTGGCGGCGAGCTTGGCGGGGTGGTGCAGCCCGCCGGTGTGCAGCACCGCGTGGGCGCCGTTGGCGTGGGCAGCGTCGGCATCGTCGATGCCGTCGCCGGCCAGCAGCACCCGGTGCGCCTGCTCGGCGAGGCCGAGGGCTTCGAGGTGGGCGGTGAGCGGGGCGGCCTTGGTGCCGCCGGAGGGCCCGGTGCGGCCGTCGATCCGGATGAAGAAGTGGCCGATGTCGGCCTGTTCGACCTCGCGCACGAGGGTGTCGTGCGGGCACAGGGACAGGAGCGACTGGGTGTGGCCGGCCTCGCGCAGGGCGGTCATCAGCTCGGCGGCGCCCTCGCGGACCCGCAGGGGCTGGGCGCGCAGGTGCTCCAAGAAGGCGCTGTCGCTGGAGACCCACTCCTGTCCGGTGATGGTGCGGCCGAGCAGACGGGCGTAGAAGTCGGGGATCGGCACGGTGTGCTTGGCCCGGTAGGTCTCCCGGTCGACCGGCTCGCCGCCGAGGGCGGGCAGGGGCGCGTTGAGCGCGGCGACGTGGGCGTCGAGGTCGTCCTTGACCGTTCCGTTCCAGTCCCAGACCACGTGCATGCGGATGGCGGGAGTTGCGGCGGCGAAGAGGGTGGTGTTCACGGCGGTGTCCTTCGGGATGGGCGTGGTGGTCAGGAGGAGAGGCGGTCGTTGAAGCGGCGCAGCAGCCACAGCGCGAAGGCGGCCCCGGCGAGCGGGACGGCGGCGACGAGCAGCGGGCCGGCCGTGTCCGCGAGGGAGGCCAGGGCGGTGCCGGCGGCCTGGCCGACGCCGATGCAGGCGATCAGCCAGGCGAACGCCTCGGTCGCTTCGCCTTCGGGGGCGAGGCGTTCGACGGTGAGGAAGGCGGCGGTCAGCAGCGGCGCAAGGAAGGTGCCGGGCAGCACGGCGCCCAGGACGGCGACGGCGGGCGCGGGGGCGGGCAGCAGCGGCAGCCATCCGGCGGCGAAGCCGACCGAGGCGGCGACCAGGTGCTTGGCGGGGGCGCCGGGCCAGGCGTGTCGGCCGTAGGCGAGGCCGCCGAGCATGCTGCCCAGGGACAGCGCGGCCGGCATCACCCCGGCCAGCCACCCGGCGTGGTGGCGCTCGGCGGCAGACAGCGCAAGGACGTTGACCGCGCCGAGCGCGACGCCGGTGCCGATCAGCGCGGCGAACAGCACCCGAAGGCCCGGCACGCGCAGCGGACCCGTCCAGTGCACCGCTTCGGTGAACTCCGCCGGCGTCCAGGCACGGGAGGGACGGGCGGTGACGATCAGGCCGAACGCTTCCTTGCCGAACGTGCCCTGGTCCTGCGGCCCGAGACCATGTCCAGCGTCCGCGGCGGGCTGCGGCGGTTTGGACTCTGGCTGGACACCGAGCGCCCACAAATCGACCGCCTCGACCAGCTCAACCGCGCTGACCTGGTCGCGTTTATGGAGTCGGTCCACCGGCTTCGCAAGATCAAGCAGCCCGACGAGCCACTCAGCCGGGCCTACCGGGCCGGCATCATCTCGACCGTCGCTGTGTTCTTCCGGCACGCCGCCGTCGCCGAATGGGACGACGTCCCGGCTCGCCCCCTGATCACGCATGCCGACGTGCCCCGCGTGGTCGAACGCGTCCCCCGGTTCATCCCCGAAGACCAGCTCGGACCAGTCATGGGCCAAGTCCGGTCTCTGGACTGCCCGTTGCAACGGTGTGCGCTGCTGGTCGCCCGGTGGAACGGCGCCCGCCGCACCGAGATCCGCAAGCTCCACCTCGACTGTCTCGACGCCTACCCGGACGGCACACCACGACTGCGGCTCGCTGCCGGCAAGGCCCTCAAGGAACGCACCGTCCCACTCCACGAGGAAGCCGCCGACGCCATCCGTGCGCTTGTCGCGCTGTGGCAAGTGCAGCACGACCGAGGCATCCACGACTCCGACCTCGGACGCCCGGTGCGCTACCTGTTCCTGCGCAATGGCGGCCTCGCCGGGCCCGACTACCTGTTCGCCAACCCGCTCCGCGCAATCTGCCAGGAGCTCGGCATCCTCAACGGCGTCGGTAAGCCCGCCATCCACCCACATCGCTTCCGGCACACCCTGGGCACCCAACTCGCCGAGAGAGGCGCCCGTGTGCAGACCATCATGAAGGTTCTCGGCCACAAGAGCCCTGGCATGTCGATGACCTACACCCACATCTCCGACCCCACGGTCCTGGCCGACTACCAAGCCGTTCTGACACCCGGCGCGGTCATCGCCGGCCCGCTCGCCGACACTCTGCGCTCCGGACAGCTCGACCAGGACGCCCTGGACTGGCTCAAGACCAACTTCTACAAGACCGAACTCGAGCTCGGACGCTGCCTTCGCCTTCCTCAGGAAGGCCCTTGCGAGTGCGATCTCTACCTCAGCTGTGCGAAGTTCGTCACCACACCCCAGTACGCGCCGCGCCTGCGTGACCGCCTCTGTGTCGAACGGCAACTGATCACCGACGCGAGGGACCGCAGCTGGGAGCGGGAGATCCAGCGCCACCAGCGCATCGCCGACCGTATCGCCAGCCTCCTGGACGACCTCGGCGAACCGCATGATCAGCCCGCCGACTGATCAGTGCAGTCGAGAATTGCACTGGTCCGACGACTCCGTCCGGGACAGGATGTGGCTATGCGTCACGCCCACGAGGACCCCGAGTCGCTCACTCTGATCCGCCGCTATGTCGCGCCCGACCAGCGCTACCTCAAACTCGGCGGCAGCTTCCTGCACATGACCGAGCGCAAACGCGCCAAGTTCGCAAGGGAACTCGGCAAGGCCGCCAGCAAAATCACACCTCGTGAACTGGGCACCCTGCTCGAAGGCGGGTGGCGAGAGCGCACGACCGCCGCCTGGCTCATTGCCGTCGCCCGCAGAACCGAGTTCCGTGAACGCCTCGGCGAGCTCCTGCTTGCCAGCGAAGTCTGCTTCGCGGGCTCGGCCTACTGCGTCACCTTCGCCACCTTCGGCACTCCTGCCGACGCGGACCTGTTGGCGAGTTACCTCGATCGCTACCTCCGACGCCCCGATCTCTACTACGACCAGACAGCCGCCATGGGCGCACTCCTGCACCTCGACACCAAGCTCGGTGCCGGTCAAGCGACCAAGTTCCTGGCTCCAGACGGCCTCTGGCACCAGTGGATCGACGGACCACCCCGCAAGGAGCACCACGACACACCGGACAGCTACCGCGAGATCACAGGCCAGTTTTGCGTCTTCGCTGATGAGAGCACTGAGTACTGCACGGCAAGGAAGCGGTGACACCGTCCCCGGCTGAGTGACACCTGATCGAAGGAATCTGCCGCCGCAGAACTCAAAGTTGTCCAGATAAGTGAGGAAGACCCTGGCCCGGTGGTGGGGTGCGCCGACGTCGGAGGCGTGAAGCACGAGCCGTTTCCCGTTGTACCGGAGCTGGGCCCGGGTGCCGAGTATGGCGCCAAGTGCCAGCAGATCAAGCTGGGTTGGGTCGTCTCCCAGGACACCACGGGAAGCGTTCCACGTCGCCAGCGGAGGTGGCGACGGAGGGGGAGGCGAGGCGTCCTCGTACATTCTCGACCACCAGCAGGCAGGAGCGGACGGCTTCGGCCGCGCGGGCCACGTGCAGCCAAAGACCGGATCGGGTTTCGGGGTTGAGTCCGGCGCGGAGGCCGGCGACCGAGACGTCTTTGGCAGGGGAAGCCCGCTTCCGCGTCAAGTCCGAGCGTGTTGTGCGTGTAGCTCCGCAAGGGCTGGGAGTTGCTGACCGGAACCGTCTCCTTGCCGTATCGCGGGTGGATTGAGGTGGACTGTGCTGTTGGCGAGGAGGCCGGTTGTGGCATGGTCTGGCCATGCCCTTCGATCACAACGACCACTACCATCGGCTCCTTCTGCGCCAGGTTCCGCCCGGCTGCCGCACCGCGTTGGACGTCGGCTGCGGGACTGGCCGGTTCGCTCGGCGGCTCGCAAGCCTGGGATTCGAGGTCGAGGCGATTGACTCGTCCGAGGAAGCGGTCGAGGCTGCCCGGGCGTCGTCTGCGGCTGCCGCCAGTGAGCAACGGCCCCGGTTCCGTCATGCGGACATCGATCAGGTCGAGTTGCCGAATGGGCACTATGACTTCATCTCCTGCCTGGCGAGCATCCATCACATGCCGCTCGGCACGGTCCGCGCTCTGCGGGACGCCCTGGCTCCGGGAGGTGTCCTCGTCATCCTGGGCTGCTATCCGGAGAGGACACGGACTGACTGGGCGTGGAGCCTGACTGCCGTGCCAGCCAACGCGATTGCTCGACTCATCGTTGCGGTCAAAGAGCGGATCAGCGGAGTTCGTCGTGGCGGGGCCGGGGTTCTCCAGGCCCCGGTGAAACCACCGACGATGTCCCTCGAGGAGATCCGACAGGAGGCTGTCGTTCTTCTGCCGGGCTTCACAGTCCGCAGACTCCTCTTCTGGCGGTATCTGCTTGTCTTCCGCAACCCAGCGTGAGAGGTAACTGGTCGCGGGGCACTCCCTGTTGTGGAACGGCAGCACGACGCTCCCGGGATGGGACTGTTCA
The DNA here is from genome assembly GCF_042735475.1 of Kitasatospora sp. NPDC059577. Classification (NCBI taxonomy): domain Bacteria; kingdom Bacillati; phylum Actinomycetota; class Actinomycetes; order Kitasatosporales; family Streptomycetaceae; genus Kitasatospora; species Kitasatospora sp. NPDC059577. The sequence continues at coordinate 2,222 of NZ_JBHWBZ010000024.1, read as the reverse complement.
CGGAGGAGCCGGTGGTTCTCCACCTCCAGGACATGGATGACCCTCACGATAGACATCTCGTCCGCACCCACCGACACGGATTGATCGCCAGGACAGCACCTAGGAACACCTGAGTTTGAAGGACTTCGAGAAGGTCTTGAAGAACAACACCGACAACAAGGGCATAGCTCAGCAGGCTCCCGCATGACGGCAAGTTCTGCGCCTCACCGAGATGCCCTGACCTGGCCTTCTCCGCGACAGGGCCAGCTGTGCAGTAGCGCCTGCCCGCGCCCTCTCCGCGTCCGGGACCGCGTCCAAATTTCTCGGCTGGCGCCGGTTTCAGCCGCGACCCTCGCCCGTAGTGTCCAAAACAGGCGCCGGTCCATGGAGTCGGACACGTAAGCCGGGTACCGGGGAGGCTGGCCCCGCGGTCAGCAGGAGGGCCTGCATGTTCAAGATTCCCGCACCGTTGGTGACCGTGATCGGTCTGGGTGGAGGCGCAAAAGCCCTGACCGTGGGCTCGGTGCCACTCGCGCTTGAGGTTGTGGTTCTGGTGTTCGCCGGCTTCATCGCTCTGGCGAATGCCGTGATCCCGCAGACCAGCACTCATCGGCTGCAGTTGCTGCAGCTTCTCCTGGCTCGCCGGGACGCGGCGCGTGATCGTCGCGCTGAGCGACGTCGCGCGAAGGATCCCAAGCCTGGGTGTTTCGTGGGACGACGTCGACGTCGATCCCGAGGGTGGCGCCGTGCTCGATGGCCTGGGTTTTGTAGCCGGTGTCGACCCATGCCTTGGTGATGGTGGGGTGCGTGGCGGCGATCTGAGTCAGCAGTTCTTTGCCGGCTTCGTTGTCCGAGACCCTGGCCGCGGTCACCGTGACCAGCAGCAACAGGCCGAGGGTGTCGACGACGATGCTGCGTTTGCGGCCCACGATCTTCTTGCCGGCGTCGGTGCCTTGAGTGTCGGTGGGCACGCTGGGGGCGGTCTTGACGCTCTGCGCGTCGATGACACAGGCGGTCGGCGGTCCGTCCTTCCTGCTCGCGGACCAGTCGGTGTAAGCGGACGCCGAGTTTCTCGATGGTGCCGTCGGTGGTCCAGGTGCTGAGTAGCTGAAGGCGGTGGTGTGAGGTGGGAAGTCATGCGGCAGGTACCGCCACGGGGGGCACGGCATGTGGTCCACCGACGTCACCTGCGAGCAGGGCACCTTCGTGCCCGCCTACGACAAGGTCTCCGAGGGCTCCTACACCCTCACCGACGGCGTCGGCGTCTGGCGCAAGGCCGTCCTCGGCGGCGGCGAGAACAAGAAGTTCTACCGCATCCCCGCCTGGGGCAACCTGATCGTCGACGGCGACGACGTCACCTGGCAGTAGGGCCCCGCACCCACCCCGGCGGGCACAGTCCGGGGGTTCGCCGGGCACGTACGGCACGTCAGCGACGGTCGTGCCCGGCGGCCTGAGCGAGGTCTGCCGCGAAGTCCGGGTCCTCTCCCGGTTCCCGTGCCGGCACGGGGCCTCCCAGGCGGCCCGGGTTCGCCGGAGCGCCGGGTGGAGGCGTCCGGTCGGTACCTCGAAGACGCCTCGTGCGGCTCGGTCACGGTGGCCTCCACGTGCCATCAATGCTGCGCCCTACCACCCGAAGCCGATCTTCGAGGAACAGCAGGTGACAGGAACACCGAGCGCTGCCTGCGGGTGACAACTACCGCGAGCAGACCGTGACAATCATCGCGTTCAATTCCACATCTTCGCCCAGGTCAGACGGCTCATCGATGACGACTAGGGCGTTTCGTTCGGATCATCTGCTCGTTGGTCTGGATGTGTCGTTGACTGACGCGCAGTGGGCGCGGATTGAGCCGTTGCTGCCGGACCGGACACCGAAGCGTGGGGGTCGGTGGCGTGATCACCGTGAGGTGATCGACGCGATCGCCTTCAAGTTCCAGACCGGTTCGCAGTGGGTCCACCTGCCGGAGAGGTACGGCAACTGGCGGGGCGTCTACAACCGGCTTCGGATGTGGGCCGTCGACGGCACGTGGGAGCGGATGTTCACCGCCCTGACCGCCCAGGCGGACGCCGACGAGGACCTGGACTGGGCCGTCTCGGTGGACTCCACGATCGTGCGCGCACACCAGCACGCGGCCGGGGCCCGCAAAAAGGGGCCCCGGCCGGCGAGCCGGACGACCACGCGATCGGGCGGTCCCGCGGCGGGCTGACTACGAAGATCCACCTCGCCGCCGACGGCCGGTGCCGAC
>NZ_JBHWBZ010000023.1:62226-114575 GCF_042735475.1 Kitasatospora sp. NPDC059577 | reverse complement strand
CCCCCGGGCGGGGCGAGCATGGTCGGCGCGTGCTCCACCGGCGCACCGGGCGCGGCAGCCGGGGCGCCGGGCAGACCGGCGAGGCCGGGCACTCCCCCGGGCGGGGCGAGCATGGTCGGCGCGTGCTCCACCGGCGCACCGGGCGCGGCGGCCGGGGCACCCGGCAGGCCCATCAGCCCGGGCACGGCGTCCGGCGGCGCGAGCAGCGTCGGCGCCGGCTCGACGGCCGGGGTGGGAGCGGGTGCCTGGGCCGACGGGGCGGCCGGGGGCTGGACGGCGGACGGCGGGACCGGGGGCACGCCGTAGCCGCCGCTCGCCGGCGGCATCAGCATGGTCGCGGCCTCGGCGCCGGCCGGCGCGGGCGCGTCGGGCCGGTCCGACCCGGTGGTCCGCAGCCCGTCGGGCATCAGGACGGTCGCCGCCTCGGCGCCGGCCGACGGCCCTGCGAGCGGCCCGGCGGGCGGCCCGGCGGGCGGTGCGAACGGCGGTGCGAACGGCGCGACCGGCTCGACGGGCGGCGGCAGGGGGACGGCGGTGCCCGGCTGCGGCGGCGCGATGACCGGCGGCACGATGACCGGCGGCGCGACGTCGGGCGGCGGGGCCAGCATGGTCGGTGCGTCCCCGGCCGGACGGTCGGAGACCGGCGGCTCGGTCAGCACGGCGGGCGCGGGCGGCACCGGCAGGGCGAACGGGTCCTCGGCGGGCCCGGGAACCGGCGCGGGCGCCGACGCGGCAGCAGGCACGGGCGCAGCGGGCGTCGGCGCGGCAGGCGTCGGCGCGGCAGCAGGCAAGGGCGCAGGCGCACCGGCGCCCAGTCGCTCCGCCTCCGCCGCGATCGCCGCGGCCCCCGCCTCCTGCAGCCACTGCGGCGGGCTGAGCAGGAAGGACGTCGCCTCCACCGGCCCGGGCGCGGGCTTCGCCGCCCCGGCCGGGTTGGCCGCGACCGGCCGCCCGTAGACCTCCTCGAACTGCCGGACGACCTCGTTGACGGGCAGCGCGGGCCAGAGCGTGCTGGCGCCCGAGTCCCGCGCGATCACCAGCCGCGCCTCACCCGAGCCGGACCCGCCCGAACCCGGGCCACCGCCCGGGCCGTCCGGGCCCGCGGCCCCGTCCCCGGCGCCGTCCCCGGGCGGCATCGCCCAGCAGACGAAGCCCAGGTCGAACTCCCGGACCCGCACCTCGCGCTGCTGCGAGCGCGGCACCCCGCCGTTGATCCACTCCTCGGCGAGCTCCTGCGCCTGCGCGTACGTCACCACGCCCGGTTCACCCCTGTCCGCATCCTCGTCGTCCCCCGTTCCACCAGCACCACCGCCATCGCCGCGTCCCCGTGCATCAGCCCACCGGGACGGCCCGGGCGAACCCGCCGTCCACCATCAGTTCCGCGACCGTCTCCAGCTCCGGCGGGCTGCCGGCCAGCCGCAGCAGGAAGTCGTCGAAGTTCTCGCCACAGGGCAGCAGCAGCCGGGCGCAGCGGTCCTCCGGGGCCTCCGGGGCACCGGAGTCGCGGGCATCGTCGTACAGGTGGAACCAGACCGAACCGGTCCGCTCGCCGCGCACCTTGAGCGCGACCAGGCCGCCCTGCGCGTAGGCGACGGCCAGGAAGTCCTTGGTGAGGTGGTCGCGCAGGCACTTGTTGGCGTACACGACGTCCTCGGTGCCGTACTCCTCGGTGAGGGTCAGGAACGGCTGGTCGAGCAGCAGACCGAGGTCGGTGTCCAGCGCCACTCCGACGGGGCCGCGGCCGCCGCCGAGCTTGAGGAAGGTGCGGTAGGCACCGGGCAGCCGGTAGCCGAGGCGTTCCTCGGCGCGCTGGACCAGGTCCTCGGCGACGCCGATCGGGTCGCCGCCGTCCTTGGCCAGCGAGAAGTGGACGGGCCGGCGCTCCTGCAGCGGGCGGGTGCCGCGGCGGGTGTGGTCGGCGGCGGAGGTGGCCAGGCCGCCGTGGTGCCGCAGCAGTGCCTTGACCTCGACCGGGACGAGTTCCATCCGGCGCCAGCCGGGGGCCGCGCCGCCGACCGCGTGGTGCCAGGTCCAGCCGGGCGGGGTGGCCACGGCGGTGTCCAGGTCGGCCCAGAGCGGGTGGCCCTGGGTGTAGAGCGCGGCGTTGGCCGAGACGTAGTCGGTCAGTCGCAGCTCGTCCACGCCGAAGCCGTCCGGCGGGTCGGCGACCTCGGCCGCGGCGGCCGCGTACGGGCCGAAGTCCGGGTAGCCGTACTCGTCCACGCTGACCCCGGCGGGGTGCCGCTCGGCACGGACCGGATCCGGGAACTGCACCACCTGACCTGCGTACGCCGCGTTCGGTGCGGCGGCGACGCCGGGCCGACCTGTCGTCATCTGGGAGCCCCCACTGGCTGCTGCAAATACTCGGTGCTTGCTGGCACCAGCCTAGGGGGTCCCCTCGAGGCCCGGACCCCCGGCTTTGTGGAGAAGCCGCGCGGGAACGGACCGGCCCGCCACGGTCCGCCCGGCGCCCGCGCCACCCGCTCCCGCCGCGCCCCGACGAGGCGCGGGTGCGGGGCGGCCGAGTGGTTCGTGGACGGCCGGTCCGGCGGCCGGGAACGGCCCGGCACGGCGCCCCGGCTGACGGGACGCGGGCTGCGGGCGGGCCGCACGGGCGGCACCGGGAGGCCTCAACGTCCGCCGCGGGCACCGGAGTCGGCCCGGCCGACGACCCCGGGGTGGCGGCCGCGCCGCCCTCGCTCCCCCGGCCCGCCGCCGGAACGGTACCGGCCGCCGTCCGGGCCGGAGGGGGTTTCGGTACATCAGCGGACAAGTCAGGACGCGGCGGAGCGCGTTCCGCCAGCATCGGGCGGGTGCCCGTCCGATCCGCCCGGTATCCGTCGCCGCCGCACCCCGGTTGTACGGATGTCGGTGTCGTTTGACAGGCTTGGCCAGGACCGGCCGGGCCATTCCGGCCGACACCGGGCAACGAGGAGGAGGACGACGGATGACCAGCGGTGAGCCGGCGGACCCGCCCGTGCTGCGCCACCACCGCGACAGCCTGCTGCCCGCCGTCGCCGCCGCGCTGTCGCTCAAGGGCGGCGAGGTGCACACCCTGGCGGGCGGCAAGGACGAGCGGCGCCCGGTCCTGCACCACCTGGTCACCGGCTTCCTGGACACCGTGCCGCTGGAGGCCCGCGAGCGGTTCACCGGCCGCTGCCCGGAGGCCGTCCTGCTCTCCCAGTACCTGACCGCGGTCGACGGCCGACGCTCCAAGCGCGCCGCCCGCAAGCCGATGAGCCTGCACGAGGCGCGCAAGGCACTCAAGGGCGCCCGGATGACGACCGTCCGGATCCGCGAGGAGGGTGATCCGGCGCACGGCACCCACGCCCCGCCGTGCCGCTCCTGCGCCCCGATGCTGGAGCACTTCACCGTGCAGAGCGTGGCCATCGGGCCCCCCTCGCGCTGACCGGCCGAGTGCCGGCCCGGTCCGTCCCCCGTCCCCGAGCCCAGGAGTCCGCCCTGAACCCGCCCAGCCCGCCCCCACCCCCGCCGGCCACCCTGACCGCCGCCGGCGACCAGGCCACCGGCGCCGCCGGGCGGACCCGCCCGCGCTTCCCCGCCGACGTCGCCGCCGAACTCAAGTCGGCGGGCTGGCACCCCGGCCGCTGGGAGATGCAGCAGGCCGAGGAGTGGGCCGACACCCTGGTCGGGCACGGCGAGCCCACCGGCGCGCGGCACGCGGTGTTCCCGGCGGCGGTGGAGGCCTGGGCCGAGTTCGGCGGCCTCGCCTTCGACCTGTCCGGTCCTGGCCGCCAGCTGGCCCGCACCCCGTTCCTGATCGACCCGCTGTGCGGCCTGCACCAGCCCCGGACCCTGCTCGACCTCGGCCGGGCGCTGGGCGTCCAGGTCGCCCCGCTCGGCGAGGAGGCGTACGGGCAGGCGCTGCTGGCCGTCGACGAGGAGGGCCGGGTCTACAGCCTGGACCACACCGGCGAGTGGTTCCTCGGCCACGGCATCGACCAGGCGATCACCGCCCTGGTGCTGGGCACCGCTCCGGAACGGCTGCGCACGGCCGACGGCTACTGAGAGGCCGGCGGGCACCGGGGCTTCGGGCACCGGGCTTCGGGCACCGGGCACCGGAAGACCGGCCGGAGGAAGACCGACCGGAGAACACCGGCCGGGGGTGCCCCGCCAGAACGGCCGCCGGCCGCCGGGGCACCCGTCGGCACGAACGGCACCGGGAACGGCCGACGGCTACCGCAGCCGCTCGGCCCGTACCGCCAGCCGGGACGGCAGCACCGCCTCGACCCGGAACCCGCCGTCCGCCTCCGGCCCGGACGAGAAGGTGCCGCCCAGGGCGATCACCCGCTCGCGCATCCCGACCAGCCCGTTGCCCCCGCTGGGCAGTTGGGCCGCGCCCCGCTCCCCGCCGGGGCAGGCGTTCACCACGCTGACCCGTACCCCGTTCGGCGCGTACGCCAGCAGGACCGACACCTGTGCGCCGCCCGCGTGCTTGTGCGCGTTGGTCAGCCCTTCCTGGACGACCCGGTAGGCGGTCTGCTCGGCCTCGCCGGTGAACTCCTGCCGGCTGCCGCTGACCGTCAGCGTCACGGCCATCCCGGCCGCCCGGGACTGGTCCACCAGCCGCGGCAGCCCGGCCAGCGAGTCCGGCTCCGGCGGCCGCTCGTCGTCCATCCGCAGGACGCCGAGGATCTCGCGCAGCTCGTTCAGCGCCTGCCGGCCCACCTCGCCCATCAGTTTGGCGCTCTGTGCGGCCTTCTCCGGGTCCTTGCCGGCGATCCGCTCCAGCGCCCCGGCGTGCACCACCATCAGCGACACCCGGTGCGCCACCACGTCGTGCATCTCCCGGGCGATCCGGGTGCGTTCCTCCAGCCGGGCCCGGCGGGCCCGCTCCTGGGCCTGTTCGGCCAGCAGGTCCAGCTCGGTCTCCAGGCCGTGCGCGCGGTCCTTGAGCGACTCGATCAGCCGGCGCCGCGCGCCCACGTACAGACCGGTCACCACCGGCGGGACGGTCAGCCCGACCGCGACCAGCACGGCTATCAGCACCTGGCCCCAGAGCGGCGGCGGCTCCGCCCCGGAGTCGCCGGGGGTCAGCATCGACACCATCATCACGGCGACCGCCTCGGCGAAGGCCAGCGCGGACAGCGCCACCACCCGCCAGCGCCGCGAGGGCCACTCCCAGGTCTCCGCCAGCGTGTACAGCGCCACCACCAGCAGCAGCACGCCGAGCATCCCGGGCATCGCGACCAGGGTGACCAGCACCGGGACGGCCGGCCAGCGCCGGCGCAGCACCAGCGATCCGCCGGCCAGCGTGGCGAGCACCGCGATCCCGACCTTGCCCGCGGTGGTCAGGTCCACCCGGGCGGACAGGAAGGCGATCGTGCTGACCGCGCACTCCAGCGCGGCGAGCAGGGCCAGCCCGATGTCCAGGAAGGCGCTGCGCGGCCGCTTCCACCACCAGAACGACCGGTCCGGCGCGCGCTCCCCAGGCGACTTGCTCATGTCCGACAGACTATGCGGCAACCCCCACCCCTCCCCACCGGGATTGTCCGGCACACCTCCCGGGTCCGCCAAGTGGTCCAGACCACAGGCGCCCCTCGGCGGCGCTGTCCGCCATCCGGCCACCTCGCGGACAGGGCACGCCCCGACACCTATGCTGGTCGCGTCGGACAGCGCGGTCCGCACGCGTCACACCCGCCACACGCCTGTGGACCTGTGACGATGAGCCGTTGCCGAACCCCACCACCACAGGGAGCCAGCCGTGACCGCTCCGGTCCCCAACCCGGCGGACAGCCCCACGCCCGTCGTCGCTGACAACGCAGCCCTGCGGGCGGACATCCGCCGCCTCGGCGACCTGCTCGGCGAGACGCTGGTCCGCCAGGAAGGCCCCCAGTTGCTGGGCCTGGTCGAACAGGTCCGCCTGCTCAGCCGCACCGACGGCGAGGCCACCGCCGAACTGCTGTCCGGCATCGACCTGGACACCGCCGCCAAGCTGGTCCGGGCGTTCTCCACCTACTTCCACCTCGCCAACGTCACCGAGCAGGTGCACCGCGGCCGCGAGTTCGCCACCCGCCGCGCCCGGGAGGGCTCGCTCCTCGCGCAGACCGCCGACCAGCTCGCCGAGGCCGACCCCAAGCACCTCCAGGACACCCTCGCCCACCTCGCGGTCCGCCCCGTCTTCACCGCGCACCCCACCGAGGCCGCCCGCCGCAGCGTCCTCAACAAGCTGCGCCGGATCGGCGAACTCCTCGACCGCATCCACCGCGAGGAGCTCGCCTCCGGCCTCGTCGCCGCCGACCCGGCCCGCACGAGCAGCGCCAAGCGCTCCGCCGACCGCCGCCTCGCCGAGGTCATCGACCTGCTCTGGCAGACCGACGAGCTGCGCATCGCCCGCCCCGAGCCCACCGACGAGGCCCGCAACGCCGTCTACTACCTGGACGAGCTCTACCGCGAGGCCGTCCCCGAGGTCCTGGAGGAACTCCAGGAGGAACTCGCCCGGGTCGGCCTCACCCTGCCCGACGGCGTCCGCCCGCTCACCTTCGGCACCTGGATCGGCGGCGACCGCGACGGCAACCCCAACGTCACCCCGCAGGTCACCTGGGACGTCCTCAACCTCCAGCACGAGTACGGCATCAAGGACGCGCTGGACGCCATCGACGACCTGCGCAACACCCTCTCCACCTCCGAGCGGCTGGCCGGCGCCTCCGTCGAACTGCTCGCCTCGCTCAACACCGACCTGCACGTGCTCCCCGAACTCAGCCCGCGCTACAAGCGGATGAACGCCGAGGAGCCCTACCGCCTCAAGGCCACCTGCATCCGGCTCAAGCTGGAGAACACCCGCGAGCGCCTGGCCGGCGGCACCCCGCACGTCGAGGGCCGCGACTACCTCGGCACCCGCGAGCTCGTCGCCGACCTGCGGCTGATCCAGGAGTCGCTGCGCTCCCACCGCGGCGAGCTCATCGCCGACGGCCGCCTCGCCCGCGCCATCCGCACCATCGAGGCCTTCGGCCTCCAACTCGCCACCATGGACGTGCGCGAGCACGCCGAGGCCCACCACCACGCCCTCGGCCAGCTCTTCGACCGCCTCGGCGAGGAGGCCTGGCGCTACGCCGACATGCCGCGCGAGTACCGGCAGAAGCTGCTCGCCAAGGAGCTCCGCTCGCGCCGCCCGCTCGCCCCCACCCCGGCCCCGCTGGACGAGGCCGGCACCAAGACCCTCGGCGTCTTCAACACCATCCGCGAGGGCTTCGAGCGCTTCGGCGACGAGATCGTCGAGAGCTACATCATCTCGATGTGCCAGGGCGCCGACGACGTCTTCGCCGCCACCGTCCTGGCCCGCGAGGCCGGCCTGATCGACCTGCACGCCGGCATCGCCAAGATCGGCATCGTGCCGCTGCTGGAAACCACCGACGAACTCCAGCAGGCCGACCGCATCCTCGACGAGATGCTCTCCGACCCCTCCTACCGCCTGCTCGTCTCGCTGCGCGGGGACATCCAGGAGGTCATGCTCGGCTACTCGGACTCCTCCAAGTTCGGCGGCATCACCACCTCCCAGTGGGAGATCCACCGCGCCCAGCGCCGGCTGCGCGACGTCGCCCACCGCTACGGCATCCGGCTGCGCCTCTTCCACGGCCGCGGCGGCACCGTCGGCCGCGGCGGCGGCCCCTCGCACGAGGCCATCCTGGCCCAGCCCTGGGGCACCCTGGAGGGCGAGATCAAGGTCACCGAGCAGGGCGAGGTCATCTCCGACAAGTACCTGCTCCCCTCCCTCGCCCGGGAGAACCTGGAGCTGACCATCTCCGCCACCCTCTCGGCCTCGGCGCTGCACACCGCCCCGCGCCAGGCCCCCGAGTCGCTGGCCCGCTGGGACGCCGCGATGGACCAGGTCTCCGAGGCCGCCCACACCGCCTACCGCGGCCTGGTCGAGCAGGAGGACCTGCCGAAGTACTTCTTCGCCGCCACCCCGGTCGACCAGCTCGCCTCGCTGCACCTGGGCTCCCGCCCGTCCCGCCGCCCCGACTCCGGCGCGGGCCTGGACGGCCTGCGGGCCATCCCGTGGGTCTTCGGCTGGACCCAGTCCCGCCAGATCGTCCCCGGCTGGTACGGCGTCGGCTCCGGCCTCGCCGCCGCCCGCGCGGCGGGCCTGGGCGACGTGCTGGACGAGATGTACGGCGAGTGGCACTTCTTCCGCAACTTCCTGTCCAACGTCGCGATGACGCTGGCCAAGACCGACCTGCGGATCGCCAGCCACTACGTCGAGCAGCTGGTGCCCGGCGAACTGCGCCACGTCTTCGACCAGATCAAGGACGAGCACGCCCTCACCCTGCGCCAGGTGCTCCGGCTCACCGGCGAGAGCGAACTCCTGGAGCACAACCCGGTGCTGAAGCAGACCTTCGCCGTCCGCGACGCCTACCTCGACCCGATCTCCTACCTCCAGGTCGCGCTGCTGCGCCGCCAGCGCGAGGAGGTCGAGGCCGGCCGCCACGACGACCCGCTGCGCGCCCGCGCGCTGCTGCTGACCGTCAACGGCATCGCCGCCGGTCTGCGCAACACCGGCTGACCCGGGGCACGCCGACAGGGGCCGACGGCGCGTGCCGTCGGCCCCTGCACGTTCCGCGGGGTCCGCGGGGTCCGCTAGCGCACCTCGACCACCAGCGGGCCGTACCTCGCCTTGATCCGTGCCCCGGCCGACTCCCACTGGGGGGTGCCGACCACCACTCCGGCACCGTCGCCGCCGACCACCACGGACCCGATCTCCACGCCCTCGGACTGCCAGTACGCGCGGTCCCCGTCGATCCTGCCCACCAGGACCTCCTGCTCGTCGCGCGAGGCCGCGGCATCGGTGAACTGCAGCTTCACCGAGGGCCAGTCGGCCGCCGCGCCGGCCACCGCGGCGTCCAGAGCGCTGCCCGGAACGCGCATCACGTAGAGCGTGCCGGTCTCCGCGTCCCGGCAGCTGCCGAAGTAGTGGTCCCGGTAGCCCGTGTTCGCCACCCTGTCGACGGCCTCACCCGCCCGCGCCAGATCGAGCCGGATCAGCTGCGCGGACGACAACGGGGACGACGGGCCCGAGGACGTCGGCCGGGCCGCCGGGAACCCGGTCGACGGCGAGACGCCCGACGAGAACCCGGTCGAGGGGACACCACCCGACGGGAACCCCGTCGACGGACCACCGCTCGACGGCGAGCCGGTCGACGGGAAACCCGACGAGGACCGGCCCCCGGTCGGACCTCCCGACGACGACGGGCCCGACGACGACAGGCCCGACGACGACAGGCCCGACGACGGCGAGACGGAGCGATCGTGCCAGCCCGGGGTCCGCAGCGACGTCGGCCCCTCGCAGGCCACGACCGGGCCCACCTCGTTCCAGGCCGACACCCCGGGCGTCGGACTGGCCGCGCCCGCGGGCGGGCGGTGCTCCACGCCTCCCGGGCCCCCGCCGTCGCCCAGCCGGCTCAGCATCCCCACCCCGGCTGCCAGCACCACCACCGCGGCCGTCCCCCGCAGCACGGTCAGCCACCGCGCCCGCCGCCGCCCGGCGTCCCGCAGCGCCGCCAGCGGCGCACTGCCGGCCACCGACCCCGCCCGTGTGCCGAGCCGGACGGCGAGCTCCTCCTCGAACCCGTCCGGCTGTTCCGGCCGTTCAGCCGCCATGACCCACCATCTCCTTCGCCGGTGCCAGCTCCTGCCGGAGCGTCTTCATCGCCCGCGCCAGATGCGTCTTCGCCGTGGCCACCGAGCAGCCGAGCTCCTGCGCGACCTGCGCCACCGGCAGGTCGACGTAGTAGCGGAGCACGACCACCGCCCGCTGCCGGGGCGGCAGCGTCCGCATCGCCGCCGCCAGCTGCTCGTCGTGCTCGGCCACCGGCGCCCCCGGCGAGTCCGGCAGCACGGCCGTGAGGACCTCGCGCCGGGTCCGTCGCCACCGCGAGACGTGGGTGCGGACCATCGTCGTCCGCACGTACGCCTCGGCCGCCCGCGCGTCCCGGATCGCCGTCCGCTTCGGGTAGACCCGCGCCAACGCGTCGTGCAGCAGGTCCCGGGCGTCATGGACGTCCCCGGTGATCAGGTACGCCCCCCGTAGGAGGGCCTGGTACCGAGCCGCGACGAACTCGTCGAACGGATCGGACCCGGAGCCCCCCGGGCGCATCGATTCGCGCTTCATACCCTCACGACGCCCGGCACGCCGGAAACGGATGACACCCGGGCGGGCACGACGAAGGGCGGGCACGACGAAGGGCCGGCGCCCACCACCGTGGACACCGGCCCCTGAGGACTCGTCACTACTCCGCGGGCTCGCCCGCGCGCCTGCGCTTCAGCCACAGCGCCGCGCCGCCGGCCGCCACCACCAGGCCGCCGCCGACGGCCAGCAGGCCCGCGTCGGGGCCCATCGACTCACCGAGCACCGGCTGCGCCGCCGCCGGCTCCGGGGCGATCAGCGGATCCGGCTCCGCCACCGGGTCGGCGTGCGCCACCGCGGCACCGGACAGCAGCACCCCTGCCGCTCCCAGCGCACCAGCCGTACCGACCTTCCGTCCGAGCTGTTTCAGCCGGACCCCCCGGGTCCGCCGCAGTGGGCGGACCGGACCCAAACTCCGCATCGAGAACTCCCCAGGACTCGTTCGCGTACCGGGCCGACGCTATCCGATCCCGCACAGGCTTCTCACACGGATTCAGGTTTGGCCGGTCAAGCGTTGTACGACTGTTGCGTACCCGGCGCACCGTGTTGACGGACGTTCAGGAGTTGTACGTGCCCTGGGCGCGCTCCAGCCCCTCGGACAGCAGCGCCTCCACCGCGTCGGCCGAGCGGTCCACGAACCACTCCAGCTCCTTGCGCTCGGTCGAGGAGAAGTCCTTCAGCACGAAGTCCGCGACCTCCATCCGGCCCGGCGGGCGGCCGATCCCGCAGCGCACCCGGTGGTACTCGGGGCCGAGCGACTTGGTGATCGACTTCAGCCCGTTGTGGCCGTTGTCCCCGCCGCCCAGCTTCAGCCGCAGCGCCGCGTAGTCGACGTCCAGCTCGTCGTGGACCGCGACCAGCGCGGCGGCCGGCACCTTGTAGAAGTCGCGCAGCGCCGTCACCGGGCCGCCGGAGAGGTTCATGAAGGACATCGGCTTGGCCAGCACCACCCGCTTGCCCGCCAGCCGCCCCTCGGCCACCTGCGCCCGGCTCTTGTGCGCCTTGAACTTGGCGCCCATCCGCTGCGCCAGCAGGTCCACCACCATGAACCCGATGTTGTGCCGGTTCCGGGCGTACTGCTCGCCCGGGTTGCCCAGGCCCACCACCAGCCAGGGGCCCTCGTACTCGTCCGCCATAGCGCCCTCACTCCTCGCCTTCACGCTCGACGTCATCATCCCGGACACACCGCTGCCCCGGCCGCTCCAGCGGGAGCGACCGGGGCAGCGGTCTCAGCTCTTCAGGGGCGAGGCTCAGGCCTCGGCGCCCTCGGCCTCGGCGGCCTCGTCCTCGACCGGGGCGGCCTGGGCGCCGATGACCTGCAGCACGACGGCGTCGGCCTCGACGGCCAGGGTGACGCCGGCCGGCAGGGCGATGTCCTTGGCGTGGATGGAGGCACCGGCCTCCAGGCCCTCGACCGAGACGGTGACGGACTCGGGCAGGTGGGTGGCCTCGGCCTCGATCGGCAGGGCGTTCAGCACGTGCTCGAGCAGGTTGCCGCCGGGGGCCAGCTCGCCCTCGGTGAGGACCGGGATCTCGACGGTGACCTTCTCGCCGCGCTTGACCAGGAGCAGGTCGACGTGCTCGATGCTGCGCTTGATGGCCTCGCGCTGGACGGCCTTCGGCAGCACGTACTCGTCCTTGCCCTCGATCGGGACGACCAGCAGGGCGTTCGGGGTCTTCAGGGCCATCATCAGGTCGTGGCCGGGCAGGTTCAGGTGAACCGGGGCGTGGCCGTGGCCGTAGACGACACCCGGGACGAAGCCGGCGCGGCGGGCGCGACGGGCGGCACCCTTGCCGAACTCGGTGCGGGTCTCAGCGGCAATACGGATCTCGGACACGACTGCACTCCTCGTGAAAATGGCGCGGGGGTGCAGGCAACGCGAAAAACCGCCGGGACCACACCCTCAGTACGTTCGGGGGTCACTCGGCGGCAACGGCCTGCCGGCGGACGGGAATCCGGCACCGGCAGCGCGTCGATCACGGAGCGGGCGCCCGTCGAGCAGGCGCACGGCATCCCTCGCCGAGCAGTTTCACGAGTCTAACCGCTCCTGCCGCCCGGCGCGAAATCGGCGGCGGCCCCGGCCCTTCCGGGACCGGGGCCGCCTGCGCGGGCTTCGTCAGTGCACGCCCTCGAAGAGGCTCGTGACCGAGCCCTCCTCGAACACCTCGCGGATCGCGGCCGCGATCGACGGGGCGATGGACAGCGTGGTGATCTTGTCCAGCTGGAGCTGCGCCGGGGTGGGCAGCGTGTTGGTGAACACGAACTCGCTGACCCGCGAGTTCTTCAGCCGGTCCGCGGCCGGGCCGGAGAGCACGCCGTGGGTGGCGGCCACCAGGACGTCCGCGGCGCCGTTCTCGAACAGCGCGTCGGCCGCGGCGCAGATCGTGCCGGCGGTGTCGATCATGTCGTCGACCAGGACGCAGACCCGGCCCTCGACGTCACCGACCACGTCGGCCGACAGGATGGTGTTGGCCTGGGTGATGTCGCGGCGCTTGTGGATGATCGCCAGCGGGGCGTCCAGGCGGTCGCACCACTGGTCGGCCACCTTGACCCGGCCGGCGTCCGGCGAGACGACGGTCAGCTTGGACCGGTCCACCTTCTCGCCGATGTAGTCGGCCAGCAACGGCAGCGCGAACAGGTGGTCGACCGGGCCCTCGAAGAAGCCCTGGATCTGCGCGGTGTGCAGGTCCACGGCCATCAGGCGGTCGGCGCCGGCCTGGCGCAGCAGGTCGGCGACCAGCCGGGCCGAGATGGGCTCGCGGCCGAGGTGCTTCTTGTCCTGGCGGGCGTACCCGTAGAACGGCAGGATCGCGGTGATGCTCTTGGCGGAGGCCCGCTTCAGAGCATCGATCATGATCAGCTGTTCCATGATCCACTGGTTGATGGGAGCCGTGTGGCTCTGCATCACGAAGCAGTCCGCGCCGCGGGCCGACTCCAGGAAGCGGACGTAGATCTCCCCGTTGGCGAAGTCCAGGGCCTTGGTGGGGACCAGCTCGGTCCCGAGCGCCTCGGCCACCTCCCTCGCCAGTTCCGGGTGGGCACGGCCGGAGAAGAGCTTGAGCTTCTTCTCACCCGACGTCGTGATCCCGCTCACTGCACCGTCTCCTCGCGTTGCGGACGCTGAATCCTCGACCCGATGCGGGCAGGCGAGGCCCACGCGCAGTACGGGGTCGGGGAATTGTCGGTACGCCTGGACACGGGCGGTAAGCCCAGTGGCGCACGTATGTCCCCAAGGTTACGCGCCCGCGCAGAAAGCGTCCGCCCCGGGACCGGACCCCGGACTCCCGCCCGGTGCGTCAGGCCTCCGGGGCGCCGTCCGTCGCGGCCTTCGCGGCCTGCGCCGACGAGGTCCCCGGGCGCTTGCGCTCGACCCAGCCCTCGATGTTGCGCTGGTTCGCGCGGCTCACGCCGAGCGCGCCCGCCGGTACGTCGGCAGTGATCACCGAGCCGGCGCCGGTGTAGGCGCCGTCACCGATGGTCACCGGGGCGATGAACATGTTGTCCGAGCCGGTGCGGCAGTGCGCGCCGATGACGGTGCGGTGCTTGTTCACGCCGTCGTAGTTGACGGTGACCGAGGCCGCGCCGACGTTGGTGCCCTCGCCGATCGTCGCGTCGCCGATGTACGACAGGTGCGGCACCTTGGCGCCCTCGCCGAGCTCGGAGTTCTTGATCTCGACGTAGGTGCCGACCTTCGCCTTGCGGGCCAGCTTCGCGCCCGGACGCAGGTAGGCGTACGGGCCGGCGGTGGCCAGCTCGCCGACCTCGGCGCGGTCGGCCGTGGTGTTGCTCACACGGGCGCCGGCGCCGATCAGGGTGTCCTTCAGGGTCGAGTTCGGGCCGACCTCGCAGCCCTCGGCCAGGTGGGTGCCGCCCTGCAGCTGGGTGTTGGGCAGCACCACGGCGTCCGGCTCGTAGGTCACCTGCACGTCGATCCAGGTGGTCGCCGGGTCCACCACGGTGACGCCCGCGCGCATCGCCCGCTCCAGCAGGCGGTCGTTCAGCAGCCGGCGGGCCTGCGCCAGCTGGACCCGGTCGTTGATGCCCAGGATGTCCCGGTGGTCCTCGGCGACCACGGCGCCCACCCGGTGACCGGCCTTGCGCAGGATCTCCAGGGTGTCGGTCAGGTACTCCTCGCCCTGCGAGTTGTCCGTGGTGAGCTCGGCCAGCGCCTCGACCAGCAGCTCGGCGTCGAAGGCGAAGACGCCCGAGTTGATCTCGGCGATCGCGCGCTGGGTGGCGCTGGCGTCCCGCTCCTCGACGATCGAGGCGACCGTGCCGTCCTCGTCGCGCAGGATCCGGCCGTAGCCGTAGGGCTCCGGCACCACGGCGGTCAGCACGGTGACGCCGTTCTGCTGGGCCGTGTGGGCGTCGGCCAGCCGGCGCAGCGTCGACCCGGTCAGCAGCGGCGAGTCGCCGGCGGTGACGATGACGGTGCCGTTCAGCACCGCGCCGTCGGCGGCCAGGGCCTCCAGCGCCGTCCGCACCGCGTGACCGGTGCCGTTCTGCTGCTCCTGCACGGCGGTCCGCGCCGCGGGGTAGTGCTCCGTCAGGTGCTCCTGGACCTGCTCGCGCTGGTGCCCGACGACCACCACGAGCTGCTCCGGCGTCAGCTCCCCGGCCGCCGCGACCGCGTGACCCACCAGCGACCGCCCGCACACCTCGTGCAGGACCTTGGGCAGCTTGTTCGACTTCATCCGGGTCCCGCCACCGGCGGCGAGCACGACAACGGCGGCAAGCGAATTGGCACCCATGCGGGGAGGCTCCTCGGTAGGTTCACAGAGAGGGCAGAGCAGGCCCGGCCGGGACCCAGGCCGGTCGCCATACGCACAGTCCGCCGAGCAGCACCGACAATACCGGCGCGGTGGAAGACGCCCGAACCAGAGGCGTGCAAAGGCTCCGCCGCTAGGATTCGAACCCAGACAAAGGCCTCCAAAGGGCCCTGTGCTGCCATTACACCACGGCGGACAGTCGTGTCAGACCCTACCCGAGCGGACCCCGCCGTGGGTATCGACTTGCACCGATCCGCAGGGCCCGGATCCGTGCTCCCCGGGCGAACTCGCGGGGCCCCGGGTTCAGCCATCCAGTCGGGTGAATTCACTCAAGCGCCGCGCGGCGGTGTGTTCCCCAGGACGCGGCGCACAACCTACGATGCCGTAGGTTACGCCGACGTAGGCTCCGCTCCTCTCCCGTTCCGGGACGCCGCAAAGGGACGCCCATGACCATCCAGGCCGGCGAGGCGCGCGCGGGGACCGCCGCGCCCCGCACTCCGTCTCCCGATCCCGACACCGCCGCCACGCAGCTGTCCGCCACCCGTGGCGGGGAGAAGCAGGGCCTGGCCGAGCGGGCCGCGCTCGGGCTGTTCATCCTCGTGCCGTTCGCCGCCCTGCTGGCCGCCGTACCGGTGGCCTGGGGCTGGGGGCTGGGCTGGACGGACGTCGCGATCACCGTCTCCCTGTACTTCCTGACCTGCCACGGCATCACCGTCGGCTACCACCGCTACTTCACCCACAGCGCCTTCAAGGCCGGCCGCCCGATGCGCCTCGCCCTGGCGATCGCCGGCAGCCTCGCCGTCGAGGGCCCGCTGGTGCGCTGGGTCGCCGACCACCGCAAGCACCACCGCTTCAGCGACAAGGACGGCGACCCGCACTCGCCCTGGCGCTACGGGGAGAGCGTCCCGGCGCTGATGAAGGGCCTCTGGTGGGCGCACATGGGTTGGATGTTCGACGAGGAGCAGACCTCGCAGATCAAGTACGCCCCGGACCTCGTCCGCGACCCGGCCATAAGGCGGATCTCCCGGCTGTTCTGGCTCTGGACCACCATCTCGCTGCTGATCCCCCCGCTGGTCGGCGGCCTGGTGACGCTGTCCTGGCAGGGCGCGCTGTCCGCCTTCTTCTGGGGTTCGCTGGTCCGGGTGGCACTGCTGCACCACGTCACCTGGTCGATCAACTCGATCTGCCACGCCGTCGGCCGGCGCCCCTTCCGCTCCCGGGACCGCTCCGGCAACGTCTGGTGGCTCGCGGTCCTCTCCTGCGGCGAGTCCTGGCACAACCTGCACCACGCCGACCCGACCGCGGCCCGGCACGGGGTGCTGCGCGGGCAGATCGACTCCTCGGCCCGGCTGATCCGCTGGTTCGAGCTGGCCGGCTGGGTCCGGGACGTCCGCTGGCCGGACGCGCAGCGGATCGCCGCCCGCCGCGCCGCATGAGGCGGCGCTTCCAGCATGATGTAGGGGTGAACGGGAGCAGCGCAGACACCACAGGCGGTCACCACAGCACGCGGACGGACGCGGCGCCCGCTACGGCGCCGGCCCGTCCGCGGTCCGCTGCACCGAAGGGCGGCACCGCCGACGGGGCCGCGGACCGGAGCACCGGCGGCCCGGCCCCGCGCCGCCGGGGCGGCCGGGTCAGGATGACCGGCAAGCAGCGCCGCGAGCAGCTGCTGGAGATCGGCCGGACGGTCTTCGCGGAGCGCGGCTACGACGGCACCTCGGTGGAGGAGATCGCCGAGCGCGCCGGGGTGTCGAAGCCCGTCGTGTACGAGCACTTCGGCGGCAAGGAGGGCCTCTACGCGGTGGTGGTGGACCGCGAGATGCAGCTGCTGCTGGACATGGTGACGGGGGCACTGACCGGCGGACACTCGCGCGAGCTGCTGGAACAGGCCGCCTTCGCGCTGATGGACTACATCGACACCTCGACGGACGGCTTCCGGATCCTGGTCCGGGACTCGCCGGTGGCCCAGTCGACCGGCACCTTCGCCTCGCTGATCAGCGACATCGCCACACAGGTGGAGGACATCCTGGGCCTGGAGTTCAAGTCGCGCGGCTTCGACGCGCGGCTGGCCCCGATGTACTCGCAGATGCTGGTCGGCATGGTCGCGCTGACCGGGCAGTGGTGGCTGGAGGTCCGCAAGCCGGACAAGGCGACGGTGGCGGCCCACCTGGTGAACCTCGCCTGGCACGGGCTGGAGGGCCTGGAGCGGCACCCGAGGCTGGTCGGCGACCGCAGGGGCTGAGCCCCGCCGCGTACTCCCGCGGCCGTCCGGCCCCCACCGCTTGGTCCCCACCGCTTGATCCTCACCCCTTGACCCCCACCGCTTGATCCCTACCGCTTGATCCCTACCGCTTGGTCCCCACCGCGAAGATCCGCCGGAACGGGAAGACCGTCCCGGACGGCCCGGACGGGTAGGCCTCGCGCAGCAGCCGCCCGTACTCGGCGAGGAAGGCGGCCCGGTCGGCCGGATCGGCGAGCAGGGTCAGGACGGGGCGCAGCGCGGTGCCCTTGACCCACTCCAGGACCGGGTCCGGCCCGGGGAGCACGGTGAGGTAGGTGGTCTCCCAGACGTCCGGGTGGCAGCCGGCGCCCACGAGGGCGTCGAGGTAGTGCTCGGGCGGGTGGACGCCGGCGCGGACGGCGTCCTCGCCGAGCGTGCCCCGCCAGCGGGCGCTGCGGCGCAGGTCGGCGAGCAGGGTGTGACTGGGGGCGTCGAAGTTGCCGGGGACCTGGAGGGCGACGGCTCCGCCGGGGCGCACGGCGGCGGCCCAGCGCCGGACGATGCCGAGGTGGCCGCCGGCCTGCCCCTCCTCGCCCGCCGTGGGCGAGGGGTGCCCCCGTCGGGGCTCGGGCTCGGACGGGTTCATCCACTGCAGGGCCGCGTTGGAGACGACGAGGTCGGGGCGGACCGGGGCCGGGTCGTAGTCGCGGGCGTCGGCGAGCACGTAGTCGGCGGTGGGTTCGCCCTCGGTGCGAGCGGTGGCGAGCATCGGCGCGGAGTTGTCGACGCCGGTGAGGCGGGCGTGCGGCCAGCGTTCGCGCAGGACGGCGGTGGAGTTTCCGGGGCCGCAGCCGATGTCGAGGATCGTCTCCTCGCCGGGGTGCGGAAGGACGGGGACGCGGGCGAGCAGGTCGCGCAGCGGGCGGGTGCGTTCGTCGACGAAGCGCACGTACTGCGCCGGGTCCCAGACGGGGGTGGTCATGGTCAACCTCGCAAGTATCTCGATATCAAGATATCTCGGTGCAGCCTCGTCGGCATATTTCTCGATGTCAAGAGACTTCACATCGACACATCCACCGATACACTGATCGTCATGGAGGACGAGGTCGAC
Source organism: Kitasatospora sp. NPDC059577 (assembly GCF_042735475.1). Classification (NCBI taxonomy): domain Bacteria; kingdom Bacillati; phylum Actinomycetota; class Actinomycetes; order Kitasatosporales; family Streptomycetaceae; genus Kitasatospora; species Kitasatospora sp. NPDC059577. The sequence goes on along the minus strand of NZ_JBHWBZ010000023.1, from coordinate 96,329 downwards.
AGGCTGGTCGCAGCATGGCGCCGAGAGCGCCCCGACCTCGACGTGGAGCCGCTGGAGGTGCTCAGCCGGGTCAGCCGGCTCGCCCGGCACCTGGACCGCGCCCGCCGCACCGCCTTCGCCGAGCACGGCCTGGAGCCCTGGGAGTTCGACGTCCTCACCGCCCTGCGGCGGGCCGGCTCCCCCTACCAGCTCTCCCCCGGCCAGCTGCTCACCCAGACCCTGGTCACCTCGGGCACCATGACCAACCGGATCGACCGGCTCACCGGCAAGGGCCTGGTCAAGCGGCTGCCCGACCCGGACGACCGGCGCGGCGTGCTGGTCCGGCTCACCGACGACGGCCGCGACCGCGCCGACCAGGCACTCGCCGGACTCCTCGCGCACGAACGCGAACTGCTCGCCCAGCTCAGCTCCGGCCAGCAGACCGAACTCGCCACACTGCTGCGGCTGCTGATCGCCCCGTTCGACAACATCCCGGGCTGACCCGCGGCCGACCGGCCGTCACCTTCGACCCGCTGCCGGCTCCCCGGCCGACGTCACCCTCGACCCGGCGTCACGAACGCTCGACGGTGGCCGCCACCGACGGCGGCGGCACGGCCTGATGATCGGCGGGGCTGACCCCGGCCCGGCGGGCGACCGCGACGGCGGCCAGTGTGGAGTGCACCCCGAGCTTGCCGAGCACGTTCTGCATGTGCGTCCGGACGGTGTGCGGTGACAGGTAGAGCCGCTCCGCGACGGCCTGCCGGCCCAGACCCGCGACCATGCAGCGCAGGATCTGCTTCTCCCGCGGGGTCAGGGTGTCCACCAGCCGCTCGCTCTCGGTGCGGTCCCGCCGGGCGGTGGTGAGCTCGCGGATCACCCCGGTGAGCAGTGCGGGCGGCAGGTGCGTCTCGTCCCGCAGTACGCCCCGGACCACGGCGAGCAGCCGGGCCAGTGAACTCTCCTTGGCCACCCACCCGGTGGCACCGGCGTGCAGGGCGCGGGCGGCGCGGTGCGGGTCGTCGGCGGTGGCCAGCACGACGGCGCGCAGCCCGGGGTGGGCGCGGCGGAGGCGGGCCAGCAGGGTGATGCCGTCGGGCGGCGGGGCGGCAGGTCTGAGGTGGTCGGGCCGGAGCGGATCCGCCCCCGGGCGGGTGCCGCCGGGCGGTGCGCCCGGCACCGCGGCCGACAGCGGGGAGGGCGCCCCGGGCGGTACTGCCGGCCGTCGCGGCGGCGGTACGGGCGGGGACGCCCGGCGCCTGGCGTCCTCGGCGGGCTCCGGTCCGGGCCGTCTGCGGGCCGTCGGCGGAGCCGCCCCCGGCGGTCCGACCGCTCCCGCCCCGCCCGCCCCGAGGTCGGCGTCGATCAGTGCCACGTCGTAGGGCCGGCCCTCGGCGGCGGCGCGTTCCAGCGCCCGCTCTGCGGCGGCCGCGCTGCCGGCCGCGCCCACCTCCACGTCGGGCTCGGCGGCGAGCGCCGCGGCGAGTGCTTCGGCGAAGATCCGGTGGTCGTCGACCACCAGGACGCGAATCCGCCCCATCGTCCCTCCCCCTGCTCAGACCGCCCGAGCCCGGGAGCGGGGAACGGCCCGGCGTCCGCGTTCCGGACCCACCGCTCCGCCCGCCCACCGGTGGCCGGTGGAAAGGGCGCCGGCCCCCACCGGTACCGAACTCAGCGTACGGGGTCGGGAATCGCCCTCGTGGCGATTTGGTGAAGTTTCGTCAGAAGGTGCGTGAGAGGACGGACTTGTGCGCCCGACCGTCGTCGGGCAGCCACCGGGCCGCGCTGGGCGGCCGGTGCGCCGGTGCGCCGGTGCGCCGGGCCGGACTACCGGCCGTTCTTCTCCAGGGTGAACTTCCAGGCGTCGGCGACGATGTCGTCCAGGTTCGGGCGGCGCGGGGTCCAGCCCAGCGCCTCGTGGGCGCGGGCGGCCGAGGCCACCAGCACCGCCGGGTCACCGGCACGACGCCCCGCGACCTGCACCGGGATCTCCCGGCCGGTGACGCGCTTGACCGACTCGATCACCTCGCGCACCGAGAAGCCGCTGCCGTTGCCCAGGTTGCAGATCAGGTGCTCGCCCGGCTTGGCGGCGCCCAGCGCCAGCAGGTGGGCGTCGGCCAGGTCCGCGACGTGGATGTAGTCGCGGATGCAGGTGCCGTCCGGGGTCGGGTAGTCGTCGCCGTACACCGCGATGTGCGGGCGCTGCCCGAGCGCGGCCTGGAAGACCAGCGGGATCAGGTGCGACTCGGGGTCGTGCCGCTCGCCGTACACGCCGTACGCGCCGGCCACGTTGAAGTAGCGCAGCGAGACGGCGGCCAGGCCGTGCGCGACGGCCTCGCTGGTGATCAGGTGGTCCACGGCGAGCTTGGTGGCGCCGTAGGTGTTGGTCGGCGCGGTACGGGCGGTCTCCGCGATCGGCACGGCCTCCGGCTCGCCGTAGGTGGCGGCGGTGGAGGAGAACACCAGCTTGCGCACGCCGGCCGCGCGCATCGCGCTGATCAGCTCCAGCGAACCGGCCACGTTGTTGCGCCAGTACTTCTCCGGGTCCACGACCGACTCGCCGACCTGCGAGGAGGCGGCGAAGTGCAGCACGCCGTCGAAGGAGCCGTCGAGCACCTCGCCGGCCTCCTGGATCCGGCCCTCGACGAACTCGGCACCGGCCGGGACGCCCTCGCGGAAGCCGGTCGAGAGGTCGTCCAGGACGGTCACCTGGTGCCCCGCCTCCAGCAGGTGGGCGGCCACCACGCTGCCGACGTAGCCGGCGCCACCCGTGACCAGGTACTTACTCATGTTGAGACCTCCAGCGGGCGATGGTCCGCCCGATCCGGGGGCCATCGACGGAATGCGTACGACTGCGGCCATTCTCCCAACCCGCCGGAGTGCTCAGGACCATGCGGGTGGCCGCTCGCACGCTCTTCACCAAGTCCTCAGCCGCCGGTCATCCCGCCCGCGTCCGGCCGCCGCCCCGACGCCCTCCGCGACGGGCGCGGCGACGGGCTCAGCGACGGGCTCGCCGGCCCCTCCGCGGCCGCCCTCCCCGACGCCCTCAGCCTCCGGACATCCGCTCCAGCAGGCCGGTGCGCGCCGCCACCGCGGCCGCCTCCAGGCGGGTCCGCGCGCCGAGCTTCATCAGCACCCGCTGGACGTGCGTCCGGGCGGTACTGGCGGCGATCCGCATCCCGGCGGCGATCGCCGCGGTGTCCTCGCCGTCCGCGATCCGGGCCAGCACCTGCACCTCACGCCGGGTCAGCAGCCGCAGCAGCCGGACGGCCTCGTCGTCCGGTTCGGCGGCCGGGCGCAGCAGTTGGTCGAAGGCTCCGCGCAGGATGTCCACCGCGACCGCGGCCTCGCCCGCCCGGGCCCGCCCGATGGCCCGCTCGACCACTTCGATCCGCTCGTCGCTGGGCACGTACCCCGCCGCGCCGGCCGCGAACGCCGCGGCCACACCGCGCAGTTCACCCACCGGTCCGAGCACGATCACGGCCACCTCGGGCCGCTCCCGGCGGATCCGGCGCAGCCCCTCGAAGGCGCCCGGCTCCCCCGGCGCGGCCACTCCCAGCAGGCACACCTCGGGCCGCCGCCCGGTCACCAGGTCGGCGGCGACACCGGCCGGGGACCCGACCGCGAGCACCCGGTGGCCACGGAGTTGGAGTGCGGTGGCCAGCGCCTCGGCCAACAGCCGGTGGTCGTCGACCACCACGAGTCGAACGCCCATGACACCCTCCCGGTCGGGGTCCGGCTCGCGTCCGCACCCCTCGGGCGGACGGCCGATGACGCACCATCACAGCGCATTCCGTACCCGACCCGCCAGCCCGTCGCGGCAGGCCATCGCGGCAGGCCGTCAGCGGAAACGCGAAAGACCCCCGCCGTGAGGCAGGGGTCCTTCAGTTGAGCCCCCATGCGGAATCGAACCGCAGACCTTCTCCTTACCATGGAGACGCTCTACCGACTGAGCTATAGGGGCTTGCCGGGTTTTCACCGGGCCGGTCGAACAAGGAAGACATTACACGGCCGTGCGCCCGGAAGGGAAATCGATCCCGCCCGGGCAGCCGCACGCCCGCCCGGGAGACCTCACCCCCGGGCGTGCGCCGCGTCGAACTCCTCGCGGGCCGCCATCATCCGGCCGGCCCGGTGCTCCGTCCACCGGCCGAGCGGGGCGACCAGCTCGGCCAGCTCCCGGCCGAGCGGCAGCAGGTCGTAGACCACGCGCGGCGGCGTCTCCGGGAAGACCGTGCGGAGCACCAGGCCGCTGCGCTCCAGGTTGCGCAGCGACTGGGTGAGCATCTTGCGGCTGACCCCGCCGACCCCGCGCTGGAGTTCGGAGAAGCGCTGCGGCCCGCAGAGGGCGAGGCTCATCAGGATCAGCAACGACCACTTGTCGGCCAGCTCGGCGAACACTTCACGACTGGGGCAGAGCTGGGCGAACACGTCGTAGCCCTGCTCCGCCGCCCCCTCCCCCGTCCGCTCCGCCGACTCCTCGCGCGCCTGCGGCTCCTCGCACTGCCCCGCCCGGGCCCGGGTCGCTTCCTCCGTCGTCATGCCCTCCAGGGTAGCCCCGCGGTCTCCGATCCACCCTTGGTAACTAATAGAGACCTGGTCTATATTGGAGACCTAGACGGATCGGGGCCGCCTCACCGCGTCCTGCCCCCGGTCCGTCCCCACGCCACCGTTCCGGCCCCGCCGGCCCGCGCCCGCCCCTCCCAGGAGAGCCCGCATGAGCGTCATCCGTCCGACCGTCGCCCTCGCCTACCACTCCGGCTACGGCCACACCGCCGTGATCGCCGAAGCCGTCGCCCGCGGCGCCGCCGCAGCGGGCGCCGAGGTCGTCACCATCGCCGTCGACACCATCACCGACGAGCAGTGGGCCCAGCTGGACGCCGCCGACGCCATCGTCTTCGGCTCCCCCACCTACATGGGCACCGCCTCCGGCGCCTTCCACGTCTTCGCCGAGGCCACCAGCAAGCGCTGGTTCACCGACGCCTGGAAGGACAAGGTCGCCGCCGGCTTCACCAACTCCGCCTCCAAGAGCGGCGACAAGGGCAGCACCCTCGGTTACTTCCAGACCCTCGCCGCCCAGCACGGCATGAACTGGGTCAACCTCGGCCTCAAGCCCGGCTGGAACGCCACCACCGCCTCCGAGAACGACCTCAACCGCCTCGGCTTCTTCGGCGGCGCCGCCGCCTCCTCCCCGTCCGACGCCGGCCCGGAAGCCGTCCACAAGGCCGACATCGCGACCGCCGAGCACCTCGGCGAGCGCGTCGCCCGGCACACCGCCGTGGTGCTGGCCGGCCGCGCCGCCCTGGCCGGCTGAACCGGCCCTCCCCGGGCAGCCCCGGGTGGACCCGGAACCCCGGGGCCCCGGACACCCGCCCCCGCCGTTCGCGCGCCTACGCCGCCGGATCCGTCCCCAGCAGGGGCGCCCGGCGGCGTCCGCCGTCCACCGGCCCGTCCACCGACCCGAGCTCGGCACCCACCGTCTCCGGCAGCAGTCGCAGACACCCCAGGGCCAGCACGCCCAGCCCCGCCAGGTACCAGCCCGCCGGCTGCGCCGTCCCGTACGCCTCGGTCAACCGCGTCGCCACCAACGGCGTCGTCGCACCACCGATCACACCGCCCAGGTTGTACGTCAACGCGGCACCCGTGTAGCGCACCCGGGTCGGGAACAACTCCGGCAGGAACGCCGCCACCGGCCCGAACATGCAGCCCAACCCCACCATCGCGCCCGCCAGCGCCACGAACATCAGCGGCCGGCTCACCGTCTCCACCAGCGGGAACAGCACCAGCGACCAGCCCGCGGCGAAACCCGTCGCCCACCGCAGCGTCCGCAGCCGCCCCCACCGGTCGCTGTGCGACGCGCTCAGCCACACCATCACCGCCATGCCCACCGCGCCGACCAGCAGCATCGTCAGCACCAGCGTGCTCGCCACTCCCAGCCCCGAGGTCGCGTACGCCAGCACGTACGTCGTCGTCAGGTAGAACAACGCGTACCCCACCGTGATCGCCCCGCCGCCCGCCAGCACCGGACGCCAGTGCTCCCGCAACACCTCCAGCACCGGGGCCCGCTCCCCGCGACCGGCCGACCGGAACAACGGCGACTCCTCGATCCCCAGCCGCACGAACAACCCCACCGCGACCAGCACGAACGAGGCCAGGAACGGCACCCGCCAACCCCACTCGCGGAACGCCCGCTCGTCCAAACCGAGTTGGAGCGCCAGGAACACCCCGTTCGCCAGCACGAAACCGCTCGTCGGCCCCAACTGCAGAAACCCGCCGTACCGCCCCCGCCGCCCGGCCGGCGCGTTCTCCGCGATCAACAACGCCGCCCCGCCCCACTCCCCGCCCAACCCGACGCCCTGGCACACCCGCAACGCCACCAGCACCACCGGCGCCCACCACCCCCAGGCCCCGAACCCCGGCAGCAGCCCCACCGCCGCTGTCGCCAACCCCATCAGCAGCAGCGACACCACCAACGTCGCCTTCCGCCCCACCCGGTCCCCGAAGTGCCCGAACACCACCGCCCCCAACGGCCGGGCCAGGAACGCCACCGCGTACACCGAGAACGCCGCCAACAACGCCCCCACCGAACCCAGCCCGGGAAAGAACACCGGCCCGAACACCAACGCGGCCGCCGTCCCGTAAATGAAGAAGTCGTAGAACTCGATCGCCGTACCGATCAGCGCCGCAGCCGCCGCCCGCCGCAACTGCCCTGCCCGCCAAGCACCCTCCGCATCCATACCACCACCCTCACCACCACGCCCCCACCCCCACCAGCCGCCACCCGAGTGACCCCCGCGCGCAGCCACACCCCCACGCCCGCCCCGCACTCCGCGCGAGCCCCGGGGCCCGGGACACACCGCCCGCCGCCCCGCCGACCGCGGCTCCGGGCTCCGGGCTCCGGGCTCCGGCAGTGCCGCCCGGACACCGCCGCCGTCACGGCCCACCGGCTCCCACCCGAACGGCTACTCCTCCGGCCGCGCCGGAGGCCGGTACACCTGCAAGGACTCGGGCGTCGCCCAGGGCGGGAGCGGCAGCATCGGCACGTGAACCGGCGGCTCAACGACCGCCGGCCGCCGCCGCCTCAACACGGCGAACACCACCCCGGCCACCAGCACCAGCCCCGCCACCACACCACCGACGACCGGCAACACGCCGACCGACCCCGACGACGCGCCGGCCTTCGGCTGCACCGGCGGTGCACCGACGGCACCGGCGGTCGGACTCGCAGCGGGACCCGACGCCGACGACGCGGAGGACGGCAGACCCGCGGCGGGGGACAGCACCGAAGACGGCAGGACCACGTCGGACGCGAGCGGCGACCGGTCCGCCGGACCCGGGTCGCCGGGAGACGTCAAGGCGATCCGCGGCCGGACCACGCCGTATCCGATGTCATCCCTGCGGTTGGATCCGTCGTTCGGCTTCCCGGCCGTATCGATCAGCACCCGCAGGACCTGATTCGCCGTCCAGTCCTTGTGCACCGCCCAGACGAGCGCTGCCGAGGCCGACACCAGAGCGGCAGCAGCGGACGTTCCATGACGCTTGCAATAGCCGGTGGAGCTGGTGCAGGCGTCGATCACCTCCGCACCGGGGGCCGTGAGCGTGACGTGCGGCCCCGTCTGGGACTCATCCGTCACCGTGCCGTTTCGGTCAAGGGCTCCGATGCCGACGACATTGGGCAGCGCGGCCGGATACATGAGGAGATTGCCGTCCTTCGCGGAGTTCCCGACGCTCGCGACCACGAGCACCCCCTTCGCCCTGGCCGCCGCAAGAATGCGGTTCAACTTGGCGACGTTCTCCGGCGTGGCCGTGACCGCCGCGCTCTCCTCCGAAACGTTGATGACCTTCGCACCCTGCTCGACCGCGTAGTTCACGGCCTGACCGACCTCATCGAGGAAGTCGGACGAGATGGAAGCCCCCAGCGACCGGTCCGATCCGTCATTCATCTTCAGCGGAAGAATCTTGGCCCCCGGCGCCAATCCATAGGCGCCCGTCCCGCCACCGCTCCTGCCGGTTCCGGCGATCAGACTGGCCATCTCGGTGCCGTGGCCGTCCACGAAGGACCCCACACCGCCGGGGCTACCACTGAAGTCCCTCCCCGGAAGGAACTGCCCGACCAGATCCGGATGGTCGAGCTTGAAGCCCCCGTCGATCACCGCAACGGTGATCCCCTCCCCGGTGGAGGTCTTCCACATCTCCGGGGCATGCATGGCATCCAGATGCCACTGATCAGCCCGGATCGACCCGGCCCCAAATGCAGGCGAAGCCGCCCCCACCACGCACGCACTCGCGAGCCCCACGACCACGAGTCGCCGAGCCCACGACCAACGGATCCCCATCCGACTCCCCCACCACACCGGACACCTTCAACTACTTGGCGTACGGATTCTCCCCCGGAGCCACTGGCGGCTCGTACGACGGCGGAGGCGGCGACGCCGCACCGATCGACTGCTGGGCCGGCACCGGCGGCACCTGAGCCGACGGCTGTACGACCGCCCCCTTCCGCCGCCTCACCACCACGAACACCAACCCGGCCAGCAGCACCAACCCGGCCACCACGCCACCCACGATCGGCAACGCGCCACCCGACCCGGACGACACGCCGGCCTTCGGCTGCGCCGTCGGCGCACCTACCGCTTTGCCGCCCGGGCTCCCAGTGGAACTCGGCGCCAACGACGGGTGAGCCGGAGAACTGACAGTCGGGGACGGGGCTGTCGACGGAGGGGCCGCATCAGCCGGCAGCGGCGACTGGTCCGCAGGACCCGGGTCGCCGGGAGACGTCAGAGCGATCCGCGGCCGGACCGCGCCGTACCCACCGTCATCAGTGTGATTGGATCCGTCCTTCGGCTTACTCGCCGTATTGATGAGCACCCGCAGAATCTGATTTGCCGTCCAATCCTTGTGCACCGCCCAAACCAGCGCGGCCGAAGCAGAAGCCAGAGCTGTCGCATCGGACGTCCCATGGCCCTTGCAGTATCCGGAGGGAGCCGTGCAGGCCGAGATCGTGTCGGCACCAGGGGCAACAAGGGCAACCTGCGGTCCCACCTCGGACTCATCCGTCACGGTTCCGTTCCGGTCGACGGCCCCGATCCCGACGACGTTAGGAAGGGCGCCTGGATAGTCCACCGGATTTCCCGACTTCGCCTCATTCCCCGCAGCTGCGAAAACCAATACCCCCTTCGCTCTCGCGGCCGCCAGAATTTGGTTCAGCTTGACCACGTCCTCTGGGAATGTGGTAACCGAATTTATCCCCTGGGAAATATTGACCACCTTGGCCCCCTGGTCGACAGCATATGCGACAGCCTGTCCGACCTGGTCGAGAAAATCCCTCGAGACCAGTGTTCCCACAGAGCCATTGTTGATCTTCAGCGGCAGGACCTTGACTCCCGGCGCCAACCCATAAGCCCCGTTACCCCCATTGGCCTTCCCTGTCCCTGCGATGAGTCCGGCCATCTGCGTCCCATGTGGATCGCCATAGGAGCCGACCCCACCCGGGCTTTCGCTGAAGTCTTTTCCGGGCAGAAACTGCCCCTCCAAGTCAGGATGATCCAGCTTGAAACCGCCGTCGATCACTGCAACCGTGATGCCCTCCCCCCGCGAGGTCTTCCACATCTCCGGGGCGTGCATGGCATCCAGATGCCACTGATCGGCGCGAATCGAGCCAGCGGCAGCTGCCGGCACCGTGACCGGGCCAACCACGATTCCCGTAGCAAGGAGCACTGCAGCAATCCCCCGCCCACGCGCTCGTGTGTACGTCCGCCCCATCTCAGCTCCTCGTCAGTGTCCCCATAAGGAAGACCGGCACCCAGAACAGCGCTGCCCGGCCTCTGGGAAGGCCCAGCGGCCGGGCAGTCATGTCGTCCTACTCAACCACGTCCGGGTTGCTGTGCGGCGTATCGCTGGTCCAGGTCTCCTCGTCCTCGTGGAGATAGTCGGCCCGCTTACGCTTGTCGCGCCCGTTCCGGCCGCCGTGGCCCGCCACTCCGGGTGCCATCATGCCGTTCTGGCCCGACCTGGTCCCGCCCTCAGCGGGGCCCGCCGCACCGGCCCGGTTGCGCAGGCCCGTACCGCCCGGGGTGAATTCCCCACCAGCGGCCGGTCCTTTGCGACCTCCTACTGTGCCACCCGGAGTCGACGTCAGGCCCCGGCCCCCGCGTACGCCACCGCCTCCCGAGCCGCCGACACCATGGCCCCCCATGCCGGGATTCATACCGCCCACACCGCCAGGCATTCCAGCCCGGCCGGGCTCGGCCTCACGGGCGCCGAAGACCGTTCCGGTGGGCAGGCCCGAGGCGCCGGACCTGCCCGGCGATGTGCCGCCGCCGAACGGAACCGTACGGGGCGGAATCGAGCCGCCGCCCTTGCTGGACAGGTAGCCGTTGCCGTTGCTCTTGGCCGGGATCGAGCCGGCGCCCCCGACCGGAAAGCCGATGGGTCCGCCCCCAGGGAGGCCAGGGAGCCCCGGAGTCCCGCCCGGTCCACCGGGCAAGCCGGGGATAACCGGGTTCCCACCGGGGCCGCTCGCTGGGAGGTCTCCACCGGGACCAGCAGGTCCGGTCTGGCCCGGTAGGGTCGGCACGGTCGGCAGGCTGGTGAGGTCGGTGCCGGGACGGTTGGTCGGGCCGGTCGGCGGGATCACGGAGCCCGGGTCCTGCGGTGCGGGTGGCAGCTGACCGCCACCATAAGGAGGAGTTGGGCTGGCGTGCGTCGGGGTCGAGGGGCCCTGACCACTTCCCGGATCACGCGGCGGGCTCGGGCCTTCGCCGTAACTGCCGCCGACGGGGCTGTAGCTGGCTTCAGTGCTACCGCCGTTCGTGCGAGGGCTGCGGAGAGAGCCTCCATACCCTCCGCCCGGGACACCGCCCCCTGTGTACTCCGAGGCACCGCCCCTGTTGCTATCGTCCCCAGGCGTCCCCGGCAGCACGACGTTGTCGCCGAGCCCGTTCAGTGTCGTCGTCGCCGCCGTGTACGCCTGCCCCAGCTTCTCCATCTGGTGGATGGCTTCCTGGTGCGCCATGTAGAGCTCGCGCGTGCCAGCCATCGCCTCCGTTTCGGAGACCCACGTGTCGGGGTTGGCACGCTTCATGGCCGTGTCGATCTCGGCGCTGGTGGGCCCGCTGCCATCCGGCTTGATGGAGACGAGCTGCAGCCGCTGGACCACCTGAGGGTCGGGCTTCTGGGTCTTGCGATCGTTCACCCACCTGAGCGCGTCCGGCGGCACGGGCGGCATGCCGGACTTGACGCTGCTGAGCACCTCACCGGCTTGATGCATGGCGTCGCCGGCGCCCGAGGAGTACTTTCCCAGCAACTCGGCCGACTGCTGCAGGTTTCCGGCCCACGTCTTGAAGCTCTCGGCCGCCGGTCCTTCCCAGACAATGTTGCCGAGGTGCGACTTGAGTGCCGCACTCAGCTCGTTCAGGACCCGACCGGCCTGCCCGAGCTGGTTGCCACGGCTCAGCACCAATGTGGGATTGGTGTCCTTGACCATGTCGTAGAGCTTCTGATGTTCGATAGCGTCGAACTTCGTTTCGCCTGCCACTGCCTACTCCCCGTCTCCCCGTACGTCTCTCCCCCGCGCCACCATCAGAGATCGAAGTTGGTGGGCTTCGGTGCGGGCCTGCTCGACGCTCCCGCTGGCGGGGTGGCGCCGACACCCTTCGCAACGGCGTTCTGCGCGGCCGTCGTGTTGTCCTCGTTGGTCTGGTAGTTGCTCGCCGTCTTCGAGACCGCGTCCTTCATCGCCGTGATCTGGGCCAGGAAATCCTTGTGGAGCTGGACTAGCTGGCTGTGCACCTTGCCGTAGGCGGTCGTGAGGTCCGTGGCCTCGACGAACGTCGCGCTCGCGAAGTCCTTGCCCTGGAGCTTCTGCTCCTGCAGGTTGTACGGCGCAGCCGCCGATCCGTCCATCGCCAGGAGCAGCGCCTCGACCTTCTTCGCGAAGACGGTGAGCGTGTCGATCTCGACCTGGACGTTCTGGTTGCCGAAGGCGGCGACCAGGGCGTTGGCGTCGCCGTACGTCTGCGACTCACTGATCGTGGGGCCGTACATCTTCGGGTTGGAGGGCAATGTGTACGTCTCGCCGGCAGCCGGTGGGCTGGCTCCAGCGGGGCTCGTCCCTCCTGGGTTCGTCCCCGAGCCCGGTACATCCTTGTCGGACACAGCAGTTCACCTCTCCCCCGTACGGCCGGTTGCCGCCCAGGGTCCCCCGGGGTGGTTCGGTGTCGCAACACACCGTCAACTTCTCGGCCGTACCGCCCTGGTCGGCGAACCGTCCGGCCTGTGGGCGGTTTTCGCCTCCGTCGGGCGGGCAGGGCCCTTGGCCCGCCCGTACGCGATCGGCACGAACTCGGCACGTACGGCCGGCCGCGCGGGGCCGCTGGGTAGACTGACCCGGTACGCCCCATCTGCCGCGCAATGTCGCACAGCAGCGACCCCAGGCCGCAGAACGGACGTGTCCGCATGAGTTTCCCGAAGGCCACTCCTTGGTGGGCCCGTGCCGTGCGGCCCGAGCGGCCGCCGGTGCCGTGGGCATTGATGGTTCGGGCGGCGGTGGGCATGGCGGTGCCGTTGGCGGCGGGTCTGTGGGTGGGCCGGTTGGACCTGGGGGTGTTCGCCGGGCTGGGGGCGATGCACGCGACGATGAACGACCGGGTCGAGCCGGCGCGGTTGCGGGTGGTGCGGATCGGGAGCGCGGTGTCGGCTTCCGCGGTCGGCATGTCGGTGGGCGCCGTTCTGCAGTTCGTCGGTGTCGGCGGTGTCGTTCTGGGTGCTGTGTTGACGGTGGCGGCGTTCGTTTCGGGTGCGTTGAGTGCAACGGGTCCGCGTGGTTCGGCGGCCGGGATGCTGTTGCTGGTGTCGGCGGCGTTGGGGAGTGGGATGCCGTTGCCGGGGCCGTGGTGGGCGGGGGCGCCGATGATGGTGGCCGGTGCCGGGTTGGTGGTGGTGTTGGGGCTGCCGGCGGGGGTGCCGGACCGTCCTGCGGCGGATCCGCGGTACCGGGCGTTGGCGGCCGCGTACGACGCGCTGGGCCGGACGTTGGCCGATCTGGGGACGGCGCGGGCGGCTGCTTCGCGCCGGGTGTTGACGGCCCGTCTGAATCTGGTCCAGGACGTCCTGCCCGGGAGTGGGCCGACGAGGCGGGTGTACGAGGCCGCGCTTGCCGCGACCGAGGCGGCGACCGGTCTGTTGTGGGCCCGGCGGCCGGTGCCGCCGGAGGTCGCGGAGGTGCCGCGCTTGCTGGCGGAGGCGGTGCGGCGGGGTGGTGGTGAGGTCGCCGTGCCGGGGTGGCGGCCGGACACGCCGTCCCGGCAGGCCTTGGACGTGGCCCTGCGGGCCGCCGCCGAGACGGTGGCGGGTCGTGAGGTGCGGCTCGGCACCGCCGTGGCGCCTCCGCCCGATCCGTGGCGGCTGCGGGTGCGGCTGTTGTCCCGGTTGTCGGTGCGGTACGGGTTGCGGGTGGCGCTGTGTGTGGCGGTCGGTTCGGCGGTGACGGCCAACTTCCCGCTCAGCAAGAGCTACTGGGTGCCGATGACGATCGCGTTCGTGCTGAAGCCGGATCTCGGCTCGGTGTTCCTGCGTGCGGTGAGCCGTTCGGTGGGCACGGTGCTGGGGGTGGCGGTGACGGCGGCGCTGGTGGTGCTGACCACCGAGGAGTGGGCGCTGACGGCGATGGCGGCGCTCTGTGTGGCGCTGTTGCCGTACGCGTCGGCGGCGCACTACGGGCTGAACACCATGGTGATGACGCCGATGGCGCTGGTCCTGCTCCAACTGGGCGGCCAGAGCAGTGCGGCGGAGTTCTGGCCGCGGGTGCTGGACACCGTTCTGGCCAGTTCGGTGGTCCTGCTGTTCGGTTACCTGTTGTGGCCGGAGCGTCCGCGTCACCGGATCGAGCCGCGGCTGGTCGACGCGGCGACGGCGTTGCGGGCCTATCTCGACGCGGTGACCGCGGGACGGGCCGACCGGGCCGAGGTGTGGTTGCGCCGTTCGGCGTACCGGTCGTTGGCGGATGCCCGCCAGGAGGTGCGGCAGGGGTTGTCCGAGCCGCCGCCCACCGGGCGGCTGGCCGAGCGCTGGCTGCCGGCGACGGCGGCGCTGGAGCGGTTGGGCGGCGCGGTGGCGGCGTTCGCGGCGCAGATCCGGTTCGGCGGCCGGGTGCCGGACCCGGACGAGGTGGACCGGGTCCGGCGGGCGTTGGACGAACTGACGGCGGCCGCCCGTGCGCACCGCCTGCCGACGACTGCGGCGGTCCGTCCGACCGCGCCGCACGATCCGACACGCAGTGCGTTGGGTCGTGCGGCGGACGAGCTCGAAACACTCCTGGCGAGCGGCTGAGCAGCCGGTCGACCGGCCGGACGACCGGCCGACCGGCCAAGCAACCGACCGACCAAACGGCCGAGCGGCCGGGGACCCACCGACCGCCGGTCCGCAGGGTCAGACCTGCTCGGCCAGCTCCAGCCAGCTCATCTCCAGCTCCTCCTTCTCGTCCCGGACCGCGCGCAGCTGCCCGTCCAGCTCCGCGACCTTGGAGAAGTCGGCGGCGTGCTCGGCGAGTTGGGCGTGCAGCTTGGACTCCTTCTGGTCCAGCTTGGCGATCTGCCGCTCCAGCTTCTGCATCTCCTTCTTGGCGGCCCGCAGGTCCCCGCCGGAGAGGCCGGGGGCGGCGGTGTCCGCGGCTGCCGCGGGAGCCGCCGAGGCGGTGGCGGTCTGGGCAGCCTGGGCGGCCGCGGCGGCCATCCGTGCGCGCCGCTCCAGGTACTCGTCGATGCCGTTCGGCAGCATCCGCATCTTCTTGTCGCCGAGCAGGGCGTGGACGACGTCGGTCGTCCGCTCGATGAAGAAGCGGTCGTGGCTGATGACGACCATCGAGCCGGGCCAGCCGTCGAGGAGGTCCTCCAGCTGGTTGAGCGTCTCGATGTCCAGGTCGTTGGTCGGCTCGTCGAGGAACAGCACGTTGGGCTCGTCCATCAGCAGCCGCAGCAGCTGGAGGCGGCGGCGTTCGCCGCCGGAGAGGTCGCCGACCGGCGTCCACTGCTTGTCCTTGCCGAAGCCGAACTGCTCGCACAGCTGGCCGGCGCTCATCTCCCGGCCCTTGCCGAGGTCGACGCGGGAGCGGACCTGCTCGACGGCCTGCAGCACCCGGGTGGTCGGTTCGAGCTCGGCGACCTCCTGCGACAGGTAGGCGAGCCGGACGGTCTTGCCGACCTTGATGACGCCCGACTCGGGCTGCACGTCGCCCTCGCTCGCGTAGGCGTCGCGCAGGGCGCGCAGCAGCGAGGTCTTGCCGGCGCCGTTGACGCCGAGCAGGCCGATCCGGTCGCCGGGGCCGAGCTGCCAGGTGAGGTTCTCCAGCAGCAGCTTCGGGCCGGCCTTGACGGTCACGCCTTCCAGCTCGAAGACGGTCCTGCCGAGCCGCGCGTTGGCGAACTTCATCAGCTCGGACTTGTCGCGCGGGTCGGGCACGTCGGCGATCAGGGCGTTGGCCGCCTCGATGCGGTAGCGCGGCTTGGAGGTGCGGGCGGGGGCGCCGCGGCGCAGCCAGGCGAGTTCCTTGCGGGCGAGGTTCTGGCGCTTCTGCTCCTCGACGGCTTCGATCCGGGAGCGTTCGGCGCGGGCGAAGACGTAGTCGGAGTAGCCGCCCTCGTACTCGTGCACCTCGCCGTGCTGGACGTCCCACATCCGGGTGCAGACCTGGTCGAGGAACCAGCGGTCGTGGGTGACGCAGACCAGGGCGGAGCGTCGCTTCTGCAGGTGTTCGGCGAGCCAGTTGATGCCCTCGACGTCGAGGTGGTTGGTGGGCTCGTCGAGGACGATCAGGTCGGGCGAGCCGAGCAGCAGCTTGGCGAGGGCGATGCGGCGGCGCTCGCCGCCGGAGAGCGGGCCGATGACGGTGTCGAGGCCGTCGGCGAAGCCGGGCAGGTCGAGGCCGCCGAAGAGGCCTTCGATGATGTCGCGAATCCGGGCGTCGCCGAGCCATTCGTGGTCGGCCCGGTCGGCGATCACTTCGTGCCGGATGGTGGCTTCGGGGTCGAGCGAGTCGTGCTGGGTGAGGACTGCCAGCTGGAGGCCGCCGGAGTGGGTGATCCGCCCGCTGTCGGGTTCCTCCAGTTTGGCGAGCATCCGGATCAGGGTGGTCTTGCCGTCCCCGTTGCGGCCGACGACGCCGATCCGGTCGCCCTCGCTGACGCCGAGGCTGACCGCGTCCAGCAGGGCGCGGGTGCCGTAGACCTTCGTGACGGACTCGATGGTGGCGAGGTTGACGGCCACGTGTGCTGCGCTCCTGGGTTCGGCGGTCGCGGGGCGGACCACCGCCCCTGGCTCGGGTGACCCCGATCTCCCCAGCCTAATGGGCCCGCAGCGGCGCCCTCGCCGCACTGCTACCGCAGCGGCACCCCCGCCGCACTGCTACCCCGGCGGCACCCCCGCCGCACTGCCGTCCCGGCGACGCGCCGCGCGGGGCGCGTCCTGCTACTGCGGCAGCAGGGCTGCCCCCGGCACCGGCCCGTACGTCGCGTGGGCCGTCCGGCAGGTACCGGAGGCGCGCAGGGCTTCGGCGACGGCGGCGGCCGCGTCGGCGTCCTTGGTGAGGAAGGCGCAGGTGGGTCCGGAGCCGGAGACGAGTGCCCCGAGCGCGCCCGCTTCGGTGCCGGCCCGCAGGGTGTCCGCGAGCGAGGGGCGCAGCGAGAGCGCGGCGGGCTGGAGGTCGTTGGCGAGCGCGTCGGCGAGGGCGACGGCGTCGCCTTCGGCGAGGGCGGCGAGCAGCGCCTGGTCGGCGTCGGGGGTGGGGACGTCGGTGTCGCCGGAGCCGGTGCCGGCCTGCTCGCGCAGCCTGTCGCACTCGCGGAAGACGGCGGGGGTGGACAGGCCGCCGTCGGCGACGGCGAAGACCCAGTGGAAGGTGCCCTCGACGGCCAGCGGTTCCAGGATCTCGCCCCGGCCGCGACCGAGCGCGACTCCGCCGAGGAGGGCGAACGGCACGTCCGAGCCCAGTTCCGCGGCGAGTTCGAGCATGGTGTCGAGCGGGGTGTCCAGCTGCCACAGCGCGTCGCAGGCGACGAGGGCGGCCGCACCGTCGGCGCTGCCGCCGGCCATGCCGCCGGCCACCGGAATGGCCTTGGCGATGTGCAGGTGCACGCCGGGGGCGGCGATGCCGTGGTGGGCGGCGAGGAGCCGGGCGGCGCGGGCGGCGAGATTGCTGTCGTCCAGCGGGACGGCGGCGGCGTCCGGTCCGGAGCAGGTCAGGGTGACGCCTTCCGCGAGGGTGGCGGTGACCTCGTCCCCGAGGGCGACGGCGAAGAACACGTTGGCCAGGTCGTGGAAGCCGTCGGCGCGCAGTCCGCCGACCCCCAGCTGGACGTTGACCTTCGCGGGCACCCGTACGGTGATCACTCGCTGTCCTTCGCGGTCTCGTCCTCCGCCGACCGGTCCGTCGCGGTCTCGTCCTCCGCCGACCGGTCCGTCACGGTCTCGTCCTTCGCCGCCCGGTACCTCGCCGACTGCTCCTTCGCCGACCCGTCCTTCGCAGTCCCGTCCTTCGCCGGCTTGTGCTCGGCGATCGCCGCGAACTGCTCGACCGTCAGCATCTCGCCGCGCAGCTTGTGGTCGATCCCGGCGGCGGCGAGCGCCTGCTCGGCCGCGGCGGGGGAGCCGGCCCAGCCGGCCAGTGCGGCGCGCAGGGTCTTGCGCCGCTGGGCGAACGCGGCGTCGACCACCGCGAACACCTCCTCGCGGCTGGCGCTGGTCTTCGGCGGCTCGCGGCGGATCAGCGAGACCAGCCCGGAGTCGACGTTGGGGGCGGGCCAGAACACGTTCCGGCCGATGGCGCCGGCCCGCTTCACGTCGGCGTACCAGTTGGCCTTGACCGAGGGGACGCCGTAGACCTTGTTGCCCGGCTTGGCGGCGAGCCGGTCGGCGACCTCGCTCTGCACCATGACGAGGGTCCGCTCGATGGTGGGGAAGGTCGCCAGCATGTGCAGCAGGACGGGCACGGCCACGTTGTACGGGAGGTTGGCGACGAGCGCGGTGGGGGCGGGCCCGGGCAGCTCGGTGACCTCCATGGCGTCGCTGAACACCAGGTCGAAGGCGTCCGCCTTGGCCGGCATCCGGCCCGCGACGGTGTCCGGCAGGTGCTGTGCCAGCACCGGGTCGATCTCGACCGCCGTGACGTGCCGCGCCACCTCCAGCAGCGCGAGGGTGAGCGAGCCGAGCCCCGGCCCGACCTCCACCACCGCGTCCTGCTCCGTCACGTCGGCGGCCCGGACGATCCGCCGCACGGTGTTGCCGTCGATGACGAAGTTCTGCCCGCGCTGCTTGGTCGGCTTCACGCCGAACGCGGCCGCCAGTTCCCGGATGTCGGCGGCGCCCAGCAGGTGGCTGTCAGGGGTGGGGTCGGTGGTGCTCACGCGCCAAGGATACGGGCGCGGGGGTCGCCGTCCGGACGCGTCGACCCGGACGGCGGCTCCCGGCACCGCCCCGGACGACGCACCGGCCGCCCCTCGCTCCCCGACCGGACCTGAGCGAACCCGACCCGACCCGACCGGACTTAACCGAACCCGACCCGACCGGACCCGACCGACCCCGGTCAGTACCCGAAGGCCCGCGCCGTGTTCTCCGCGACGGCCGCCGACAGCTCGTCCTCGTGCAGCCCCAGCGTGGCGGCCATCGAGCGCACCGTGACCGGGATCAGGTACGGGGCGTTGGGCCGGCCGCGGTAGGGGTGCGGGGTGAGGAAGGGGGCGTCGGTCTCGACCAGGATCCGGTCGAGCGGGGTGGCGAGCAGCGCGTCCCGCAGCGGCTGGTTGGCCTTGAAGGTGACCGGGCCGGCGAAGGAGAGGTACCAGCCGTGCTCGGCGCAGGTCTTGGCCATCTCGGCGTCGCCGGAGTAGCAGTGGAAGACGGTCCGTTCCGGGGCGCCTTCCGCGAGCAGGACGTCGATGACGTCCTGGTGGGCGTCCCGGTCGTGGATGACGAGGGCTTTGCCGTGCCGCTTGGCCATGTCGATGTGGCGGCGGAACGATTCCTTCTGGATCTCCACGCCCTCGGGCCCGGTGCGGAAGTAGTCGAGGCCGGTCTCGCCGACCGCCCGGACCTGGGGCAGGGCGGCGAGCCGGTCGATCTCGGCGAGCGCCTCGTCGAGGGCGGCGGCGCCGCCGGCGGTGCGCTGCTGCCCGGACCAGCCGTCCGCGTCGCCGAGGAAGATCCGCGGCGCCTCGTTGGGGTGCAGGGCGACGGCCGCGTGCACCTGTTCGTACTGGGCCGCCAGTTCGGCGGCCCAGCGCGAGCCGGGCACGTCGCAGCCCACCTGGACCACCGTGGTGACCCCGACCGAGGCGGCGCGGGCCAGGCCTTCGGCCGGGGTGCCGGACTGCATGTCGAGGTGGGTGTGCGAGTCGGCCACCGCCACGGCCAGGGGTTCCGGCAGCGGCGGCGGGGTCGACCGGTCGTCGTCCTTGGCGGCCACGTCAGGCGGCCGGCTTCTCTTCGAGGCGCGGGAAGAGGATCTCGCCCTTGGTGACGGTGGCGCCGGCGGGGAGCCGGCCCCAGTCGGCGGCGGTGGCGACGGTCTGCGCGGGGAGCGCGCCCAGTCCGGCGGCGTCGGCGCCCAGCGAGTCCCACAGCTTCTCGGCGGTGGACGGCATCACCGGGTTGAGCAGGACGGCGGTGGCGCGCAGCGACTCGGCGGCGGTGTAGAGGATGGTCGCGAGGCGCGCCCGGCCCTCCTCCGAGTCGTCCTTGGCGACCTTCCAGGGCTCCTGCTCGGTGATGTAGCCGTTGACCTGCTTGACGAACTCGAAGATCGCCGCGAGGCCGCCGGCGAAGTCCAGCTCCTCGCCGATCTTCCGGTCGGCGGTCGCGACGGCCTTGGTCAGCCCGTCGGCGACGGCCTGTTCGGCGTCGCCGGGGGCGGCGGAGGCCGGCAGCACCCCGTCGAAGTACTTGCCGACCATCGCGGCGACCCGGGAGGCCAGGTTGCCGAAGTCGTTGGCGAGTTCGGAGGTGTAGCGGGCGGTGAAGTCCTCCCAGGAGAACGAGCCGTCCGTGCCGAACGGGATCGCCCGCAGGAAGTAGTAGCGGTAGGCGTCCACGCCGAAGTGCGAGGTCAGGTCGGTGGGCGCGATGCCGGTCAGGTTGGACTTGGACATCTTCTCGCCGCCGACCATCAGCCAGCCGTTGGCCACGACGCGCTTGGGCAGCGGCAGTCCGGCGGCCATCAGCATGGCGGGCCAGATGACGGCGTGGAAGCGGAGGATGTCCTTGCCGACCAGGTGGACGGACGCGGGCCACAGTTCGGCGAAGCGCTCCGGGTCGCTGCCGTAGCCGGCCGCGGTGATGTAGTTCTGCAGCGCGTCGACCCACACGTAGAGGACGTGCTTCTCGTCCCAGGGCAGCGGTACGCCCCAGTTGAAGGTGGAGCGGGAGATCGAGAGGTCCTGCAGGCCCTGCTCGACGAAGCGCAGCACCTCGTTGCGGGCGGACTCGGGGGCGATGAAGCCGGGGTTCTCGGCGTAGAACTCCAGCAGCTTCTCGCCGTAGGCCGACAGGCGGAAGAAGTAGTTCTCCTCCTCCAGCCACTCCACCGGCTTCTTGTGGATCGGGCAGAGCTTCTCGTCCTCGGCCGCGCCGTCGAGCAGCTCGTTGGGGAGCTTGTACTCCTCGCAGCCGACGCAGTAGGGGCCGGAGTAGCCGCCCTTGTAGATCTCGCCCTTGTCGTACAGGTCCTGGACGAACTCCTGCACGCGGTCGGTGTGGCGCTGCTGGGTGGTGCGGATGAAGTCGTCGTTGGCGATCTCCAGGTGCTCCCAGAGCGGCTTCCAGGCTTCCTCGACCAGCTTGTCGCACCACTCCTGCGGGCTGACGCCGTTCGCCTCGGCGGTCCGCATGATCTTCTGACCGTGCTCGTCGGTGCCGGTCAGGTACCACACCTTCTCGCCGCGCTGGCGGTGCCAGCGGGTGAGGACGTCGCCCGCCACGGTGGTGTACGCGTGGCCCAGGTGGGGGCGATCGTTGACGTAGTAGATCGGGGTGGAAACGTAGTACGCCGGGGCGCTCGCCCCGGTGGTGCTGTGGTCTGCAGTGGCCGCCATGGTCGGAAAGCTTAGTCGGGCACGCGCACCGCCCTCGACCGAGTTGTTCCCCGGCCGGGGGCGGTCCTTCCCGCGTCCTCGGTGTCAGCCCAGCAGCCGCGACCAGAACCGGGCCCAGCGTCCGCGCGGCTTGTCGGGCTCGGGCGCCGGGAGCGGCCCGGCCGGCTCGGCGTGCGCCGAGAAGCCGGGGGCGTGGTGCCAGGGCTGTTCGGCGGAGGACACCCGGCCCTCGCGCATGATCCGGACGGTGTGGCCACCGCACCCGGGGCAGGTCGGCTTGAGCAGCGGGGACGGCACCCGGACGCCGTTGGCGTGGTACTCGAAGACGACGTGCCCGTCCTTGGCCACGTGGTGCTCGATGTCGTACGCCTGCTCCCAGCCGTACCCGCAGCGCAGGCACGCGAAGGAGTAGGCCTCCCGTACGGTCTCGACGGGAGTGTGCCCGCGGCCGGCCAGGCCTGCGGTGCTCAGTGCGTTGCCACTGCGGGGGCTACCGACGATCTCGCTCATAGCCGTCTCCCAGCGCCCGCCGGGCGCTCGCCCGGCTGGGTCTTTCCCTTTCAGGAAATGCCCGGACCGCCTCGGCCGATGCCCCGCTTGTGAAGAATTGGATGCGGGTTGGGAAGCCCTATACGAAGGGCCTCCCAGGGACCGAAAACCGCGACCGAAACTTCAGCTCAGCGGGTGTTTACCGGGGCCTTCCCTCCAAGGTACGACTACCCGTGCGCAACGCAACCCCCGGAATTCACCCCTTTTTCGGAGCCGCGTCCAGGCCTTCCTTCTTGGCCGCCACGACGGCGTCGAAGACCTCCCGCTTGGGCAGCGAGAGCTCGGTCGCGACGGCCGCGATGGCTTCCTTGCGCCGCTCCCCCGCCTCCTCGCGCACGGCCACGAGCCGGGCCAGCTCGGCCGGGGTCAGCTCCTGCGGCGCGGCCGGCGGGGCTCCGGCGACGACGACGGTGATCTCGCCCCTGACGCCGTCGGCGGCCCAGGCCGCCAGTTCGCCGATCGGACCGCGCTTGACCTCCTCGTAGGTCTTGGTGAGCTCGCGGCAGACGGCGGCGGGACGTTCCGGTCCGAACGCCTCGGCCATCGCGGCCAGCGCCTCGGCGATGCGGTGCGGCGCCTCGAAGAAGACCATGGTGCGCGGTTCGGCGGCGACCGAGGCGAGCTGCCGGGCCCGGTCGCCGGTCTTGCGCGGCAGGAAGCCCTCGAAGGTGAAGCGGTCGACGGGCAGGCCGGACAGTGCGAGCGCGGTGAGCACCGCAGACGGCCCGGGCACCGCGGTGACCTTGACGCCGGCCTCGACGGCCGCGGCGACCAGCCGGTAGCCGGGGTCGGAGACCGAGGGCATGCCGGCGTCGGTGACCAGCAGCACCCGGGCGCCGCCGAGCAGCGCGTCGACCAGTTCGGGGGTGCGGCCGACTTCGTTGCCCTCGAAGTACGAGACGACCCGGCCGGCCGGGGTCACCCCGAGTGCCTGGGTGAGCCGGCGCAGCCGCCGGGTGTCCTCCGCCGCGATGACGTCCGCCGTGGCCAGTTCGTTGACCAGTCGGGGCGGGGCGTCCGAGACGTCGCCGATGGGGGTGCCTGCGAGAACGAGTACTCCTGTCACGGGCCCCATCCTTCCAGCTGCCGCCGCGCGGGGCTTTTGGTGACGATTCGGGCAGCTTCCGAGGGAGCGGACACGCGTACGAAGAGCGCCCCTACGATGTGGCGGATGAACGGCGACACGGCGGCGCAGACGCCCACGGGTACGGACCACTCCGCGCGGGGCGGCGTCGGTGTGCCGTCACCCCGCCCGGCGGGGTCCGCCGCCCCCGCCGTCCCCGCGGCCCCCACGTGGCGGGAGCGCCTGGCCGGCCACGGCTACCGCGCCCGCCCGACGGTGCCGCTGGCCGAGCGCCTGGTGCCGCCGATGCCGGACGGCCCCCGGGTGACCCCGCGCGACGTGCCGCAGTCGCCGCTGCTGCTGCGCCTGGGCTTCTCCCTGCCGCAGGGCCTGTGGGTCTTCCTGTGCCGCTGGGCGGGCTGGCTGGGCCCGGTCGCGGTGGCGGTGTTCGCCGGGATCCTGCGCTTCACGAACCTCGGCCAGCCGCACGCGATCATCTTCGACGAGACGTACTACGCGAAGGACGCCTACGCGCTCTGGCACGGCGGCTACGAGATCAGCTGGCCGGAGGACGCCAACACGACGATCATGACGCCCGGCGCGGCCGTCCCGTACCGGGCGGCGCCCTCGTACGTGGTCCATCCGCCGGTGGGCAAGTGGATCATCGGCGCGGGTGAGCAGCTGTTCGGCATGAACCCCTTCGGCTGGCGCTTCGCGGTGGCCCTGCTCGGCACCCTGTCGGTGCTGATGCTGGCCCGGATCGCCCGCCGGATGTTCCGCTCGACCCTGCTGGGCTGCGTGGCCGGCCTGCTGCTCTCGGTGGACGGCCTGCACCTGGTGCTCAGCCGGGCCGCGCTGCTGGACCTGGTGGTGATGTTCTGGATCGTCGCCGCCTTCGGCTTCCTGCTGCTGGACCGCGACCGCACCCGGGGGCTGCTCGCCGAACGGCTGGGCGGGGTGGCGGACCCGGAGCTCGCCCAGCGGCTGGGCCTGGGCTGGCGCCCGTACCGGATCGCGGCCGGCGTCTGCATCGGCCTGACCTGCGCCACCAAGTGGAGCGGCCTGTACGTGATGGCGGCGTTCGGCCTGATGTCCGTGCTCTGGGACGTCGGCGCCCGCCGCCTGGCCGGCGCCCCGCGCCCGTACCGTGCGGTGCTCGCCCGGGACGTGGCACCGGGCTTCGTCTCGCTCGTCGTGCTCCCGATCGCGGTCTACGTCGCGTCCTGGTGGGGCTGGTTCGCCAGCAGCAACGCCCCGGGGAAGGGCGGCTGGGGCCGGGACTGGGCGGTCGGCCGCTCCACCGACTTCCCGTGGATACCCGAGGGCCTGCGCGCCCTGTGGCACTACCACACGACGGTCTACGAGTTCCACACCCACCTGAGCGACCCGCACACCTACCAGTCCAACCCGTGGTCCTGGCTGGTGCTGGGCCGGCCGGTGTCCTTCTACTACGAGTCCCCCAAGCAGGGCCAGGCCGGCTGCACCGTCGCCGACTGCGCCCGCGAGGTGCTGGGCATCGGCACCCCGCTGCTCTGGTGGACGGCCGTGGTGGCCCTGGTCTACTGCCTGTGGCGCTGGGCGTTCCGGCGGGACTGGCGGGCCGGCGCGCTGCTGTGCGGCCTGGCCGCCGGCTACCTGCCCTGGTTCGCCTACCAGCAGCGGACGATCTTCCTGTTCTACGCGGTGGTCTTCGTCCCGTTCCTGGTGCTCGCGGTGACGATGCTGATCGGCGCCCTGATCGGCCCCGCCGACGCCTCCCGGGACCGCCGGATCATCGGCTCCGCGGCGGCCGGCCTGCTGGTGCTGCTGATCGTCTGGAACTTCCTGTTCTTCTTCCCGCTCTTCACCGGCCAGACCATCCCGCTGGACGACTGGCGCCGCCGGATGTGGTTCAACACCTGGATCTGACGGCCGGGTCCGCCGCCGGGTGCCCCGCCCGCGCTCCGGCGCACACCGCGTCCCCGCGTTTCGTCCGTATGCGGTGCACGACACGTACCAGATCCGTCACAAGTCCCGGGCGTTTCGTCGGCGCACCGATTCCGGCTGCCTAGGGTGGGGGCGTACCGCGTTTCCGGCCCCGGCCGGTTGCGCCCGGCCGCGAGACCCCTGGGGGAACTGCACCATGCGCAGTGGCGCGAAGATCGGCATCATCACCGGCGTGTCCATCGTCGTCCTCGCGGGCGGCGGCTACGCCGCGTACAGCCTGATGGGCGGCTCGGACTCCGGGTCCGGGGGCGCGAAGGCCCGCACGGTGGTCGCCGAGCCGCCCTCGGCCGACCAGGCGGCGGCCGGCGCGAAGGACTTCCTGGCGGCCTGGGCGGCCGGCGACATCGCCAAGGCGGCCTCGCTGACCGACGACCCGGCCGCCGCCACCACCGCGCTGACCGCGTTCAAGGACCAGGTGAAGCCGAGCGCGCTGACCCTCACCCCGACCGGTCCGACCACCCAGCAGGTCTTCTCCGCCGCCACCGGCACCCCGGCCCCGGCCAAGCCCACCGCCGGCGCCTCCGCGACGCCGTCGGCCGGCGCCCCGGGCGCCACCGACTCGCCGTCCGCCACCGCCGCGCCCGGGCCCACCGGCACGCTGATGAGCTTCAAGGCCCGTGCCGAGTTCGAGGGCACCAGCCGCGCCTGGGACTACCAGGGCTTCCTCGGCGTCGTGAAGATGAGCGACAACACCCCGGCCGTGCACTGGGCGCCGTCGGTGATCCACCCGCACCTGTCCGGCAACGAGACCATCGCCACCCAGCCGGTCTTCGCCCCGCCGTCCACCGTGGTCGACCGCAACGGCAAGCAGCTGCAGGCCGCCTCGCTCACTGCGGCGCTGATGAACAGCGTCCAGGAGAACTCCCAGAAGCTGCTCCCGCCGGACCCGACCAGGGACCAGGACGCGGGCAAGGCCGTGGTGATCAACGACCCGGCCGGCAAGGGCCCCTCGGACAAGCTGTTCACCATCGTCGAGCCCAAGCCCGGCAAGCCGTTCAAGGTGACCATCGACAACACCGTCCAGGCCGCCGCCGAGAAGGCGATGACCGACCTGGGCGGCAAGCCCGGCTCGGTCGTGGCGATCGAGCCGAGCACCGGCCAGGTGCTGGCCTTCGCCAACTCGCCCTCCATCGGTCAGAACCGGGCCTTCACCGGGCTGCTCGCGCCGGGCTCGACGATGAAGATCGTCACCTCGGCGGCGCTGCTGGAGGCCGGGATCAACCCGGACACCGTGGTGGCCTGCCCGGAGAAGAGCAGCAACGCGGTCGCGATCCCGAACGACTTCCCGGGCGCCTTCCCGAACAACACGCTCCAGCAGGACTTCATGGTGTCCTGCAACACGGCCTTCATCAACCAGGGCCTGACCAGCCTCAAGCCGGAGACGCTGTCCGGCACGGCCAAGGACGTGTTCGGCATCGGCCTGGAGTGGAAGACCGGCCTGCCGAACGCCGACGGCAAGATCCCGGCGACGCCGGGCAGCAAGGACGAGCAGGCCATGAACTACATCGGCCAGGGCAAGGTCCAGATGAACCCGCTGGCCATCGCCTCGATCACCGCCACCGTCCAGAGCGGGGCGTTCAAGCAGCCGATCCTGGTCGCCGGGCTGCCGCAGCAGGCCGCGGCCCGCCAGATCTCGCCGGACGTCGCCGGCAAGCTGCGCGCGATGATGAACGCCACCGCCGTCGGCGGCACGGCCAGCCAGGTGATGGCCGGGATCACCGACAACGCGGGCGCCAAGACCGGCTCCGCCGAGGTCCAGGGCGCGTCCACCACCAACAGCTGGTTCACCGCGTTCCGCGGCAACATCGCGGTGGCCGCCGAGGTCCAGGGCGGCGGCCACGGCGTCGACGCGGCCGGCCCGGCGGTGGCCGGCATCCTGAAGGCCGCCGCCGGCCGCTGAGGCCGTCCCCGGACGCCTCCCCGGCACCGGCCCGCCCGCTCACGGAGCCCGCTCAGCCTCGCGGCAGGGCGGGCTCCGGCACGTCCGGCACCAGGCCGGGCGGGGCCGGGCGCCGGCTGCTCCAGCGCCGGGCCGCCAGCCGGGGCCAGATCACCAGGACCACGGGCAGCGCCAGGTACCCGAACCGCCCGGCCGGGGCGAGCATGAAGGCGATCGCGAGCCCGGCAGCCAGCAGGTCGGCGGCGGCGATCGCGGAGACCGGCGGCCGGGCCAGCAGCCAGATCGCCACACCGATCAGGGCCACGGTCATCAGGGCGAGCGAGATGGTGTGCCCGGTCGGCCCGAACCCGGCCAGCACCTTGCCGGGCAGCGGGCTGCCCGCCGGGGTGCGGATCGCGGTCATCCCGAGCGGGAAGCGCACCACCTGCTCGCGCAGCGCGTCCGCCTGGGTCAGGACGGAGGGCAGGATCACCGCCACGCTCACCCCGGTCCCGATCAGCGCGGTGCGGGCGGCGGGCCGGCGGCCGTAGAGCCGCCAGAGCAGCAGGACGGCGACGGGCAGCGCGGGCCAGGCCGTCCACTTCAGGGTGCAGGCGAGGGCGAGCACCAGTCCGGCGCCGACGGTGCGGTCCCGCTCGGCGAGCGCCATGGCGAGGCAGCAGACGCCGATCAGCGGCAGGTCCACCCCGCCGACCACCAAGGCGAGCGCTATCAGCGGCGAGGCGGTGAGGACGGCCAGCGGAAGCAGCGGCGCGCGCGGGTCGCCGCCGGGGCGGGAGGGGCGCAGCAGCCGCCAGGCGGCCAGCAGGCAGACGAAGAAGGTCAGGGCGAACCAGATCCGGGCGTCCCCGGCGACCCTGGCGAAGGCGGTGGAGTCGCCGAGCAGCTGGCGCGGCAGCCCGAACAGGGCCATCGCCGGCAGGTACGGGTTGTAGTCGGTGACCACCACCGGGTGCGGCAGGTAGACGTCACCGGTGGTGAGCAGCAGGTGGGCCGAGCGTTCGACCACCATGACCTCGGACTGGTGGCGGCCGTGCAGGGCGAGCAGTCCGAGCGGCAGGAGCACGGCGCCGACGAGGGCCACCGCGGCGGCGGCACGGGCCGCGAAGCGGCGCGGCAGGGTCAGGCAGAGCAGTCCGGCCAGGGCGTAGGCGGGGGCCGCGATCAGGCCCCACTGCCGCTGGTTGGCCAGGTCGGAGACGAGCGGGAAGGCGGCGGCCCAGCCGGCCGCGATCAGGCAGCCGAGCAGTTGGACGGTCCGCATCGAGGCGAGACCGGCGAGCGTGGCGGGATTCAGCCGATCGGGCGTGGGCGGAAACGTGCTCTCGCCACGCTGGCGGGGGAACGGCCGGGTCGAGAAGCCTCTCGGGGGTCGTCCTGATCCGGACGACGTCTCGGTCGCGAAGGTCTGGGCCGGCGTTCTGCGGCGGCCGGTGAAGCGGCCGCGCGGGCGGGAGAAGCCGGGCGTGCGGGTGCTCACCATGGTGGAAGGTTATGGGTGCGGGCCCGGCCCTGTCGCCATGGCGTCGGGCACTGGGCGGGTGACGGCACGAAAAGGGCCGCCGGGTGTCCTGTCGGTCGGCGGCCCTTCACGTCGGATTCGCCTGGGGGTCAGTCGGCGGTGCGGTCGGCCGGAACGGCCTCCGGCTGCTCGGCCTGCTCCAGCCGCGAGTGCTTGACGCTGTAGCCGAAGTAGACGACCACGGCGACGGCGAGGGCGATCCCGCCGGCCCGGAAGGTGTCGGCGTGCAGGCCGGTGATCAGGTAGATGCAGAAGGCCACGCTGAGCAGCGGGACGACCGGGTAGCCGGGCACCCGGAAGCCGCGCGGCAGGTCGGGCTGGGTGCGGCGCAGCACGATCACGCCGATCGAGACCACCGAGAAGGCGATGAGGGTGCCGAGGCTGGTGATGTCGGCCAGGACGTTCAGCGGGACGAACGCGGCCAGCGCGCCCACGCCGACGCCGACCACGATGGTGTTCCAGATCGGGGTGCCGGTGCGCGGGGAGAGCTCGGCGAAGCGCTTGGGCAGCATGCCGTCGCGGCCCATCGAGTACAGGATGCGGGTCTGGCCGTAGATCACCACGAGGGTGATGCTGAAGATCGAGATGATCGCGCCGATCGCGAAGACCATCGCGGGCCAGGTCTGGCCGGTGATGTCCTGCAGGATCTGGGCGAGGCCGGCCTCCTGGCCGTCGAACTTGTTCCAGGGCTGGGCGCCGATGCCGGCGAGCGCGACCAGGATGTAGAGCAGGGTGACGACGACCAGCGAGATCATGATCGCCATCGGCAGGGTGCGGCGCGGGTTCTTGACCTCCTCACCGGCGGTGGACACGGCGTCCAGGCCGATGAAGGAGAAGAAGATGCTGGAGGCGGCGACCTGCACGCCGCCGATGCCGAGCGGCATGAACGGGGTCAGGTTGCCGGAGTGGAAGCCGGTCAGCGCGACGCCGACGAAGAGGATCAGGATGAGGATCTTGATCCCGACCATCACCGCGTTGACCTTGACCGACTCGCTCACGCCGCGGATCAGCAGGACGCAGACCATGGCGACCAGCAGCAGCGCCGGCAGGTTGAACCAGTGGGTGCCGTCGGGCGCGCCGGACAGTGCCTCGGGGATCTTGACCCCGAAGGCCAGGTCGAGGAACTTGTTCAGGTACTCCGCCCAGCTGACCGCGATCGCGGAGGCGGAGACGCCGTACTCCATCAGCAGGCAGATGCCGACGCCGAAGGCCACGCCCTCGCCGAGGGTGGCGTAGGCGTAGGAGTACGAGGAGCCGGAGACCGGGATCGCGGACGCCATCTCGGCGTAGCAGAGCGCGGTGAGTCCGGCGGTGATCGCGGCGATCACGAAGGACAGGATGACGGCCGGGCCGGCCGAGGGCACCGCGGTGTTCAGCACGAAGAAGATGCCGGTGCCGATGGTGGCGCCGATGCCGATCGAGGACAGCTGCCAGAGGCCGATCGAGCGGCGCAGGTGGATGCCGGAGCGGCCGCCCTCCTCGGGCGCGCCGGCCGGAAGGGCGTCACGCCCCTCGCTCTCCGCGATCAGGGTCGAGACGGGCTTGCGTCGCAGCAGACGCGCACCGAGGGTGTTGCTGGCCAAAACGGCGGTCCTTCTGGGCGGGGGAGGGTGTCCTGACGGCTGGTCGCCCGATCCCCCCGAGGGGGTGTCATTGTGGACCAACCGAACAAAGATGGGACAGTACCCGGCGAAAGCACCAGTGTCGCAAACGAACAGTCCGGGTACGCGCATTGTCCAAATCGGCACATATTGATGTACAAACCGGACACTTCGCAAACGGCGCATCGACCGCTGACCCGATAAAGCAGCAGCTCAGAGCGGTCACGGGGGTCATCGGCCGAGCGCCGCCCGCACCACCGAGCGGGCGAGCGGCGCAGCCGGGCCGCCACCCGGGCCGTCCGAGGCGTCACCGTCCGCCACCGCCACCGCCGCCACCAGCGCCGACCCCGCCCGGTCCGGTCCGCTCACTCCGGCCGCCGCCCCGCCAGCGCCGCGACGCCCGCGCAGCAGGCGGCCAGCAGCGCGACGGCGAGCAGCAGCTGCACCCACGGCACCGCGACCCGGCCCGTCCGGGCCGCCTCCACCAGGCCGCGCACCGCCGCGTTGGCCGGCGAGACCGGCACCACCAGCAGCAGCGTGGCCAGCGTCAGCGCCACCGGGATGCCGTACGGCCCGCGGATCAGCACCGGCCGGTCGGCCAGCGCCCCGGCCGACACCCCGAGCAGCGCGCAGACCACCGAAGCCAGCAGCCCGGCCAGCAGTGCCGAGCCGACCTCCGGCTGCGCCGTCGCGCCCCGGTTCGCCACCGGCCCGGCGGTCCACCACACCGCCAGCACCTGCCCGACCGCCAGCACCAGCGAGACCGTCAGCGCCGCCAGCAACGCGCCGAGGTGCACCCGGGCCGGCCCCGCCGCCGCGACCAGGCAGGCCCGCGAGGACGGCGGCTCCGCGGCCAGTGCGCCGCGGACGCACCAGGCGCTCACCGGCAGCAGCAGCCCCGCGCCGAGGCCGAGGCTGCCCAGCAGCGGGTCCCCCGCCTGCACCCCGATCACCAGCAGCAGCACGTACGTCAGGAAGGGCGGCAGCCACGCGTGCGAACGCAGCAGCAGCTCCAGGTGGTACCGCGCCAGCGGGCCGACCTGCCCCGTCACCGTTCCCCCTCGCTCGTCCCCGGCCCCGTCTCCCCGCACGCCCGCACCGCCAGCACCCGGACCGCCGGGCGGCCCAGCAGCAGCCGGCGCAGCAGCGCGTCCGAGTGCGCGGCCGGCACCGCCAGCCGCACCGCCGTCCCGGCCAGCGCGGTGCGCTCCGGCGCTCCCGGCAGCCGGTCCGGCAGCGGGGCGCCGTCCGGGACGTCCACCTCGACCTCCATCACCGGACCGCCCCGCGCCGGCACCGCCGTCGCGTCCTCGGCGGGCCGCAGCGCGCCGTCCGCGCCAACCAGGTACGCCGCGCTGGTGAGTCCCTCCAGCCGGGCCGGGTCGTGGTCGACGAACAGCACCGTGCCGCCCGCCGCCGCCCGTTCGGCGGCCGCTTCGTCCAGCACCGCCCGGGCCTGCGGGTCCAGGCCGGTCCAGGCCTCGTCCAGCAGCAGCACCCGGGCCTCGGCCAGCAGCGCCTGGGCGACCGCGACCTTCTGGCAGGTGCCCTTGGACAGCCGGCTCAGCGGGGTGCCCGCCCGGTCCGCGATGCCGAACCGGTCCAGCCACTCCCCCGCCCGCCGCCGTGCCCGATCCGCCGACAGGCCGTGCACCCGGCCGACCCGCACCAGGTACGAGACGACGTCGAACGGCAACGCCGGCGGGAAGCGTTCGGGTACGTACGCCGTCGGGCCGGGCCGTGCCACCCGGCCCGCGCTCGGCCGCTCGATCCCGGCGGCCAGCCGCAGCAGCGTCGACTTGCCGCTCCCGTTCGCCCCCGCGATCCGCACCAACTCCCCGGGGCCGGCGGACAGATCGACCCCGCGCAGGATCCACCGCCCGCCGCGCCCGTACCGCTTCCCGACCGCCGTCAGCTCCATGCGACCCCCGATCCGTCCACCGACCCAGAAGGCTATCCACGACGTGTAAGGCCGCTGTGAGCCCGGACTGCGCTGCCGCGCGCCGGAGTTCACGCCCGAGGTCGCGCCGGAGGTCGCACCGGAGTCGGTGGGTGCACGATCCGGTCCCGTTTCGCCATGGCGAACTGATGATCCCTAGGATCGGCCGGGTGACTACCGGACGACGACCACAGACCAGGCTCGGCAGCCTGCTGGGCGCCCTGGCGATAACGGGCGCCTCGCTGCTCCTCGGCCTGCCCGCCCACGCCGACGAACCATCAGCCGGCGCCCCCGCCCCCAAGGAGGCCCCCCGGGTCGACCTGATCCTGGACGTCAGCGGCTCCATGACCGCCACCGACATCCAGGGCAAGAGCCGCATCTCGGTGGCCCAGCAGTCGCTGAACGAGGTGATCGACGCGCTGCCCGCGGAGACCGAGTTCGGCATCCGCACCCTGGGCGCGACCTACCCCGGCAACGACAAGGTCCAGGGCTGCCAGGACACCAAGCAGCTGTTCCCGGTCGGCAAGACCAACAAGGTCGAGGCGAAGACCGCCGTCGCCACCCTGCGGCCCACCGGCTGGACCCCGATCGGCCTGGCCCTGCGCGGCGCCGCCCAGGACCTCGGCAAGGGCGAGACCACCCGCCGGGTGGTGCTGATCACCGACGGCGAGGACACCTGCACCCCGCCCGACCCCTGTGACGTCGCCCGCGAACTCGCCTCCCAGGGCATCCACCTGGTGGTCGACACCCTCGGCCTGGCCCACGACGACAAGACCCGCCAGCAGCTGCTCTGCATCGCCAACGCGACCGGCGGCACCTACACCGACGTGCGCACCCAGGAGCAGCTCACCGACAAGGTGAAGCAGCTGGTCGACCGCTCCAACGACACCTACACGGTGACGCCGGTCAAGACCTCCGGCACCGACAAGTGCGAGAGCGCCCCGGTGCTCGCCCCGGGCGTCTACACCGACCGCGAGAAGTTCTCCGAGCACCGCGTCTACAAGGTCCCGGTCAAGGCCGGCCAGGAGCTGCGCGCCTCGGTCAGCGTCGCGCTGGACCGCCCGGTGGCCCGGGACTACGGCGTCCTGCTGCAGGCCACCAGCGCCGCCGGCCAGGAGCTGGTCCGCGGCACCGACGCCGGCAGCAGCCGCACCGACGTGATCTCCACCGGCCTGCGCTGGTCCACCGCCGACTCCAAGGGCTACGTCACCGCGAGCCCGGGTTCCGCCTCGAAGGACCCGAAGGAGAAGCCGGAGACCGCCGTCTGCCTGGTCGTCAGCAACTCGCTGGCCCCGCAGGCCGGCGTGCAGGCCGACCCCGGCCTGCCGCTGGAGCTGACCGTGGACCTGGCCTCCTCCTCGCCCGCCCCCGAGGGCGCCGCGATGGGCCTCGGCCGCGGCTGGATCCTGCTGCTCACCCTCACCCTCGCGGGCCTGGTCTGCGGTCTGCTGTTCGGCTGGATCGCACGGTGGCGGATCGCCGTCTGGCGGGAGAACTGACCATGCGTACGATGATCCGCGGCGCCTTCGGCGCCCTCGCCCTGCTGCCCGCCCTCGCCCTGGGCGCGCCGGCCGCCTCGGCCGCGCCGTCCCCCTCGGCCAGCGCGAGCGGCACCCCGGCCCCGGCCACCAAGGCCGGCACCTCGTTCCTGACCGCGGTCAACCTCTCCCCCAACCAGGACGCCAACGTCGCCGTCTCCACCGGTGACTACCTGTACTGGGCGTTCGGCGCCTCCGAGGGGCAGACCCCGACGGTCAGCCTGAGCGTCAACCTGGCTCCCGCGAACGACCGGCACGGCCCGCAGACCTGGTCCGTCGAGGTCTTCGACGGGCTGCGCCGCCGCCAGGCCTGCACCGCGGGCACCCAGAACGCCACCGCCGACCAGGGCACCGCCACGCTGGCGCTCGACTGCACCCTGCGCGAGGTCCGCACCTGGGCCGAGCCGTGGTCCGGAGACCCGCTGCCCGGCACCTACTACGTGCGGCTGTCGGTCACCGACGTCCCGCAGCCGGACCTCGGCCTGGCCTCCTCCGTCCGGCTGCACGTCGCCGCCAAGGGCGACTCGGACAACGCCCAGCCGGAGGGCGGGGAGCTGAAGGCCCCGCTGGTCCCGCCGGCCGGCGGCGGCGCGAGCACCGCCAAGGCGGCCGCCCCGGTCGCGGAGGAGGAGCACTGGTACACCGGCTGGTTCTCCGGCTGGAACAGCCGCTGGTACTGGACGATCGGCGGCGGCTTCCTGGCCGCGCTGGCGGGCGTTCTCGGCTACCACCTGACCCGTCACCCGCACGGGCGGCGGCCCGGCCACCACGGCACCGTCCCGCCCCAGGGCTCGCACCACAGCGGCTCGTACGCCGACCGCCCCTGACGGGTCCCCGCACGGCGAGAGGGGCGGGGGGGGCGCGGGGGGACGGCCGCCCCGGGGCGCCGGGGGGGGGGGGGGTGGCGCGCCGGCGCGGCGCGGGGGGCGCGCGGCCGGGCGGCGCCGGCAGGCAC
>NZ_JBHWBZ010000023.1:43508-62216 GCF_042735475.1 Kitasatospora sp. NPDC059577 | reverse complement strand
CTCGCGGGCCTGCGCTGCGGGGGCGGGGGCCGGGGGCGCGCCGCCCCCCCCCCCCCCCTCGGCCGTTTCTCCGGGGTCCGGTGTCAGCCCCGGAAGAGGTCGTGCCCCACGTCGGACGGGACCACGTCCTGGACCGGCTTGCTGCCCGGCCCCGGCACGTGCTCGCCGGGCACCGGTTCGCCGCTCTCGCGGTGCAGCAGGACCACCCCGTCCTCGGCCCAGAGCTGCCGGTAGCCGTGGTCCAGCAGCAGCCGGATCCGCTGGGCCTGCTCGGTGTCCGTGGCGAACGGGAAGGAGCGCTTGTTCGACCGGGTGAGCACGTACTCGCGCCCGCGCGGTGTGCCGTCCACCAGCACCACGTCCGTCCGGGCGGTCAGCCGCGGCGCGATCTGGTTGTCCGCCTCGACCGACGCCCCGTCCGGGATCAGGGCGGCCGCCCGCACCAGCGCGGCCTCGCTCGGCTTGGCCGACCAGGAGGACGGCACCGCCGGCTGCACCAGCCCGATCGGGACGGCGGCCACCAGCGCGATCCCGGCCGCTCCGAGTCCCAGCTGCCGCGCCCGCCGGACGGTCCGCGCGGGCCGCCCGGCCGCGCTCAGCCGGCCCAGTACCTCGATCCCGGCGGTGAGCAGGACCGGCCAGAGCATCGAGTCGTAGTGCCGGGCGATCGACCAGTGGTTGGGGTTGCTGGAGAGGATCCGCTCAGCCAGGAGCGGCAGCGCGCACAGCACGGTCGCCGAGCGCAGCGGCAGCAGCAGCGTGGTGCCGAACAGCCAGAGCAGCAGCAACGGCTTGAGCGGCTGGTCGAAGGCCGCCTGCACCAGCAGGAACGGGTCGTGCAGCAGGTTGCGCAGCGCGTCGCCGCCGTCCGTGCCGAGCGAGCCGTAGTTCCAGTAGTAGCCCGGCTCCCCGCCCATCGCCGGTATCAGCCAGGTGATGGCGACGGCCGAGGCGACCGGCCCGCCCAGCAGCAGCCCGAGGCCGGTGAACCGGCCCGCCCGGTCCTCGGTGCGGCGGGTGCGCAGCAGCAGCACCAGCCCGTACGCCCCGACCATCAGGCCGAGGTCCTCCTTGGTGCAGCACAGCAGGGCGGCGGCGAGCACCACCGTGCCGTACCGGCGCGCCAGGCCGCGTTCCAGCATCAGCAGGGTCAGCGGCACCGCGAAGGCGACCTCGTGGAAGCCGACCCGGGCGGCGACCAGCAGCGGCCAGCCGAGCGCGTGGACCAGGCCCGCCAGGTCGGCGGCCCGCCGGGCGGTGCGCGGCGGGGCTGCGGCGAAGGCGTGCGCGGCGATCCGCCGGATCAGCGGCACCCCGGCCGCGAAGAGCAGCGACTGCCCGATGATCAGCGAGCGCGGGTCGTCCCAGATCCAGTACAGCGGCGCGAGCAGGGCCAGGACCGGCGAGAAGTGGTCGCCGAGCAGCGAGAAGCCGGGCGGGAACTCGTGGTGGTAGCTCTTCAGCGACGAGACGGGCAGCCCGAAGTGGGCGTAGCCGCGCACGCCCTGGTCGAAGATGCCGAGGTCGAAGCCGCCGAGCGAGACCGACGTCCAGCCCTGCAGGCCGATGGCGCACATCACCGCGAAGCAGAGCGCGGTGAGCAGCGCGGTGCGCCGGGCCGGGCCGCGCAGGAGGGCCGTGGCGGCGCCGCGGACGGCGGGAGCGGCGGCGGGTGGGGCGGGCGCGGGAGCGGTCCGGCTGGTCTGGGTGGTCACGTCAGGTCTGATCCGTCCGGTCTGGGTCCGTCGGTCCGGTCCGTCAGGTCCGGTTCGTCAGCGCGGGATCGCGGTCCGGCTCGGTGGCCGGGAGGGCCCGGGAACCGCCGCCGGTGGCGTCGGCGGCCTGCTTCCGGGCGCGGTACACCCGGACCCCGATGACGGCCAGGACGGCGATCCCCATCGGCGGGTAGATCGCGCCGGGCAACTGCCAGTACCAGTCGACCCCGCGGCCCCAGCGGTGCGGCACCGTCCACATGACGTGGGAGAGGAACACGAGCAGGGTCACGCCGAGCAGGACCTGCCGCGCCCTGGTCCGGGCCTCGACCACCAGCAGGGCGATGAGCGGGATGCACCAGACCCAGTGGTGGGTCCAGCTGATCGGGGAGACCAGCAGCGCGGTGAACGCCGCGCAGACCGCGCCCCAGGCGTCGGCCCGGCGCAGCACCCGCGCGGAGCGCCCGGCGAGCACCGCCACGGCGAGCCCGAGGGCGCCGACCAGCGCGGAGGCGATCAGCCCGACCAGGCCGGGGTCGTTGACGTCGAGCAGCCGGCAGACGGCGCCGCGCAGCGACTGGTTGTCCACGAGGACGGTCACGCCGACCCGGCTCGGGTCCCAGAGGTACGTGGTCCAGAACCCGTACGAGGCGTCGGGCAGCAGGGCCCAGCCGATCAGGCCGGCCGCCAGGAACGTGCCGGCCGAGACCAGCGCGGCCCGGACCCGGCCGGTCAGGAAGAGGTAGACGGCGAACAGGCCGGGGGTGATCTTGATGGCGGTGGCCAGGCCGATGCCCACGCCCTTGAACCGGTTCCGGTCCGAGCGGGTCAGGTCCCACAGGACCAGGCAGAGGATGCCGAGGTTGACCTGGCCGTACTGGAAGGTGGTGAAGACCGGCTCCAGCCAGATGCCCAGGCCGGTCGCCAGGATCACCACGGCGGTGCGGTGCTGCTTCGCCCACCCGGCCAGCTTCAGCGACAGGTGCACGGCCAGGGCGAGCAACGCGTAGTTGAGGAGCATCACCAGGACGCGCAGGATGCTCACGTCGAACCAGGTGCTCGGCACGAAGAGCATCGCGGCGAACGGCGGGTAGGTGGCCGGCAGGTCCCAGCCGGGCAGCCGCATCGCGTACAGGTCCTCGCCCCGGACGACGG
Source organism: Kitasatospora sp. NPDC059577 (assembly GCF_042735475.1). Taxonomy (NCBI): domain Bacteria; kingdom Bacillati; phylum Actinomycetota; class Actinomycetes; order Kitasatosporales; family Streptomycetaceae; genus Kitasatospora; species Kitasatospora sp. NPDC059577. Next base: position 59,349 of record NZ_JBHWBZ010000023.1, on the reverse strand, counting down.
CCTGGCCCTCTGCCCGGTAGACCAGCATGTCGACCATGGTGGCGCCGTGGGTGTGCCGGAAGAGGGCGAACACCGCCAGTGACACCGCCGCCACGCAGGAGGCCGCGAGGATCCGGGAATTCGATCTTCCGGTCGCCGGGGTGCCGCCGGGCTCGTCCGGGCCGGACTGCCGCACCCGCCGTGTCAGACCGAACTCGCGCACCGCGATGGCACCCCGTTGAGATAGACCAGATCGTTCCGTCGTCAGCGTCTGGGCCCACCCACCATAACCGACCCCCCTGAGGCCCGAACCGCGTCAGAAACCGTGCCAGGAAGGTGTTGTGATCCCGGCCACGGCGGGCCCGCGGAACACCTCCGGGCCGGCGGAACCGAGTCGGCGTCAGGAAACGCGAAATCCCGCCGGGAGTTGCCTCCCGGGGGGATTTCGGTGGACCGGCCGGAGCCGGTCCGTTGGGTGGAGCTGAGGGGATTCGAACCCCTGACCCCCTCGATGCGAACGAGGTGCGCTACCGGACTGCGCCACAGCCCCAACGAGAAGAAACTCTAGCACCTTTCGGAGGGGGTCCGTGACCACCCCCCGACCGCGGTGCGGACCCGGGGGCGGCCCGGGTCATTCGTTGGCCGCGCGGGGGCGGGCCTCGGGGGCCTGCGGCTCGGCGTACTGGTCGAACAGCGGGGTGGTGCGGGACTCGGCCGGGCGGCCCGCGGTCCAGGTGCCGGGAGCCGACAGGTCGAGGCCGCGGGAGACCCGGGGCGCGACCGGCGCGGTGACGTAGGTCGGCAGCGGGACGGGCACCGGCTCCCAGGAGTCCGGGCCGGCCGCACCGCGCTCGCGCATGCCGTCGACCCACTCCTCGTGCTCGGTCGCCTCGGCCACCGCGGAGGCGGACGGCACCGAGACGGTCGCCTCCTCGGGGTCGGCGGCCAGCCGCAGGTGCGGGCGGCGCGCGGCGCGCACCTCGGCGGGCCCGTCCGGGGCCGACTCCGCCGCGGGCGCCTCGACCGCGACGGCGTCGGCCGCCGGGGCCTGGGCGCGCTGCTGCTCGCGCTTGCGCAGCCGCTCGGCCGCCTGCGCGGCCCGGACCCGGTCGAGCTTCACCTCGTACCGCTGGCGCTCCAGCCGGCGCAGGTGGCCGATGTAGAGGGTCAGGAGGGCCGCCGGGACGGCCGGCACCCAGAGGAAGGCCAGTCCGGCCACCGCCGCGACCACCGCGCCGAGCGCGAAGGAGAGGAAGAGGGCGGTGACCATCCGGCGCCGGCGGGCCAGCAGCCGTGCCCGGCGCTCGACCCCGCCCCTCGGCGCCGGGGCGGGCGCCGGGGCGGGGGCGGGCCGTTCGGCCGGGCGCTCCGCCGGGGGTTCGGGCTCCCGCGCCGCGGGGTCGCCGGGGGCGGCCCCGTCCCGCTCGGGAGGGCCGTCGTTGCTGTGCTCGTCGTCACGCGGTTCGTCGCCCAGGGCCCGGGCTGCCCGCCGCTCCAGCGCCGAACGCCCGGCCAGCAGGCGGATGGCGGTGCTGAAGCGTTCCGTCGGGCGCGCCTCGTTGAGTTCGTCCTGCCTGCGGAGCCACATCGGCACCAGATAGGCGGCCCAGGCCCCTACGATGACGGCGTAGATAAGGCCGCTACTGCTCACGATTCACACCGTACGGGCGGCGGGGAAGGCCTGGCAGCAATTTGACGCGGCGTGTCGTGTGATCAAGCTGATTCTCCGACTATTTTGCCGGCATTTGTGACGGTCCGCTACCGGGTCGATGCCATATCGATATTTCGTTCGAACATATATTCAATTACTTGCTTCGCGACCGGAACTGAGCGCCCGCCAGCGTTCCAGCATCCCCTCGGGGACCTCCTCGTCGGTCAGCGCGTAGACCAGGTGGTCGCGCCAGTCGCCGTCGATGTGGAGATAGCGCGGGCGGATTCCCTCCGAGCGGAAGCCCAGCTTTTCCACCACGCGGCGGCTCGGGCCGTTCTCCGGCCGGATGCAGACCTCGATCCGGTGCAGTCCGAGCGTGCGGAAGCAGTGGTTCACCGAGAGCGCCACGGCGGTCGGGATGATGCCCCGGCCGGCCACCGCCTCGTCGACCCAGTAGCCGATGTTCGCCGAGCACATCGAGCCCCAGGTGATCCCGCCGACGGTCAACTGGCCCACCAGCCGGCCCTCGTGGAGCACCACGAAGGGCAGCATCCGGCCGGCCGAGGCCTCGCCGCGCAGGAAGCGGACCATCTGCCGGTACGTCGGGCGGGGCCCGGCGACCCGGCCCGCCGGGCCGGGCGGCACGGTGGCCTCCCACCGCCGCAGCCAGTCCCGGTTGCGGCGGCTCACCTCCTGCCAGTCCCGCTGGTCGCGGGCCCGGATCGGGCGCAGCGCGACGTCCCCCTCGTGGAGTTCAACCGGCCAGCCGGCGTTCAGTGCCCTCTCCCGGATGCTGGAGCCCCGGGTGCCGGGGCGTCGGGCCGGGGGTGGTCCCCGCCGCCGAGCTGGTCGACGGCGTGGGCGAGCAGCGGCTCCAGCACGGCCAGGCCGTCCTTGACGCCGCCGGTCGAGCCCGGCAGGTTGACGATCAGGGTACGTCCGGCGAGCCCGGCGAGCCCGCGGGAGAGCGCCGAGGTCGGCACCTTCTCCCGCCCGTACGCACGGATGGCCTCGGCGATGCCGGGGACCTGGCGGTCGATCACCCGGGCGGTCATCTCGGGGGTGAGGTCCATCGGCGAGATCCCGGTGCCGCCGGTGGTCAGCACGACGTCGTAGCCGGCCGCGACGGCCTCGCGCAGCGCGGCCTCCACCGGCTCGCCGTCCGGGACGACCCGGGGGCCGTCGACGGTGAAGCCCATCGCGGTCAGGCCGGCCACCAGCAGCGGGCCGCCCTTGTCCGCGTAGACCCCGGCCGAGGCGCGGTTGGAGACCGTGACGGCGAGCGCCCTCACGCGTCGACCTCCGGCGCGAACCAGTCGCCGCTCTTGCCGCCGGTCTTGCTGAGGACCCGGACGGACTCGATGGCGGCGCCCTTGTCCACGGCCTTGACCATGTCGATGACGGTCAGCCCGGCCACCGCGACGGCGGTCAGCGCCTCCATCTCGACGCCGGTGCGGTCGGCGGTCCGCACGGTGGCGGTGATCTCCACCGCGTCGTCCACGACGGCCAGGTCGACCTTGACGCCGGAGACGGCGATCGGGTGGCAGAGCGGGACCAGGTCCGGGGTCCTCTTGGCGCCCATGATCCCGGCGATCCGGGCCACCGCGAGGGCGTCGCCCTTGGGCACGCCCTCGCCGCGCAGCAGCTCGACCACCTTCGGGGAGACCCTCACCCGCCCGGCCGCGACGGCGGTGCGCGCGGTGGTGGCCTTCTCGGAGACGTCGACCATGCGGGCCGCGCCCTGGTCGTCGACGTGGGTGAGGCGGTCGCCGGGGGGAGGTGTCGTCACGGGTGGCTCCAGGGGCGCGCAGGTCGAAGTACCGCGCTACCGTACAGCTCCCCCGGCGCGCCGGGCGCTCAGGACCCGGTGTCGGCGGTCGGCGCGGGCGGGCCGCGCCGGGCCGCTCAGGAGTCCAGCAGCACCACGTCCACCGCGCTGCCGGCGGGCAGCTCGGTGACGTCCTCGGGGACGGTGATCAGGCAGTCGGCCCGGGCCAGCGCGCCGACCAGGTGCGACCCGGCGCCACCGACCGGCTCGACGGTGCCGTCCGCCGCCGAGTAGCGGCCGCGCAGGAACTGGCGGCGGCCGGCCGGGGAGCGCAGCGCCACCGGGCAGAGCGCGCGGACGACCGGGCGGTGCACGTCGGCGGCGCCGAGCATGGTGCGGATGACCGGGCGGACGAAGAGCTCGAAGGAGATGTAGGCGCTCACCGGGTTGCCGGGCAGGGCGAGCAGCGGGACCCCGTCGGCGCCCCCGATCCGGCCGAAGCCCTGCGGCTTGCCGGGCTGCATCCGCAGCTTGCGGAAGTCGACTCCGCCGTGGGCCTCCAGGACCTCCTTGACCACGTCGTACGCGCCGACGCTGACCCCGCCGCTGGTGACGATCAGGTCGGCCCGGCCGAGCTGCTCCTCCAGGACGGCGCGCAGCCGGTCGGCGTCGTCCGGGACGGCGCCGACCCGGAAGGCGATGGCGCCGGCCTCCTGGGCGGCGGCGGCGAGGGTGAAGCTGTTGGAGTCGGCGATCTGCCCGGGCCCGACCGGCTCGCCGGGCTGGACCAGCTCGCTGCCGGTGGACAGCACCACGACCCGGGGGCGCGGGCGGACCTTCACGGCGGCCCGGCCGATCGCGGCGAGCAGCCCGAGCTGGGTGGGGCCGAGCCTGGTGCCGGCCTCCAGGACCTTCGAGCCGGCCGCGACGTCGCTGCCGCGGCGGCGGATGTGCGCGCCCTCGGCGACCGGGCGCAGGACGCGGACCTCCTCGTCCGGGACCGGCGCGGTCATCGCGGCGGCGGCCACTCCGGTGCCGGTGCCGCCGTCGGTCCACTCGACCGGGGCGACCGCCCGGGCGCCGGGCGGGAGCGGGGCGCCGGTCATGATCCTGGCGGCCTGGCCGGGGCCGACCTTCGGCAGCTCGCCCGCGCCGGCCGCGATGTCGCCGACCACCGAGAGCACCGACGGGTAGGTGTCGGTGGCGCCCTCGGTGTCGGCGGTGCGGACGGCGTAGCCGTCCATCGAGCTGTTGTCGAAGGGCGGCAGGTCGCCGTCGGCGACCACGTCCTCCTCCAGCCGGCAGCCCCGGGCGTCGAGCAGCCGGAGCTCGATCGCGGGGAGCGGGCCGACGGCGGCGAGCACGTCGGCGAGGTGCTCGTCCACCGTCCAGAGGCGGGGGGCCGCCGGTGCCGGGTCCGTTCCGGCGTCGCAGCAGGCTGCGGACGTGGTGCTGTGCTCGGTGGACCCGGTCATCGGCGACTCGCTCTCTGTCGTGTCAGTCCTGCATCTCGGAGCCGACGAACTCCCGCAGCCAGGAGCGGAACTCCGGGCCCAGGTCATCGCGCTCGGCGGCCAGACGGACGATAGCGCGCAGGTAGTCGGCGCGGTCGCCGGTGTCGTAGCGGCGGCCCTTGAACAGCACGCCGTGCACCTGGCCGCCGTCGGCCGGCTCACGGGTGGTGAGCTCGCGCAGGGCGTCGGTGAGCTGGATCTCGCCGCCGCGGCCGGGCGGGGTCTCGCGCAGCACGTCGAAGACCAGCGGGTCGAGGACGTAGCGGCCGATGACGGCGTAGTTCGAGGGGGCCTCGCCGGGCTCGGGCTTCTCGACCAGGTCGGTCACCTGGAAGACGTCCTCGCCGAAGCCGTTGGCCTTCACGGCGGCGCAGCCGTAGAGGTGGATCTGCGAGGGGTCGACCTCCATGAGGGCGACGACCGAGCCGCCGAGCTCCTGCTGGACCTCGATCATCCGGGAGAGCAGCGGGTCGCGCGGGTCGATCAGGTCGTCGCCCAGCAGGACCGCGAAGGGCTGGCCGGCGACGTGCTGCTCGGCGACCGAGACGGCGTGGCCGAGGCCCTTGGGGTCGCCCTGGCGGACGTAGTGCATGTTGGCCAGCTCGACGGACTCCCGGACCCGGGCGAGGCGCTGCTGGTCGCCCTTGCGCGCGAGGAGCTCCTCCAGCTCGTAGGCGCGGTCGAAGTGGTCCTCAAGGGCGCGCTTGTTCCGGCCGGTGACCATCAGTATGTCGGACAGGCCCGCGCTGGAGGCCTCCTCGACGACGTACTGGATGGCCGGCTTGTCGACGACGGGCAGCATCTCCTTCGGGGTGGCCTTGGTCGCCGGAAGGAAGCGGGTGCCCAGTCCGGCCGCGGGTACCACGGCCTTGGTTACCGGAACTCGGGAGTTGGTCGTCGTCATGCGTTTACCTTACTCAGGCACATTTTCGCCCGGCCGAGCGCGGTCGGACGGCTAGGACAGCACGTCGCGGGGCACGGCCACAGTGGCTGGTGTATGGGAAGGGACCGGCTGGGCGAGGGGGTCCCCTCCGGCACAGGCCGACAGACTACCCGGCTTTTCCGAACGGTCACGTTCGGCTGTCGGACCGTACTCCGTACCGGAAGTGACCGTTTCGCGAACCCCGGTGGACGTCCGGTCGCCACGGCGTGACGAGATCCGCCAGCAGTCGCCGCCCGCCGCCCGGGCTTCGGCGAGGGCCGCGTCGGCCGCGCGCAGCAGGACGGCGGCGTGCGCGCCGTCCTCGGGCAGGACGGCGACCCCGGCGGCGGCGGTGAGGCCGTTGCCGTGCGCCGGGCGGGACTCGCGCGTCCCGGAGGACCAGTCGAGCAGCAGGTGGCGGCGGACCGACCAGACCAGCCGGGCGGCGACCTGCGCGGCGCCCTCGGCGCCGGTGTCGGGCAGCACCACCAGGAACTCCTCGCCGCTGTAGCGGCCCAGGGTGTCGGCCCGGCGGATCTCCATCGCGAGGCGCTGGGCGAGGTCGCGCAGTATCGCGTTGGCCCGGCCGCGGCCGTGCTCGGCGATGACCGCGTCGAAGCCGCTGATCTCCAGCATCAGCACGGCCAGCGGGCGGGGGCCGTCGGCCTGGTCGGCGTGCTCGGCGCGGCGGGCCCGTTCGATCTCCCGGTCCAGGGTGAGCTGCAGGTGGCGGTAGTTCCACACGCCGGTGAGCGGGTCGCAGGAGGCGGTGCGCTCCAACTCGGCGCAGCGGTCCTCCAGTTCGGTGATCCGCTCGCGCAGCCGCTGTGCCCCGGCCGCGGCGCCCGCGCGGTCCCGCCGGGCCCTCAGCCCGAGGGCGGTGGCGCCGGCCAGCGCGGGGGCGCTCAGCGCGGCCAGGGCCTGGACCAGCAGCGGGGTGGACAATCGGGGCGCCCTTTCGCGTGGCAGGCTCTGCGCGTCGACGGTCTGGAGACGTGGAGGATCCGGTGCACAACGAGAAGAGCGACCTGAGGACACGGCTGCTGACCCGGCGGCGCGCGCTCTCCGCCGAGCAGCGCGCGACGGCGGGGCTCGCCCTGGCCGGGCACGCCGGGGAACTGGCCGGCCGGGGCGCCACGGTGGCCGCGTACGTCTCCGTGGGGGCGGAGCCCGGGACCGGGCCGCTGCTGGACGCGCTGCTGGCGCGCGGGGTGCGGGTGCTGCTGCCGGTGCTGCTCGCGGACAACGACCTGGACTGGGCCGAGTACGCGGGGCCGCAGGCGCTGGCCCCGGCGGGGCGCGGGCTGCTGGAGCCGGTCGGTCCGCGGCTCGGGCCGGAGGCGGTGACGGAGGCCTCGGTGGTGCTCCTGCCGGGGCTGGCGGTGGACGGCACCGGGCTGCGGCTGGGCCGGGGCGGCGGCAGTTACGACCGGGTGCTGGACCGGCTGGGGCGGGCGGGCGTCCGGCCGGTGCTGGCGGTGCTGCTGTACGAGCACGAGCTGTTGGAGCGGGTGCCCGCCGAGCCGCACGACCGGCCGGTGGACCTGGCGGTCACGCCCTCGGGGGTGCGGCGGCTGGGGTGACCCCGGGCGAACGGCGGCGGCCCCGCTCCCTGGTGGGAGCGGGGCCGCCTGCTTCGCCGTTCCGGGCCTTCGGGCCCCCCGGGGGCCTTCCGGGCGTCAGCCGGTGGTGAGCACCAGCTTGTGCTTGGTGGCCTTCTCGACCGCGTCCGGGGTGTAGGCCCAGGTGAGCAGCTTGCCCTTGAGCCAGAGGTCGGTCTGGTCGTTGTAGTTGTCGTGGAAGGCGTGGCCGGAGGCGCCGCCGACGTTGACCCAGCGCGAGGAGTCGAGGTCGTTCAGGTCGACCACCATGCGCATCGACGGGATCCAGTCCACCTGGTAGCCGGCCGCCGCGTTCCACCCGGCCGCGTCGACCGCCGCGGAGCCGCCGGAGAGCCGGTACGGGCCGCGGTTGAGCAGCTTGTGGAGCACGCCGGAGGCGATCGAGGAGTCGTCGCTGCCGAGGGTCTGCTCCCGCAGCTCCAGCTTGTGCAGGCGGCCCCAGCTCCAGGTGGAGACGTCCTTGCTGAGCAGCGAGGTCAGCTCCTGGCGGGCGTTCTTCATCGCTTCCTTGAGCAGGTTGTCCAGGCCCTTCTGGACGTTGTGCTGGGAGTCGATGTACGTCCACCACGAGCTGTCGGGCTTCTCCAGCTGCTGGCGCACCACCTCGGTCCAGCGGTCACCGCCGTCCGGCTGGGCCTTGCCCGGGTCGCGGGTGCCGCACTCGGTGACGATCTTGGTGGCACTGTCCGGCTTGGTGGGGTCGTCCTGCTGGCGGACCAGCAGGCAGTTGTCCTTGGCCCGCAGGTCGGCCGGGAACTTCTGGCCGAAGGCGAGGGTGAGCAGCTGGCGCCAGACGCCGTTGTAGTAGGCGGCGGCGGCCGAGTCGGCGTCCTGGTGGTAGTTCCAGTCCTTGAGCAGGTCCTGGGCCTCGCGCACGTACGGGTCGTCGATCTGCTGCTTGAGCAGCAGCGGGACCAGCGTCTTGGCCATTACGTTGGTGTTGTCCAGCTGGAGGGTCTGCATGTCGTCCGGCGAGATCTTGCCGTTGTTCTTGAGCAGGCCCTCGATCTGGTCGGTGATCTCCTTGGCGCGGGTGCCGTACTCCCAGTCCTTGGTCAGGCTGTACTTGTAGCTCGGGTCCACCACGGCCTGGTTGGCGGTGACGATGTAGCCGGCCGCGGGGTCGAGGCTCCACGGCAGCGCGTTGAAGGGGATCGGGTCCTTCCACTGGTACGCGGAGTCCCAGCCCAGCGCGGGGTAGGTGCCGTCGCCCTTGCCGCGGACCGGGATGGTGCCCGGCGCCTGGTAGCCGATGTGCTTGGCGTCGGCGTAGATCAGGTTCTGTGCGGGGACGGAGAAGTCCTTGGCGGCAGTGCGGAACTCGTCCCAGTTCTTCGCCTTGTCCAGCCCGAAGACGGCGTCCATGGTCTTGCCGGGGCTGAGCGCCGTCCACTGCAGGGCCACGCCGTAGCCGCTGGTGCCGCGGTCGGGGGCGGAGGTGCCGTTGGGGGCGTACTTGCCGACGTTCTGCTGCTCGTTGCTCTGGTCGGAGATGAGCGGGGCGCCGGTCTGGGTGGTGCGGACGGTGATGGTGCGGTCCTCCCCGCCGGCGACCTTGATGGTCTCCTTGCGGAGGTCGAACTTCACGTCCTTGCCGTCGACCTGGTAGGTGTCCGGGCCGGTGACCTTCTCCAGGAAGAGGTCGGTGACGTCGGCGCCGAGGTTGGTGAAGCCCCAGGCGATGTCCTTGTTGTGGCCGATCACCACGCCGGGCATGCCCGCGAAGGTGAAGCCGGAGACGTCGAACTGGCAGGCCGGGGAGGCGGTCCGGCAGTGCAGGCCCATCTGGTACCAGACCGAGGGCAGGCCGGGGCCGAGGTGCGGGTCGTTGGCCAGCAGCGGCTTGCCGGTCGTGGTGTGCGAACCGGCGACCACCCAGGAGTTGGAACCGATGCCCTGGCCGGGGCGGCCGAGCAGCTGCGGCATCCCGTCGATCCGGTCGGTGAGGCCCTGCAGCAGCGCCTTGGTGGTGGCCGCGCCCTGCGCGGTGGCGGTGCCGTTGCCGGCGCCCGGCTGCGCGGCGCCGTCCGCGGGGCGGTAGGCGTCGCCGGACACGGTGCCGGTCTTCACGATGGTGCCGTTGCGGGTGTACGGGTAGTCCGGGTACAGCTCGGCGATCTTGTCCGGGCCGAAGTCCTGCGCCAGCAGCGAGCGGTCGACCTCCTCCTGGAGGTTCCCGGAGAGGTTCCAGGCCATCGCCTTGAGCCAGGCCACCGAGTCGACCGGGGACCACTGCTCGGGCGTGTAGCCGCTGTTGACGGCGCCGAGCAGCGCGTACTCCAGCGAGGCCTTCTCGCCGCCGGGGTGCTCGGCGAGCCAGGCGTTCACGCCGTCCGAGTAGGCCTGCAGGTACTTCTTGGTCTCCGGCGACAGCTTGGTGTCGAACTCCTTCTGCGCCACCTGGCGCCAGCCCATGGTGCGGATGAAGGTGTCGGTGTCGACCTGGCCGTCGCCGAACATCTCGGAGAGCCGACCGGCGGTGATGTGCCGCCGGACGTCCATCTCCCAGAAGCGGTCCTGCGCCTGGACGTAGCCCTGGGCGCGGAACAGGTCCTCGGACGTGTCGGCGTACAGCTGCGGGATGCCGTTGGCGTCCCGCTTGACGTCGACCGGCGCGGTCAGGCCCGCCACCTTGACGCTGCCGTCCACCTCCGGGAAGGAGGCGCGGACCGCGGTGACCCCGCGGTAGCCGCCGTAGCCGACGCCGGCCACCAGCAGCACGACCAGCACGATCACGAACAGACGGGCGCGCCGGAACTTCTTCGAGCGGGGCATCTGGGTCCTTGCGGTCCTGACTTCGGGGCGGGCGGGCGTGTCCAGGGCCAGCGGCCGTGACAGGGCACCACATTAGGCCGAGTCGGCCGGGCACTGTGAACGGGGGACCAAGCTAAAGGTATGGCAAAATGTTAGACTGAGTAACGATCCGCAAGGGGAGCATTGACGCCTTCTTAACGGGTCGACCTCACCGCACTGCCAGACACCCCGCCCGCCCATGCCTGCCCGAGGTGCCCCTGCGTGAACGTCTCCCATCTGAACCAGCTGCTTCTCGAAGCCTCCGTGATCCTGCTCTTCGCGGTGGTCGCCGTCCGGATCTCCACCCGATCAGGGCTGCCCAGCCTGCTGATCTATCTGGGGATCGGCGTGGCACTGGGCCAGAACGGGATCGGCTTCACCTTCAACAACGCCGAACTCACCCAGGTGATCGGCTACGCGGCGCTCGTGGTGATCCTGGCCGAGGGCGGCCTCAAGACCAGCTGGCGCGAGATCAAGCCGGTGGTGCCGGCGGCCACCGTGCTCGCCACCGTCGGCGTCGGCGTCAGCGTCTTCGCCACCGCGGCCGGCGCGCACTGGCTGGTCGGCCTCGACTGGCGGACCTCGCTGCTGCTCGGCGCCATCGTCTCCTCGACCGACGCCGCGGCCGTCTTCTCGGTGCTGCGGATGGTCCCGCTGCCGCACCGGCTCACCGGCCTGCTGGAAGCCGAGTCCGGCTTCAACGACGCACCCGTCGTCATCCTGGTCGTCGCCTTCGCCACCACCGGGGAACTGGACCCCTGGTACGTCATGATCGGCACGATCCTCGCCGAACTCGCGATCGGCGCGGCGATCGGCTTCGCCGTCGGCAAGATCGGCGCGTACGGGGTCAAGCACGTCGCGCTGCCCTCCTCGGGCCTCTACCCGATCGCCGTGATGGCGCTCACCGTGCTCGCCTACGCGGGCGGCGCGCTGCTGCACGGCTCCGGCTTCCTCGCGGTCTACATCTGCGCGGTGATCCTCGGGAACTCCAAGCTCCCGCACGGGCCGGCCGTCCGCGGCTTCGCCGACGGACTGGCGTGGATCGGGCAGATCGGCATGTTCGTGCTGCTCGGCCTGCTCTGCACGCCCGCGACCATGGGCTCCGCAGTGGTGCCCGCGCTCGTCATCGGCGGCGTGCTGGTCTTCCTGGCCCGGCCGCTGTCCGTGGTGGTCTCGCTGACCCCCTTCAAGGTGCCGGCCCGCGAGCAGGCGCTGCTGAGCTGGGCCGGGCTGCGCGGGGCGGTGCCCATCGTGCTGGCCACCATCCCGGTGGTGTCGGGCGCGCACAGGGCCGAGGACGTGTTCAACATCGTCTTCATCCTGGTCGTCGTCTTCACCCTGCTCCAGGGGCCGACCCTGCCGTGGGTGGCCAAGCAGCTGAAGATCGGCGAGGGCGCGATGGGCCAGGACCTCGACATCGAGTCCGCCCCGCTGGAGAAGCTGCACGGGCACCTGCTGTCGGTCGCCCTCTCCCCCGCCTCCCGGATGTCCGGCGTGGAGGTCGGCGAACTGCGGCTGCCCAAGGGTGCGGCGGTCACCCTGGTCGTGCGCGAGGGCAACTCCTTCGTGCCGGACAAGGCGACGGTGCTGCGCGGCGGGGACGAGCTGCTGGTGGTCACCACGGACGAGGTCGGCGAGGCCGCGGAGCGGCGGCTGCGGGCCGTCGACAAGGGCGGCAAGCTCGCCGGGTGGCTCAACGGGCGGTAGCCCGGGGTGCGCGCGGGAGCCGGAGGGGGTCCGCGGGGGCCCGGGTCTCCGGAGGTCCCGGGGCTCTCAGGCTTCCGGGGCTCTCAGGCTTCCGGGGCTCTGGGGCTCCGGGGCTCCGGGGCTCTGGGGCTCCCCGGGCGTGTGAGGTGCCTGGGGTTTCCGGGGCCTCCAGGGCTTCCGGGGCGCCCGGGGAAGGGGTGGGCTAGCGGGATCTACGCGCGTAACTGTATGCTGGTTCGACCACGCCGTATAACCAACGCTAGACCACCCCCAGCATCTGCCTGACGCAGAGTTGGCGCGACCGCTCGGCGGCCGCGGTCCGACCCCGGTAACCACACCGGGCCGACCCGGTATCTACCCCGGTCGACGCGCGAGAGGACGACTCTCGGCGCCGTCGGGGCCACCCCATGCCCTGCCGCGCTACCAGGCAGCAGGAAGGACCGACCGTGACGGCCCGCCGAACGGTCGACACCTCCGCGGACAGCACCGCGGACACCACCGCAGCCCAGGCCCCCGCCCGCGTCGGGTACGGCGAACTGCTGCGCACCCCCGGGGCCTGGACCTTCCTGGCCCCGGCCCTCGTCGCGCGACTGCCCTACGCGATGCTCAGCATGGGCATCCTGCTGCTCGTCACCCGCACCCACGGCTCGTACGGCACCGCCGGTACCGTCACCGCCGTCGCCGCCGTCGCCCAGGCCCTGATCGGGCCGCAGACCGGGCGACTGGCCGACCGGTACGGACAGGCCGCGGTGCTGGTCCCGACCGTCCTGGTGCACGGGGCCTCGGTCGGCGCGCTGATCGCGCTGGCACTGGGGCACGCCCCCGCCTGGAGCCTCTTCCTGGCCGCCGTCCCGGCCGGTGCGAGCGTGCCGCAGATCGGCGCGATGGTCCGGGCCCGCTGGGTGGCCCGGTTCACCGCGGACGGCCCGTCCGAGACCTCTGCGGCCCGGGTGAGCACCGCCTTCGCCTTCGAGTCCGTGACGGACGAGTTCACCTTCGTGATCGGCCCGATCCTGGCCTCCGGCATCGCCGCGATGGCCAGCCCGGCGACCGCCCTGGTCGCCGAGGCCGCACTGACCGTCGTCGGCGGCCTGGCATTCGCCGCCCAGCGGCGAACCGCCCCCGCCCGGATCGTGCCGCAGCCCGGCACCAAGCGCGTCTCGGCGCTCGCCTCGCCCGGCGTCCGGCTGCTCGCCGGCTCCATCCTCGGGGTCGGCGCGGTCTTCGGCGGCATGCAGGTCTCCGTGAACGCCTTCGCCGACTCCGTCGGGCAGCACGACGCGGGCGGCACCGTGTACGGGATCTTCGCGGGCGGCTCGATGCTGGCCGGCGTGCTGTACGGCGTGATCGCCTGGCGGCGGCCGGTCCAGCAGCGGATGCTGTTCAGCTACGCACTGCTGGTGCTGGGCTGCTCGACGCTGTGGGCGATGCCGAACCTGGTCGCGCTCACCGTCGCCGGACTGGTCTGCGGCCTGGCCATCGCGCCGACCCTGATCAGCGGCTACACCCTGGTCGAGACGCTGGTCGCGGACGGCGCCAAGACGGAGGCCTTCACCTGGCTGACCGGCGCCATCGGGCTGGGCCTGGCGGTCGGCTCGATGGTGGCGGGCCAGCTGATCGACGGGCACGGGCCGTCCACCGGGTTCCTGGTGCCGCTGGTCGGCGCCGGGCTGGGGCTGGTCGCGCTGTTCTCGCTGCGACACCTGCTGGTGGCGCCGGGTTCCGCCGCCGGCCCGGTCGCGGGTTCCGCCGCCGGTCCGGTCACGGGTTCCGCCGCCGGCCCGGTCGCGGATTCGGTCGCCGGCTCCGCCGAGCGCGGGGGTGCTGCGCAGCTGGTGGGCGCGGCCAAGGGCTGAGCGGGCGGTGGTTCGCGGCCGATCCCGGGCCGACGGCGGGGCCGATCTCACACCGGAGTCGCTGGACTGATCCCGCGGAATGCCGCATCATTGACCATCGTTAGCACTCATCAGGCGAGAGTGCCAGGAGGAAGACAAGTGCCCACGTACCAGTACCAGTGCACCGAGTGCGGCAACGGCCTGGAGGCGGTGCAGAAGTTCACCGACGAGGCACTGACCACGTGCCCCGACTGCCAGGGACGGCTTCGCAAGGTCTTCTCGGCCGTGGGTGTCGTGTTCAAGGGATCCGGCTTCTACCGGACCGACAGCCGCTCCTCCTCCAGCAGCACCGTCAGCTCCGGGTCGTCGTCGACCACGTCGACGCCGGCCCCCGCGTCGGGCACGGGCTCCTCGGCCCCGTCCAGCCCGGCTCCGGCCGCGAGCTGACCCCGGCGCCGGGACCGCTCCGGACGCCCAGCAGTCCTCGGCAAGGCCCGTCGGCCCCGCGACCACGCGGGGGCGGCGGGCCTTGTCGCGTCTCGGCCCCGGCTTTCGCTTCCGGCCTGCGTTTTCCGGCTTTCGTTTTCCGGCTTCCGCTTCCGCTTCCGCTTCTTCCGGCTGTGCGCCCTGCCTGGGTTTCCGGCCGGCGTTTCCGGCGTGCTCGTCCGGGCCTGCGCTCACGGCTCGCTCTCGTCACCTTCAACGGGTCGGATTGACTCGTGTGGGCGTACGAAATCGTCCACAGGGGCGGGTTATCCACAGGCTGGGGAAACGGCTTTCCGACGCCGCCCGGAGCGCGCATCGTGTGGTTCGTCGGCCGGCCCACCCCGGGCCGACCGCCGGACCCTCCGGAGGTGCGTCGATGACGACCGCGAGCTTCTCAGTCCCCCTGCCCGCCCCCACCGTGCCGCCCCGGCAGGAGGTGCCGAGCTTCCCCCCGATCCGGCGCGGCTGCGGTGGGTGGCACCGCTGGCGCCGTGCGGTCCGCCGACGGGCCGGGGTGCCCGCGCTGGTGCTGCTCGCGGTGGCGGCCGCGCTCGCGCTCGGGCCCGCGCGGGCCGGGCTGCCGCCGCCCGGCGGGGGCGCTCTGGGCCGGACGGGTTGTCAATCCGGAGTTGCCGAAGATCACCCGTAACCCCGGAACGACTCCGTCGTTCGAGGCGGCATGAAGGGCTTCAAGGAATTCCTGCTGCGCGGAAATGTCGTCGAACTCGCCGTCGCCGTGGTCATCGGTGCGGCATTCACCAACATCATCAACGCCTTCGTCAAGGGCGTGATCAATCCGATCATCGGCGTATTCGGAACGAAGGACCTGGGTGCCTACAGTTCCTGCCTCAAAGGGCCCTGCGAGCTGGGCCCGACCGGTGAGGTCACGTCCGGAATCCTGATCCTGTGGGGATCGGTGCTCAGCGCCGTCCTGCAGTTCCTGATCACCGCAGCCGTCGTCTACTTCGTTCTGATCGTGCCCATGAACAGGATGGCGGCCCGCCGCAAGTCCCCCGCCGAGGCGGCTGCGGAAGCCGAGGCCAAGGAGGTCCAACTGCTGACCGAGATCCGCGACGCGCTGGTCGCGCCGCTGCGCTGACCGCCCCTCCCCGTCCCCCCTACCCGTGGTGCGGCGGGCGCTGACTCAGGTACCAGTCCAGCCCCCGCCCACCGCTCCCACCGGCCCCGGAACGATCGCCCCAGCCGGCGTCGGTGTCGTCCCGGGACTGCTGGTCCAGTGGGTCCCGGAAGACCAGCCCGGCCTTGCCCGCGGGCTTCGGCTGCGGCTCCCGGTCCTGCTCCCGACCGCGGTTCCCACCCTGACCGTGGTTCCCGCCCTGGTCCTGGCCCTGGTCCTGGCCGCGCTCCGTCGACCCTTCCCGTCCCTGCTCGTTCACCCTGTCCACTCCGTCGTTCGCCTCGTCCTGCCCGCTTCGTCCTGCCCCTCCAGCCTAAGAGCCCGCGGCACGCCCCGGGCCCCGGGGGGGGGGCGGGGGGCCCCCGGGCCGGGGGGGGGGGGGGGGGGCGCCGGGGGGGGGGGGGGGGGGCGGGGGCGGTGCACGCC
>NZ_JBHWBZ010000023.1:8312-43498 GCF_042735475.1 Kitasatospora sp. NPDC059577 | reverse complement strand
AACCACCCCGCCTCCCCCCCCGCTCTCCCCCACTCGACCCGACCGCACCCGCCCCGGCGGCGCCGCGACCCGCGCCCCCCCCGCCCCCCCCCCCCCCCCCCGGGGCCCGGATGGGGCTCTGGCAGGCCTGTCGGGCGGAGCGGTCAGGCGGCTTCGAAGCCCGCGTGGTCGGCGATCTTCTTCAGCTCGGCCAGCGCGTGCTTCTCGATCTGGCGGATCCGCTCGCGGGTGAGGCCGTGCTGCTTGCCCACCTCGGTGAGGGTGCGCTCGCGGCCGTCCTCCATGCCGTAGCGGGAGCGGATGATCGAGGCCGTGCGGTCGTCCAACCGCCCGATCAGGTCGTCCAGTTCCTCACGCCGGAGCATGACCATCACGGCGTCCTCGGGAGACGTCGCCCCGGTGTCCTCGACCAGGTCCCCGAACTGGGTCTCGCCCTCGTCGTCCACCGACATGTTGAGGCTGACCGGGTCGCGCGCCCAGTCCAGCACGTCCTTGATGCGGGCCTCGGTGGTGTCCAACTCGGCCGCGATCTCGGCCGGCTCGGCCTCCCGGCCCAGTTCCTTGGACTTCTCGCGCTGCACCCGCCGGATCCGTCCCAGCTCCTCCACCAGGTGCACGGGCAGCCGGATGGTGCGGGACTGGTCGGCGATGGACCGGGTGATCGCCTGCCGGATCCACCACGTCGCGTACGTGGAGAACTTGAAGCCCTTGGCGTAGTCGAACTTCTCGACGGCGCGCACCAGGCCCGCATTGCCCTCCTGGATGAGGTCCAGCAGCGGGAGGCCGCTGCGCGGGTACCGACGGGCGACCGCCACCACGAGGCGGAGGTTGGAGCGGATGAAGACGTCCTTGGCGCGCTCGGCGTCGGCGGCTATCGCCTCCAACTCCTCGCGCGTGGCGCCGTCGGGGAGTCCGTCCTCGTCCAGCAGGTGCTGGGCGTACACCCCGGCCTCGATCCGCAGCGAGAGCTCGACCTCCTCGGCGGCATCGAGCAGGGGCGTCCTGGCGATCTCGTCGAGGTACATGCCGACCAGGTCGCGGTCGGCCTCAAGGTTGGTCGGGCGGGCCGCGCGAGTCCGGTCGGCCCTGTCGCGAACGACGGCACGGGTGGCCATGCTTGCTCCCTTTGCTGGTGTTGCCGAGGTCTGCCTGCCTGCCCGGAGGGCAAGAAGTGCGGGCCCCACGGGGCTCACACGTAACGATCCAACGAACAGATTCCGGACAACATTCCCAAGTCACTCAGATTCTTCCGCGTGATGCAGTATCCTGCCGGTTTTCACCCCGACTTTGGACGCTCGGTGACCACCCGGACACCTCCCGTGTCCACGCGCGACCACTCCCGGAGCGGTTTCTTCACTCGACCCTCACGCCCCCGTCGCCTACCCGTTGAACCCGCGAACAGCCGTGCGCGTTCCCGCACGCCGCTCGTTTCCGCCCGCGCCCGCGCCCCGGCGCACGCAGGACCTCCGCACAAACGATGCCGAATCGCTATCGCTGCAGCTCCTGATCGGCACAGGACACTGGGAAGGTGTCAGCCATGCACCTGACCAACAGCACGACGTCCGTCACTGCGCGTAGCCGAAGCCTCTTTCGGGATGCCGCGGTCGCGCTGGGCTGTGCCGCGCTGTTCGGCCTCCTGGTGACTCTGGTGTCGGGCCACTGGCGCCCACTGATCCGCTTCGACCAGGAGTGGATCGGCGAACTGCACATGTACGCCCGGGAACACCGGATCTGGACCGCCTCGGTGCAGACGCTCTCCGACATCGGTGGCACCGTCACGATGCGTACACTCCTCGGGATCGCCGCCGCCTGGCTCTGGTTGATCGGCGCACGGGTGCTGGCCGGCTGGGTCGCCGCCCAGACCCTCGTCGGCTGGGGCGCCCAGTGGGCGCTGAAGGCGGCCTTCGACCGTGGACGGCCCTCCTTCTCCGACCCGGTCTCGCACGCCGGCGGCCCGGCCTTCCCCTCCGGTCACGCCATGGCCTCGACGATCACCTGCGCCGTCCTGGTCGGGTTGCTCTGGTACCGGGTCCAGCGCCGGGGCCGGACCGCCGCCTGCGCGGTCGCGGTGGCGACGGTGCTGA
Organism: Kitasatospora sp. NPDC059577; assembly: GCF_042735475.1. NCBI lineage: Bacteria > Bacillati > Actinomycetota > Actinomycetes > Kitasatosporales > Streptomycetaceae > Kitasatospora > Kitasatospora sp. NPDC059577. The sequence continues at coordinate 41,414 of NZ_JBHWBZ010000023.1, read as the reverse complement.
CGATCGGCTGGACCCGGGTCGCGCTCGGCGTGCACTGGCCCAGCGACGTGCTGGGCGGCTGGCTGGCCGCCGGAATCGTGTTCGGCGCCGTGACCACCGCGATCGAGCTCTGGCGGCCCGGCGCCCTGGCCCGCGACGTCCGGCGGGTCAACTGGCGGACCAGGCCCAGGGTCCAGCGGGTCATCGTGCCCTCCGTCCGGCCGCCCCACACTCCCGACCCGCTGGCCGACGCCCCGCCGGACGACCGGGGTCCGACCGACCTGGGTCCCGCCGACGGCGGCGCCCAGCGCAGTGGCGCCCAGGACTCCCACGCTCGGGACGGCGGCGCCCAGGACTCCCACGCCCAGGACGGCGGGGTTCCGGGCGACGGTGCGCTGAGCAGGACCGCCGATCGACGGAGCGCAAGCGCCGACTGAGCCACCGTCACCTGGGCGGGGCCGTCCGATAGCGTGGCCGCCATGTCCACCACCCCCGTTCCCGCCACCACCACCGGACTCCCCGGACTGCCCGGGCGGCCGCTGCGGATCGCCACCGTCCAGGCCCAGGCCGTGGCCGGCGACATATCCGCCAACGCCGCCCAGGCCGCCGAGTTGATCCGCGAGGCCGCCGGGGCCGGTGCCCGCCTGGTGCTGTTCACGGAGAAATTCCTCTCCGGGTACGAGCCCGACCTGATCCGCGCCGACCCGCTCAAGTACGCCGTCCAGCCCGGCGACCCGCGCCTCGCGCCGATCGCCGACGCGTGCCGCGGGACGGGGACCGTCGCCGTCGTCGGCGCCGCCGTGCAGGACGGTGCCGACCTGCTGATCTCCGCCCTCGTCATCGGCGCGGACGGCAACGTCGTCACCCGCTACGACAAGCAGCACCTCTTCAAGTCCGAACGCGACCTCTACCGCCCCGGGACGGCCGGCTGCACCCTGGAGCTGGACGGCTGGCGGCTCGGTCTCGGCGTCTGCTACGACTCCGGCTTCCCCGAGCACGCCCGCGCCGCCGCGCTCGACGGCTGCCACGCCTACCTGGTCGGCGCGCTGTTCAGCACGGGCCACGGCTACCACGAGTCCCGGGTCTGGTTCCCCGCCAGGGCGCTCGACAACACCCTCTACACGGTGCTCGCCAACCACATCGGCCGCACCGGCCCCTGGCAGACCTGCGGCGCCAGCGCGGTCTGGGGGCCGGACGGCCGCCTGATCGCCGAGGCGAGCGAGGACCGCCGCGAGGTCGTCGTCGTCGACCTCGACCCCACCGTCCTGCGCACCACCCGGGAGTCGGAGACCCTGCTCGCCGACCTCGCCCTCGCCACCGGACGCCCCGCCGCGGAACGCACCCGGTTCCGCCTGGCCTGACCCGGACGGGCGGCCCGCCCCGGTGCCGGCCGCCTCCGCCGGTCGGGGCGGGAGCCGGCGCCCGGTGGGACAGGTGGGCGGCCGGGCCGGCGCCCGGTGGGACAGGTGACCGGTCAGGACGCGCCCCTGAGCCCGGCCGTTCCGTCGGCCCCGGTGGTCCGGGAGCGCCGCAGCCCGCGGGGCGTGGTCCCGGGGAACGCCGAAGGCCCCCACCGGGTCCGGTGGGGGCCTTCGCGGGGTCGGGGCCGGTCAGGCCTTGCCCGGGAGCGTGCGGACGGTGCGCCAGGCGTAGGCGAGCAGCAGGGCGGTCAGCGCCAGGAACACGGCGCCGGTCACCAGCTGGGCCTCCCAGAAGTGGCTGTTCGCCTGGTACTCGACGGCCGTGCCGCCGTCCGCCAGCCGGGTCACCGAGGTCTGGTGCCCGTCCAGGACCGCGATCTGGTAGTCCGACACGGTCCGGCCGAAGGTGGCGGTGGTGGTCGGCGCGATCGAGGTCGCCAGCTTCGGCATCAGCAGGGTCATCGCGATCTGCGCGATGAGGCTGATCCCGATGGCCGGGACGGCCCGGCGGGTCGCGGCGGCGGCGGCCAGGCCGGTGGCGATCGCGCACAGCGAGCTCAGCACCAGGTAGGGGCCGTGGGTGCTGAGGTAGGCCTCGCTCATGTGGTCGTGCGCGACGAAGACCGGGCGGTGCATCCCGCTGACCATGACGGCGCCGGTGAGTGCCAGTCCGGAGACGACGGCGGCGAGGATCGGGAGGGCGGCCCGGCTGAAGAACCAGCGCGAGCGGGTGGTGCCCTGGGTCCAGGCCCAGACGCTGGTGCCGGTCTCGAACTCGCGGGCCAGCATGGGCGCGGCCCACACGACGGCGAGCAGGATGGCGAGGTAGGGCGCCAGGCCCTGGGTCATTCCGCTGCCCGGCTTGCTCGACAGCTCCCAGTAGCTGGAGGGGAAGTAGAGCAGCAGCGCGACGCCGGTGACCAGCAGCGGCAGCCGGTCGAGCCGGAGGGTGTGCCGAAACATCTGTGAGCCTTGCCTTTCGGGGTCGATCGGCTGTCGGACCAGCCGGCCGTGGGGTCAGTCCGCGTCGCGCGGGGCGGCCGTCCCGGCCTGGGCGCCGCGCAGGGTGCCGAGCACGATCTCGGTGAGCGAGGCCGAGTCGGGCGCACTGCCGCCGTTCGCCCGCACCCGTTCGGCCAGGCCGTCGACCGGCCCGTCGAGCACGATCCTCCCGCCGGCGAGCACCAGCAGCCGGTCGCAGACCGGTTCGAGGTCGCCGATCACGTGCGAGGAGAGCAGGAAGGAGCGCCCGCTGGCGGCCGCGATCTCGCGCAGCCGGGTCGAGACGTCCTCGCGGGCGAGCGGGTCCAGGTCGGCCATCGGCTCGTCGAGGACCACCAGCGGCGACCGCTTGGCCAGCGCCACCGCGAGCGCGACCTGGGTGTGCTGTCCGCCGGAGAGGTCCTGGCAGCGCCGGGCGAGCGGGATGCCGAAGTTGTCCAGCCAGTCCCGTGCGAGCCGGACGTCGAAGCCCTCGTTGAGCGCGGCCGCGTACCCGAGGATCTCGCGCACCCGCAGCGCCCGGTACAGGGGCCGCTCCTGGGAGAGGTACGAGACGGCCGGGGGTTCGCCGAACACCACGTCCTTGCCGGCGATCTCGATCCCGCCGGCGCTGCTGCGGTCCAGTCCGGCGATCAGCCGCAGCAGTGTGGACTTCCCGGCGCCGTTGAGCCCGACCAGGGCGGTGACGGACGCCTCCGGCAACTCGAACTCGCAGTCCCGGAGCACCCAGGTGTCCCCGTAGCTCTTCCCTACGCCTTTGGCTTGAAGCACCATCATGCGCGCGCCCACCCCATGAGCTCTTCCCCCGTTGCGCGTGCACCGCAATTCCCGGGCCAATTTCGACATGTGCACGACATTTCGACTATATACCAGCGGTCCCAACAGGGTCCAGGCTCACCAGGCCGCCCTCCGAGGCTAACTGACGTTTCATCATCTGGCCGACCAACTCGAACACGCGAACCCGGAGAGCGAGTTCGGGACAGGCCGTGGTGACCACGAGTTCGTCCGGCCGATAGGCGTCGACCAGTTCCGATACCTTCCCGCCGACCTCCTCGGGCACACCCGCCAGCACCGCGAAGCCGTCCGGAGAGGCCACCGCGGGCCGGTATTCCCGGAGTTCGCGCCAGGACGGCAGGACCCCGGCGGGCAGGGCGGCCCCCCGCCCTGCATCCGCGATCCAGTCCACCAGCGAGCGCAGCGCCCGGGCGTCCCGCGGGTCCTCGGCGACGGCCGTCCGGACGCAGACGCCGACCCGGGGTTCACTGCCGAACGGGCCGGGGCGGAACTCCTCGCGATAACGCTCGACCACCTCCGGGCGGAGCTCTCCGTGGACGAACTGGGCGAAACAGAACGGGAGTCCGTGCCGGGCGGCGGCCAGTGCCCCGCCCGTCCCGGATCCGGTCAGCCAGAAATCCGGTCGCCCGGATTCCGGAAGTGAATGTTCCGGCCCCTCCGAGGTGAGGATCCGCAGCAGTTCCGCGAGCTTCTCCTCGTACGGCGCCTCGCCCTCGCGCGCCAGCCGGCGACTCACCGCGGGGACCGCCCCCGGGCCGCGACCCACCCCGAGGTCGATCCGGCCCGGGAAGAGCCGCTCCAGCAGGTTGAAGGTGGTCGCCACCTTCAACGGCGCGTAGTAGGGCAGCAGCACCGAGGCGGTGCCGACCCGGATCCGGCCGGTCGCCGAGGCCGCGGCCGCCACCAGCACCTCGGGCGAGCCGCAGCCGCCCGAGACGCCGTGGTGCTCCGCCACCCAGAACCGGTGGTAGCCCAGACGCTCCGCCGCGACGGCCAGTTCGACCGCCTCCCGGGCGGCCCCCGCCGGGCCGCTCCCGTCGTAGATCATCACCTGGTCGAACGCTGTGAGCTTCATCGCCGCCTCACGAGTGGGACTGGGACACGGATTCGCGGTCGGTCGCCTGCGCGTGGAACATCCGGGCGTAGAGCCCGTCGAGCTCCAGCAGCTCCCGGTGGCTGCCGTCCTCGACCAGTCGGCCCCGGTCGAACACCAGCACCCGGTCGGCCCGGACCACCGAGGAGAACCGGTGGGCGATCAGGACCGAGACCTGCCCGTCCACCGCGGTGGTCAGGGTGTCGAGCAGCGCCGCCTCGGTGATGGTGTCCAGCGCGGCCGTCGGCTCGTCCATCACCCGCACCCCGGCCCGGCGGACCAGGCCGCGGGCGATGGCGAGCCGCTGCCACTGCCCGCCGGAGAACTCCACGCCGCCCTGGAAGGACCGGCCCGCCTGGGTGTCGTAGCCCTCGGGCAGGGTCGCCACGTGCTCGTGGATGCCGACCTCCTCGGCCGCCTCGCGGACCCGCTCCGGCCCCCGGTCGGGCTGGTGGACGGCGCCGAGCGAGATGTTCTCCCCCACCGTCAGCTGGTACTCGACGTAGTCCTGGAACACGTACGAGATCCCGTCGCGCAGGCTGTCCGGGTCGTAGTCGCCCAGCGGCACGCCGTCCACCAGGATCTCGCCCCCGGTCGGCTCGTACAGCCGCCCCACGAGTTTGCCGACCGTCGACTTCCCCGCGCCGTTGAGCCCGACGATCGCCGTCACCTCGCCGGGGCGCAGCGTGAACGACACCCCGGACAGCGCGGCCCGGCCGGCCCCCGGGTACCGGAACGAGACGTCGCGGAACTCGATGCCGGTCGACAGCCGGGCGGGGAAGGAGCGGTCGCCGCCCTCGGCCTGCTGCGGGTCGATGGCCAGGAACTCGACGACGTTGCGCAGGTACAGCTGGTTGACGTACATCCCGGCCACCCCGCCGAAGAACTGCTGCATGCTGCTCTGCAGCATGCCGATCGCCGGGATCACCGCGAAGAGCCGGGCCAGGTGGCCGGCGTCGCTGCCGGCCAGGATCGCGGTGGCCTGGGCCCCGAGCGTCAGGGCCGCGGTGAGGACCATCATCGGGATCGCCAGCCGCACGTTGCGGTCGGCCAGCCGCAGGTCCGCCCCGACGATGCGGGCGAGCAGCCGGCCGTGGTTGGCCTGCAGCACCGGGCCGAGGCGGAAGGCCAGCACCTCCTTCATCGAACCCGGCTGGGAGGCGAGGTGCTGCCAGTAGGTGAGCCGCCGCCGCTCCTCGGACCGTCCGTGCTCCAGGGCGTGACCGCGCCGGCCCTGGACGATCTGGGAGACGATCGCCGGGAAGGGCGCGAACATGGCGAGCACGGCCACCCGGACGTCCAGCGTCCAGAGGATCGCTCCGACCGAGCCGAAGGTCACCACCTGGGTGGCCACCTGGATCACCTGGTTGAGCATCAGCCCGGGCCGGAAGTTGACCTCCCGGACGGCTCGCTGCAGCGAGTCCTGCACCCGCGGGTCCTCGACCTGCGACAGCGAGAAGCCGGCCGCCCGCCCGATGATCCGGTCCGCCAGGCCCGCGGACAGGCGGCTCTGGCAGCGCTGCATGGCGCGGTTCTGGAACACCGCCATCAGCTGGCCGGCCAGGCCCAGCGCCCCGAGCAGGACCAGGAAGCCGATCGCCCCGGACACCTGGCCGCCGGCGCCGGCGGCGTGCACCAGCGCGGTCGCGAACGCCGCGGTCACCTTGACCTGGACGCCCGGGAGGGCCCCCGCGCCGACGGCGAACAGCACCACCTGGACCGTCGCCCGGCGGTCCGACTGCCAGGCCAGGCGCAGCACGGTCAGCGCGGGCGCGACGTCGGCCGGCAGCCTGGCGACCCGGCTGCGGATCCGGCGCACGGGGTTCACCCGTCCCCCCGGGCCGCCGCACCCCGCTGCTGGCCGACCACCCGGTCGAGCAGCCGCCGCCACACCCCGTAGGCGGCCTCCTCCTGGTCCCGGGGCAGGCCCATCCGGTTGCAGTGCATGTGCAGCAGGGCCCGGACCACACCCGTCCGGTCCGACCAGAGCTCACCGGTCTCCGCCCGCTTCGCCAGCTCCCGGACGTACCGGTCGCCGTCCTCCTGCCAGAGCGACTCCACCAGGCCGAGCACCCGGGCGTCCCGGCCCGGCTCGGTGTGGCCGCGCCAGAGGTCCCTGGCCGCCGCCCGGTACTCCGGTCCGCCGGCCGTCGGGCCGGACATCGAACGGGCCATCGCGTGCCGCTCGGCGAAGTCCGGCAGCAGGATCCGGCCGACGCGCTCCAGGCTGAGGCCGGTCAGCGCGATCCGGTCGAGGGCCGGCGCCGAACCCTCGGGCAGCGGCTCGGACAGGTGCCCCAGCAGGGCCAGGGCGGCGGCGCTGTCCCGCTGGAACAGCACCTCGGCCCGGTCGATGAGGAACGGCCCGCCGTACCGCTCGACCTCCCGGCGGTAGACCGGGAAGGCCAGGTCGGTGATCCGCCCGTCCGCCATCAGGCCGTGCGCCCACCCGGCGACGTGCCCGAACACGTCCCGGGCCCGGTCCCGGTCCGGGACGTGGACGCGCAGCCGCAGGTGCGGGGCCGGGTCGACGTAGCGGAGGAAGAACGGGTGGCCGGTGCCGAAGCGGTCGCCCAGCTCGGCGGCCAGCGCGGCCACCTCCCCGGTCAGCAGACCGTCCAGCGAGTCGCTCTCGGCGTACAGCTTGGCGTACACCCACTCGCCGCCCGGGGGCCGCAGCCGCTGTTCCTCCGCCACCCGGTACGGGCCCCGGGGCAGCGGCGGGCGGGCGGCGGGCGGCGCGGCCGACAGCACCGGGACGACGACCTCGGCCACGAAGTCCTCGCCCCGGCCGTCCCGCAGGAAGCCGTCCCCGGGAGCGGGCATCGCCTCCTCGACCTGCAGCGCGAAGCCCTCGGCGTGCTTGCCGGCGGCCAGCCTGAGCTCCTCCAGCGAGGGCGCGCTCTCCAGGTCCAGCAGGAGGGTGTTGTCGCTCTGGGCCAGGTGGCAGAAGCGCGGCACCGACCAGCGCGAGCGCCAGTCCGCGACCGCCGCCGCGAAGTCGGCGAGCCGACCGGTGCACCCGGCCGGCACGTCGCGGTCGGTCAGCAGCCAGCGCGCCCGCTTGACCACCAGGTCACGCCAGACCAGCCGGGGCAGGAAGGGCATGCTCGACGCGAGCTCGCCCCAGTCGAAGGGGGCGGCGCCGCGGAACTGCGTCGCCGAGACCTCCAGCAGGAAGCGGCAGACGTTCGGTCCGGACAGCGGGTTCAGCATGGTGTTCTGCGTGACGTGCAGCTCGCGCTCCAACGCCCGGCTGTACAGGTAGAGTTCGCCGTCCCGCACGCCGACCAGGATGTCGTCCAGCGCGAGCACCCGGTCGGCCGGGAGGCCCGGGGCCACGTTGAGCGGCAGCTCCAGCTCGCGGAGCACCGGGCGCAGCGACACGTTGCCGGCCCGGGCCTTGGCGGGCAGGTAGGTCAGCTCGACCACGGCCAGGCCCGGCAGCCGCTCCTCCTCGGCGGCGGCCAGCCCGCGCAGGCGGTCCTGGAGTTCGTCCGTCAGCAGGTCGTGGAAGCGGGCGAAGGTCCGGCCGCCGAAGGCCACCCCGGTCTCGGTGACGACCCCGCGCCAGCGCGGGTGCGAGGGCGAGGGCGGCAACACCTGGAGGTGCACGTCCAGCGCGGGGGTCGGTTCCCTGCGGTCGTTCGGCCTCGTGCCGGCCGCCCGCAGGTCCGCCAGCGTCCGCTCGTCCAGGACGAGTTCGCGGGAGCCGGCCGCCAGTGCGGTCGCCACCATCCGGCCCAGGACGGCCTCGCGCTCCTCGCGCCCGTGGTCGGGGGTGACCGGCTGCAGGTCGAATCCGCGCGGCGGGTTGCGGTAGCCGGTGGGCGCGCCGAGGCCGGTCTCCGGGGAGAGCAGTTCGAGCAGCGGCACCTCGGCCTGGGAGCCGTACCGCTCGGTGAGCGCGGTGGCGTAGTCGCGCAGCCGCTGGGGGTACTTGAAGACGGTGCCGACGGTGGTGAACAGTTCGGCGGCGTCCTCGGCCAGCCGCTGGACGTCGGTCGGCAGCCCCGGCCGTCCGGGCAGATCCAGCGTCGAGTCCACCTGCAGGAAGTGGCCCTGGTAGTCGGCGTCGACCTCGGCGCCGAGCGGTTCGACCGTACCGAACAGGCCCGGCAGGTCGCTGGTGCGGCCGTGCCGGTTGAACGCGGCCACCTCCTGCTCGACCCGGCGCAGCGCGGCCAGGGCGTCCGGCGCCAGAGCGGTGCCCAGTTGCGCGGCGGCGTCGCTCCGGCCGGGATCGCCCAGCAGGGCGGGCCGGCGCGAGGTGATGAGGAAGTCCAGCCGGACCAACTGCCGGAGCAGGCCGAGCACCTGGTCCTCCGGCACGGAGGGGTACTGCTCCGTCAGCAGGCCGGCCAGTTCGCCGAGGGTCCGCGGCCGGCGGGCCGCCTCCAGCACCAGGCGCACGGCCGGGGACCAGCGCACCGAGGCGGTCCGGCGGGTCCCTTCGCCGTAGCCGTCCGCGACGGAGAGCCAGGCGCGGCCGCGGCCCAGGTGGGTCAGGTCGTTGGTGCGCAGTTCGAGGTCCGGACGCGGTTCCGCGGAGTCGGCGGCCGACTTGAACAGGTGGAGCATCCAACCGGAGTCCAGCCGGGCCCGGGAGGAGCTGATCGCGGGGCTGCCGAGAACGGGGGCCGGTCCGTCGCCGAAGAACCCTCCGGCGACACCGGCGACCGTGCTGAGCGGCGTGGGGCGCGCGCTCATCCGGTTCAGGTAACGGCCCAGGCTCATCATCGCCCGGTGGCGGTCCTTGGGTGCCAGGGTGTCGAGCCGGTCGACGGCCTGCGCGAGGTCGGGGGCCGCCATCCGGATCGCGGAACGCACCTGGGGGTCGGCCCACAGCTCCAGCAGGCCGCGCAGGTAGCCGTCCTCCCAGTCGGCGGGGACGGCCGTCGCCGGGTCGCCGGCGCAGGCGGCGAGCAGGTCGGTCAGGCCGCGGGCCGGCAGGGCGGGGGCGCGGAGCAGGAAGAAGTCGGTCGCGGTGTAGGAGCGGCGGCCGGCCCGGGGGGCGCGGCCGTTCGGCTCCGTCCGGTGGGTGTGCGTCGCGGTCATCGGGCCGCCGTCCTTTCGCCGCTCCGGGCCGGGGTGAGGAAGAGCAGTTCGTCCCAGTCCGCCACCTCCGGACGGACGGCGGCGGAGAGCGCCAGCAGGGTGCCGGCCGCGCCGGTGAGGAAGCCGGGGTCGTCGACGCGCTGTCCGGCCTCGGGTTCGTCCGCGACCAGGAACGGCCGGTCCGGGTCGGCCAGGCCGACGACCGCCGCCAGGCTCCGGTCGGCCATGTCGCGGAACTCCTCGACCCCGGTCTCGGCGTGGGCGCGACGGTAGACGGCGGCCATCCCGGCGTGCCCGTGGCACAGGGTCGGGGCGAACACGTGGCGGTACGCGGGATCGGTGTCGAGGACGCGCCTCAGCGCGCCGATCGCGGTTTCCCGCAGGTCCGCGTCGTCCAGGACGGCGGCGGCGGCCAGCAACCCGGTGCCGATGCCGGGCGCGCCGTAGCACCAGGCCGCGCGGGAGGGCTCCTCGGCCGGGTCGTGGACGGGACGCAGGGTGTGTTCCTCCGCCTGGAGGCAGACCGCCCAGCCCGCCCGGGGGTCGGGGTCGGCGGTCCGGTGGAGCACCAGCCACTCGGCCAGGTCGGCGACCTTCCCGGTCACCCGGGAGCCGCCGTAGCCGGCCGCGGCGGCGGCGGTGAACGCGCCGAGGATGCCCGGCAGGCCGTGCGCGAAGCCGAGGTTGTACATCCCGTGCGGGGCGCGCTCGGCGTACCAGGGGAAGGCGGGCGGGTAGTGGGCCGGCGTCATCAGCCAGCCGAAGCGCTGCTGCCCGTCCGCGGCGGTGACGGCGTCGAGGTAGTCGACCAGCTCGTCGATGGCGGTCCGCAGCGGGGAGCCCTCGGGCGCGCCGACGACCGTCGCGAGCCGTACGGCCGCGGCCAGTTGCCCGGAGGCGCCCTCGACGACGTCGTAGGCGGTGAACGGCAGGCCGGTTCCGGGGGCGGGTCGGCGGGTGGCGGCGACCTGCTCGCCGAAGCTGTCGGCGACCCGGCGCAGGGACGGCAGGTAGCGCTCGTCGTGTTCGGCGAACGCGAGGAGGACGGAGGCGAATCCGGCGGTGCCGGTGTACAGGCCCGGTCCCGAGTAGGGGCGCTGCGCGGTGCCCGCGGCGGCGCTGCGCAGCACGGCGCGGGCGCCGTCCAGCAGCCCGGAGTCGTCGAGGGCGCGGCCCGCGCAGAGCAGGGCCAGGGCCATGCCGGGGTGGCCGTTGGCCAGGCCCAGCCGGTCGTGGTGCAGGTGCGGCCGGTCCGGACCGTCACCGGAGGCCGTCCTCAGGGCGAAGTCCGCCAGGCGGTCGGCGATGCCCCGGGTGAGCCCGGTCAGCGCTGTTCCATCGTTGGGCTCGGCCACAGTGGGGCTCCCGATCTCGCAGTGGATCCGGCTCGCGCCGGGGTCGTCTCAGGGACGGCGCGGGGCTCCCGGCCCCATGGTGCCGGGAGCCCCGTGCCCGATCAGGTGCCGTCGCTCCGGGGAGCCACGGCTACCGGACCTGCGGGCTTCAGCAAACGCTGGAGCCGGCGCAGCCGCAGCTGCCGCAGGTGTCGGTGTACTGGCAGTCACAGGAGTAGTGGCAGGAGTAGCAAGTGCTGCCCATGCTCAGGAAGCCATCGGGGGACGCGGCGACCGGGGCGGTGGCCACGCGGACGTCGAGGTCAAAGTCGTTGTTCGACATATCTCTCCTCCGTGCTGTTGATTTCGGACATTTGCCCCCTCCGCACAAGCGGCCGGCCTCGGCGAAAAAAACCGGGGCGGCGGGGCGAAAGCATTTCTAGCACGACGTCCACGGCGATCGAAATATTAACGCAGCATTTCACTCCGTTTCGGCCACGGGAGACTGTCGAGCAGCTTTACCGCCCCCACACTTCCACAGGCCAGAGCCGGGCGACGACGCAATCAGGGCATGCCCGGGTGGCCGAATCGCAACGGTCACCCGGCCGATTCACCCGATTTGCCGCCACTCGCGAATCTCGCGACGACTGGGCCCTCTCGGCCGGAAATTCGCGAATACTCCGCCCAGCCGGACCGGCAATTGCCCGACGAAATCACCGGAGGTTCAATTACCGGTCGCACACAATGTGAATCGTCAATTCCGGTACCGGGTCACGGCCGGGTTCGTCGACGGAACGACCTCCGACCTGGGCGTCGGTGCGGGTGGGCGGGGTGGGGCCGCTGGGACGGGCCGGAGGATCTGCCGGTGGACGATCTTGACCATGCGCGGGCGAGCGCGCGGACGGGCAGGCAAGCCCGGCCGGGAGCGGCAGAACGGGCCGGACGGAAGGCGGACGGGCCGGGGCGGGCGGGCCAGGGGCGGGCGGTGCCGGCGGTCCTGGCGGTGCCGGCGGTCCCGCCGGGAAAAGGAACAGGCCCCCGACCCGGAGTGGGTGGGGGGCCTGTGGCCTTCGTGCTGGTCGTGCCCCAGACAGGAATCGAACCTGCGACACCGGCTTTAGGAGAGCCGTGCTCTATCCCCTGAGCTACTGAGGCGTGGCCCGGCTGTGGCGAGGCCGCTCACAGCGTACCGGATCGGGGGTGGGGAGCGGGGTGGTGGACGGGGTGCGGGTGGGAGCACGGGTGCCGACGGGGTGTCAGGGCGGGTCAAGTAGCCTGCCGGGAGGTGCCCGGTCCGCCCGGCACGCCGCGTGAAGGAGACGAAGGACCCGATGAGACCTGCTGTGCGCCCGGTCGTCCGACTGCTGGGGCAGGTGTGGTTGTGGCCCGCGCTGGTGATGCTGGCGGTGGGCGGGTACCGGCTGGGGACGCCGGACCTGTGGCGGGACGAGATAGCGACCTCGACGGTGGCCACCCGCTCGCTGGGCGACCTGCTGCGGCTGCTCCAGCACATCGACGCCAGCAACGGCGCGTACTACCTGCTGATGCACGGCTGGACGGCGGTCTTCGGCGACTCGACGGTGGCGCTGCGGATTCCGTCGGTGCTGGCCATGGCGGGCGCCGCCGCCTTCGTGGCGCTGACCGCACGGCGGCTGTTCGGCGGGCGGGTCGCCGCGGTCGGCGCCGGCCTGCTGTTCACGGTGCCGCCCCTGGTCTCCCGGTACGCCCAGGAGGCGCGCTCGTACGCGCTGGTGACCTGTGCGATCGCGGCCGCCACCTACTTCCTGCTGCGGGCGCTGGAGCGGCCGACGTGGCGGCGCTGGGCGCCGTACTGCGTGGCCATGGCCGTGGCCGGCGCGGGCCACCTGATCTCCTTCAGCACGCTGGCCGGGCAGGCCGCCCTGGTCGCGCTGCACCTGTGGCGCACCCGGGAGGCCCCGGACCGGCGGCTGCGGTGGCAGTACCCGCTGGCGGTCGCGGTCGCCGCGCTGCCCGTGCTGCCGGTGGTGCTGCTCGGCAGCAGCCAGTCGGACCGGCAGCTGGGCTGGATCACCACGCCGTCCCTCAGCCGCCTGGCCAACTTCGGCGAGCACCTGTTCGGCTCGGGACCGGTGTTCTACGTCTTCGTGCTGCTGGCCGTGCCGGCGCTGGCGTTGCCCGGCCGGCGGCTGCAGGCCTGGCAGGTGCTGCTGCTGGCCGAGCTGCCGGTGGTGAGCGTCTGGCTGGTGTCCCGCCTGGGCGGCACCTCGTACTTCATCGACCGGTACCTGCTGTTCACGGTGCCCGCCTGGGCGGTGCTGGCCGGCGGCGGGGTCGGGGCGGCGTACGGCGCGCTGGTGGCCCGCGCGCGCCGCGTCCCGGAGCCTCGGAGGGCCGTCGCGGCGGCCGGGCTGCTGGCGGTGGGGCTGCTCGCCGTTCCGGCCGTGGCGGCGTTGCCCGAGCAGCCCGCGGTGCGGTACGTCGGCTCGCACAACGGCTCGGAGGAGCCGTTCAAGGCGGCCGCCCGAACGATCGCCGCCGGTTACCGCTCCGGGGACGGGATGGCGGCCCCGCTGGGCAACCAGTCGTGGGCGATGGTCTGGCCGGGCGTCAGCCACTACCTGCCGTCGGACGTGCACCTGTACCCGGTGTTCGTCGCGCAGAGCGCCGACGACGCGGAGGACCTGTCGCCGACGGCCTGTGCGAAGCCCGAGGCGTGCCTGGGCCCGGTGTCCCGGATCTGGCTGCTGGTCCTCGGCGACACCTCCGACCCGCTGGGCACCATGCCGACGGACCAGGCGCAGGTGCTCCGCACCCAGTACGGGGACCCGGACGAGGTGACCCCGCTCGGCGGGTTCACGCTCGCGCTGCTCGACCGCGACACGTAGGCCCGGCGCGGGACCGCGCGTCCGGCGCCGGGGTGGGGAACGAACGACGAAGGGGAGCCGGTGCGGACCGGCTCCCCTTCGTCGTTCAGCAGTTGAGCAGTTCAGCGGTTCAGCGGTTCCAGCAGTTCAGCGGTTCGGCTGTCCCGGCTGTCCCGGCTGTCCCGGCCGCCTCGACGGCTCACAGCGTGCGCAGCAGTCGGGACTGGATGGACGCCGGGTTGAGGTCGGCCTGGAGGGCCACCGGGACCTCCGCCTTGTTGTCGCCGGCGCCCACCCGCAGCACGCCGACCTCCTTGCCGGCCTTCTCGGTGTGGCCGATCTTCGACGCGTCCAGGGTGACCGTGCCGGAGATGCCCGGGAAGCCCGCCACCACCAGGTCCTTGGTCGCGACCAGCGGGACCTTGCCGCCGAGCCCGTCGTCGACCGAGCCGACGACGTCGCCCTGCTTGACCACGGTCTGGCCGGTCACACCGTTCTGCGCGGCCTGGATCTGCTTGCCGCTGACCTTGAGCACGGTCGGCAGGATGCCGTCGTTCGCGGCGGGCGAGGTGGCCTGCTGCCCCAGGGTGACGCCGAGGATCAGCCGCTTCACGCCGCCGATCTCCTTGTAGGCGGCCCACATCAGGCAGCCGCCGGCCGGGGTGCTGGAGCCGGTCTTGACGCCGATCACCCCGGTCTTCGGGTTGATCAGGTTGTTGGTGTTGGGGATCCGCGCGTTGTTGAAGTTGGTCTCCGGGGTGGAGACGATCTGGCGGAAGATCTCGTCCTGCATGACCTGCTCGGCCAGCTTCAGCTGGTCCTTGGCGGTGGACTTGGTGTCCGCGTTGTAGCCCGCCGGGTCCGCGTAGATGGTGTTGGTCATGCCGAACTTGGCCGCGGTGTCGTTCATCAGCTTGACGAACGCGTCCTCGGAGCCGGAGTGGAAGCGGGCGAGCAGCCGGGCCACGTTGTTGGCCGACGGCAGCATCAGCAGCTCCAGCGCCTGGTACTCGGTGAGCACCTGGTTCTCGGTGAGCGTCACCTTGGACTCGTCGACGTTGCCGGACTCCTGCGCGGCCTGCTTGTCGACGACGATCTTCGGGCCGCTCTCCCCCTTCTTCAGCGGGAACTTCTGCAGGATCAGGTAGGCGTTCATCACCTTGGTGACGCTGGCGATCGAGGCCGGCGTCTCCTGGCCCGAGCTTCCGAGGCTGCCGACGCCGACCACCTCGGCCGCGGACTGGCCCTTGGCCGGCCAGGCGAGGTCCAACTGGTCACCGGAGAAGCTGTAGCTGCCCGTGGCGGTCATCTTCACCTTGGCGTCCGGCAGCGGACGCAGCAGCTGGGCCACCACGGCCACGCCGAGCACCACGGCGAGGAAGACGGTCCAGATGGTCGCCCGCTTGAGGGCGCGGCGCAGCGGCGAGACCGGACGGGCGTTGAGGGAGGCCAGGACCTCCATCGCCTCCGCGGTGGTCTCGGGCGAGGGCAGCGGCACCGGAGCGGGCAGCGGCTCGGGCTTCGGCAGCGGCGGGACCGGCGGCACCGGCCGCGGGTCGGGATCGGGCAGCGGCTTCGGGGGCGGCACGGGGACCGGCACGGGCTTGGGAGCCGGCTTCGGCTCCGGCTTCGGCTCCGGTTCCGGCGACGGCTCGGGCTCCGGGACGGGCCGGGGCTTCGGCTCGGGCACGGTGCCGGCCGACGCGGCGGCGGTGCGCGGCGGCGCGGGCTTCTCCGGCTTCTCGGCCTGCCCCGACTTCTGACCGGGCTGCCCGGTCTCGGTCAGCGCGACGGGGGAGGCGTCGTCGGCGGAGGCGTCCTCGGAGGAGGTGCCCTCGTCGGGGGCGTCGTCGGTGCCCTCGGTGTCCTGGGCGCTCGCAGCCTTCTCGGGCTTCTCGGCCTTCGCCGCCTTCTCGGGCCCGGCGGACTTCTCGTCCTGGCCCTTCGCGGTGGTGGGAGCGGCCTCGGCGGCTTCGGTCGCTGCCCCGGCAGCCGCGGTCCCGCCAGCCTCGGCCTCGGCAGCCTCGGTCCCGGCTTCGGCGGGCTCGACCGCCTTCGCCGGCGCCTTGGTGTCCGCCTTGGCGTCAGTCTTCTCCGGCGCCCGGTCCGCCGTCTCCTCCGCCCCCGCCGCAGCGGTCCGCATGGCGAGACGCGGGTCGGCGGCGGGCGGGCGCTCGGCGGGCTCCTTCGCCGAGGCGGCGGCCGGAGCGGCCTTCCCCTTCTCCCCGTCACCACCGGAACTCGGCTTGCCCGCGGGCTTCACCAGCTCTTCGGGCAGCCGCAGCGCGGTGGTCTTGTTGTCCACCGGCAGTCGCAGCATCGTCGTCTTGCTGTCCACATCCCGGACGCGGAGCTGTACGGTCGAGCCGCCCTTGGCCCCCGTCGCCGGAACCTCGTCCGGCGCCTTCGCGGCGCCCTCGGCGGACGACTCCGAGGACGGCTTCGCGGACGCCTTCGGGGGCGTCTTCGCGGGCGTCTTCGGGGACGCCTCCCCGGAGGTCTCCGCAGCGCTGTCCGAGGAGCCGCCCGGGGAGTTCCCGGCTGACGCCCCGGCAGCAGCCGGGCCGGAGCCGCCCCCGGCGGACCCGGCGGACCCGGCGGCATCGGCCGCCGCACCGGTCCGTTCGCGTTCGCGGTCCTGCTCCCGCCCGCCGTCCCTCAGCACCCTGTCGGGGGACTCGCCCACGTATCCCAGCCTCCTCAACGCCCGGCGGGGCACCGGCGAACCCGATTTCGGGAAGCCGACGCCCCGCCCCGTGTACCTGTACAGTCTCCGCCACCGGCGGCCGTTCCCACCGCGCACACCCCGCCCGACCGGCCCGTATTGCCATCGCCCGGCCGCACCGCGGTCCGTTCACCGATCAGACGCCGGGCCCGCGGCCCCCGGTTCCGCGCCTTCACCGCAAGGTCACGATTCGGAGGCGTACTCGACAAGCCCGTGTGAGAGGCGTCACCCTGTCTCTCATCCACGCGGGGAGGCTTGGATGGGCAAGAGCCGCAGAACTGTTCCCGAGGAACTCTTGCTGCTCGCTTTGGACCCGACCACGGGTACCACGGCGCAGCCGCAGACCCTCGACCTCGGACTCGCCGGGGCCCAGCTCGTCGAGCTGTCCCTGGCCGGACGGATCGTACCGGAGGGAGACCGGATCGCTGTCGTGCTCGCACGGCCGACCGGTGACCCGACCCTTGACCACGCACTGGAACTGCTGCGCCGACGCGGCAGTCCGGTTCGCGCGGCGCACTGGATCGGCGGACCGCGGCTCGGGCTGCGGCAGACCTATCTGGCGCACCTGGAGCGCTGCGGCATGGTGACCGCCGTGGCGGGCCAGGTGTGCGGGGTGCTGCCGACGACCCGGTACCAGGCGTCCGACGACTGCACCAACGCCGCGATCAAGCAGCGGCTGGACACCGCGATCCGCACCGGCGTGCCGCCGGACCCGCGGACCGCGGCGCTCGCCGCGCTCGCTCACTCGGTGGGTCTGGGCAAGCACCTGTACCCGGGCAACGAGGGCCGGTCCTCGCGGTCGCGGCTGCGCGACCTGATCCGGTACGACCCGCTCGGCGGGATGGTCGCGCACGCCGTGATGGACGTGCAGAACGGCCTGCCGACGCAGCAGAACCGTTCCCCCCAGGGCCCCGGCCCCGGGTCCGCCCCTGCCACCGGCCGCTCCGGCGCCCGTACTGCGGGCCGGGGTTCGGGCGGGCGGGTCCCCGCTTCCCGGGTCGGCGTCCGCTGACCCGGGGACGCCGCGGCGGTCCGGTGACCGGAGCGGTCCGGCATTCGGATCCGTCCGCTGGTCCGAACGGTCCGGTGACCGGAGCGGTCCGGCCGGTCCCCGGTGGACGGGCCGGCGCACGGTACACCGTCCGACGCATCCGCGGGCACGCCTGACGGCGCGTGTCGCCCCGTCCGCGCCTCCGGGAGGCGCCGAGCGACCCGCCGCACGACCCGAACCATCGGCACCACCCGCGCCACGAGCACCACCAGCACCCACGAGCACCACCAGAGGCAGCACCGAGGGGCGGTCGCCCCGCGACGCAAGTCGCCCGGCGACCGCCCCTCTTGCCGTCCCCGGAGGCCCGCAGCGGTCCGCTCCCACCCGTGCCAGGGGCATGTGCGGGGGCGGCCCCGAGGGGCGTCCGCCGTACTACCCGTCCGAGTCGTCCAGCCGCATTACCACCTGGGGGCTTTCGCTGTCTCGCGGAAGCACTTTTCCGATGATCTGTTCTACCGCGCTGCTGTGATTCCCCGGCGCCGACCTGGCCCAAGGTGACATGCTGCTCCAAGTCAGGGGGGTTGGTCCCAATGTCCGAAGTGTTCCGAGGACTGCCGTTCCAACGATCACGAGAGGTCCGGCCGGAGGTCGAAGTGTCCGCCAACGTCAATCCCACCGTCCGCCGCCGACGCCTCGGCTCCGAACTGCGCAAACTCCGCGAGGGCCTCGGCATGACGGCGGAGGAGGTCGCCGGCCGGCTGATGGTCTCCCAGTCGAAGATCAGTCGCCTGGAGAACGGCCGCCGCAGCATCAGCCAGCGCGACGTGCGCGACCTCTGCGACGTGTACAAGGTGGCCGACGACCAGATGCGTGCCAGCCTGATGGAGATGGCCAAGGAGTCCCGCCAGCGCGGCTGGTGGCACGACTTCAACGACATGCCGACCCCGTACAGCGTCTACATCGGGCTCGAAGCCGAGGCCTCCTCGATCCGCGCGTACGAGTCCTCCTTCGTCCCGGGCCTGCTGCAGACCGAGCAGTACGCCCAGGCCGTGGTCGAGGGCACCCAGCCGGACACCGACGCGAACGCCGTGCAGCGCCGGGTGCAGGTCCGGATGAAGCGTCAGGAGCGCGTCCACGGCGAGAACCGGCTGGGCAGCCTGTGGACCGTCATAGACGAGGCGGTGCTGCGCCGAGAGGTCGGCAGCAAGGGGGTGATGGCCCGGCAGCTGCAGCAGATGCTGGAGCTCAGCCTGCGCCCGAACATCACCATCCAGGTGATCCCGTTCTCGCACGGCGCGCATCCCGGCATGACCGGGACATTCTCCCTGCTGGAGTTCCCGGAGTCAGCCGATTCCACGGTTGTCTACTTCGAAGGTGTGACGAGCGATCTCTACCTGGAGAAGGAGGCTGATGTGCGCCGCTATACCGGTCTGTACGACTACCTGAGGGCGGCCGCACTCGGTGTCGCGGAGAGCCGGTCGCTGATAGCCGACATCGAAAAGGAATTCCACGAATGATCACCCCGCCCGAGCACGGAACCCGATGGCGCAAGAGCAGTCACAGCGGCGGCCAAGGCGCCTGTGTGGAGATCGCCCTCCCCGGCGCGGGGGAGGTGGCGGTCCGGGACTCCAAGGATCCCCGGGGACCCCACCTCCGCTTCTCGACCGAGGCCTGGAACGCCTTCGCCTCGGCAGCGGCGGCAGGCGGCTTCGGCGAGCTCCCGGGCTGACCAGCCCGAGCGGTTCCGTACCCGGACCGGTTGCCCGTAGCGGTGTCCGTCGCCCTCGGCGGCCGTCGGCGCTACGGGCAACTGCCGTTCCAGGGGGCGACCCCCGGGCCGGACACGGCCTGGCGGTCGGGCCGGCCCGGGCGGTGCCTCAGTCCGTCACCGGGTAGCGGGCGCACCAGCCGGAGCCCTCCGCCGTCCGCCGGTCGTGCAGCTCGGCGCCGTGCATCAGTTCCAGCACGAAGTCGTCGGCGAGTTCGAGGATCGCGGCGCGCCCCTCGACTCCCGCCACCAGGCCCGGCGGCAGCGCGGTGTCCCCGTGCAGCACGCCGAGCAGGTTGCCGCAGATCGCCCCGGTGGAGTCGCTGTCCCCGGAGTGGTTGACGGCGAGCAGCAGGCCGGAGCGGACGTCGTGGGCGACCAGCGCGCAGTAGACCGCGATCGCCAGCGCCTCCTCGGCGACCCAGCCCTCCCCCAGCGCCTCGACCCGCTCCGCGGAGGGCTCGCCGGCCCGTACGGCGTCCAGCGCGGCCCGCAGCGCGGCGGTGGTCTCCTCGTGCCCCTGCCGCTCGGAGAGCAGGGCGAGCGCGAGGTGGACGCCCTCCTCCAGGGTGCCGCCGCGGGCCACCGACTGGATGACCACCGCGAACGCGCCCGCCGCGAGGTAGCCGGTGGGGTGGCCGTGGGTGAGCACCGAGCA
The DNA here is from genome assembly GCF_042735475.1 of Kitasatospora sp. NPDC059577. Classification (NCBI taxonomy): domain Bacteria; kingdom Bacillati; phylum Actinomycetota; class Actinomycetes; order Kitasatosporales; family Streptomycetaceae; genus Kitasatospora; species Kitasatospora sp. NPDC059577. The sequence goes on along the minus strand of NZ_JBHWBZ010000023.1, from coordinate 21,744 downwards.
CTCGACGGCGAGCTGGAACACCAGGCCCGGCTCCCAGGTGGTGAGCAGCCCGAACGGCGCCGCCCGCACCACCGTGCCGCAGGCCTTGGAGTGCGGGTTCTTGGGCCGGTCGAGGGTACCGAGCCGCTCGGCGTCGGGCCCGGTGAGGCCGGACAGGCAGCCCTGGCCGGGGGCGCGCTGGGCGTACAGCCACTCCTCGCGGCCGAGCCAGCCGAGGTCGGGGCGGCGCTCGTCCGGGCCCCAGTCGCGCTGGGTGGCGGCCCAGCGCAGGTAGGCCAGGTGCAGGTCGGTGGGCGGGTGCCAGCTGCCGGTGTCGCGCCGGATGTGGGCGCGGATGAGTCCGTCGACGGTGAACAGGCTGAGCTGGGTGTCGTCGGTGACGGCGCCGGTGCGCCCGTACGCGGGGACGTAGCCGGTGACGCCCTGCGGGCCGTACTGGGCCCTGATCTTCTCCAGCGCCTCGAACTCGACACCGGCGCCGAGCGCGTCACCGATGGCCCCGCCGAGCAGGCAGCCCCGCACCCGGCTGCGGTAGTCCTGCTGCTGGGCGCGTGACCACAGTGGCATCACGACGGGGCGCCTTTCCTCGGAGCGGGGGCCGCGCACGACGCTCGGCCGGTCGCGCGCCCTCGCACTGTACTTCGACGGCCCGTACGGATCGACGGCATCCCTCGAACTGCAGTACCCGCTTCCGGCTCCCGCTCCCCGGAGCCCCCGCCCACCCCGGGCCCGGCCGCCGCGCCGGCGGCGGCCGGGAGACCACGGGATCGCCGCCGGGGTCAGTCCAGCACGGGCAGCAGCTCCGGCAGGTGCCCGTCCGAGGCCAGCGCCGCGGCCTGCCGCTCGGCCGGCACCTCGCCGTAGGTGGTGGTGCGCTGGCGGTGCGGGCGGCCCGCGGCCTCGGCGATCGCCCGGAGGTCGCGCACCGACTTGTAGCTGCCGTACGCCGAGCCGGCCATCCGCGAGATGGTCTCCTCCATCAGCGTGCCGCCCAGGTCGTTGGCGCCGGAGCGGAGCATCTCGGCCGCGCCCTCGGCGCCCAGCTTGACCCAGCTGGTCTGGATGTTGGGGATGTGCGGGTGCAGCAGCAGGCGGGCCATCGCCACCACCGCGCGGTTGTCCCGGGCGGTCGGGCCGGGCCGGGAGACGCCGGCCAGGTAGACCGGGGCGTTGGTGTGGATGAACGGCAGGGTCACGAACTCGGTGAACCCGCCGGTCCGCTGCTGGATCTGCGCGAGCAGCCGCAGGTGGCCGAGCCAGTGCGCCGGGGTGTCCACGTGCCCGTACATCATCGTGGAGGAGGAACGGATGCCCAGTTCGTGCGCGGTGGTGACCACCTCGACCCAGGTCGCGGCCGGCAGCTTGCCCTTGGTGAGCACCCAGCGGACCTCGTCGTCCAGGATCTCGGCGGCGGTGCCCGGGATGGTGTCCAGGCCGGACTCCTTGGCCCGCTGCAGCCAGTCGCGGATCGACAGCCCGGTGCGGGTCGCGCCGTTGACCACCTCCATCGGGGAGAAGGCGTGCACGTGGATGCCGGGCACCCGCTCCTTCACCGCGCGGGCGATGTCGAAGTAGGCGGTGCCGGGCAGGTCGGGGTGGATGCCGCCCTGCATGCAGACCTCGGTGGCGCCCACCTCCCAGGCCTGCGCGGCCCGGTCGGCGACCTGCTCCAGGGAGAGGGTGTAGGCGTCGGCGTCGGTGCGGCGCTGGGCGAAGGCGCAGAAGCGGCAGCCGGTGTAGCAGACGTTGGTGAAGTTGATGTTCCTGGTGACGCAGTAGGTGACGTCGTCCCCGACGGCGTCGCGGCGCACGTCGTCGGCGATCCGGCAGAGCGCGTCCAGGGCCGGGCCGTCCGCGTGGAAGAGCGCCAGGGCGTGGTCGTCGGTCAGCTTCACCGGGTCGTCGGCCGCCACCGCCAGGGCCTCCCGCAGGTCCCCGGCGAGGCGCTCGGGCGCGCCCTGCGCGAGCACCTGCTCGCGCAGCACCTCCCAGTCGCCGTACACGTCCTCGAAGTCGGCGCGTCGGTCGCCGGTGCGGCCCTCGGTGTCGATGGTGGCGTGCAGGTCGGTCCGGCCGTACGACGCCGGCAGGTCCTCCGGCTCCTGCCAGGGCAGGCCGCGGACCACCGCGTCCGGGTTCGCCAGGCCGGTCTCCGGGTCGGCCAGGGCGCGGACGTGCGGCAGCACCCGCGGGTCCAGCCAGGGCTCGCCGCGGCGCACGTACCCGGGGTAGACGGCGAGGCGCTCGCGCAGCTCGAAGCCGGCCGCCGCCGACCGCTCGGCCAGGCGCTCGATCTGCGGCCAGGGGCGCTCGGGGTTGACGTGGTCCGGGGTGACCGGGGAGACCCCGCCCCAGTCGTCGACGCCGGCCTCGATCAGCCGCTCGAACTCGCCGTCCACCAGGTTCGGCGGGGCCTGGAGGCAGGCGGCCGGGCCCATCAGGTGCCGGGCCACCGCCACGGTGGCGACCAGCTCGTCGAGTTCGGCGTCCGGCATGCCGCGCATCGCCGTGTCCGGCTTGGCGCGGAAGTTCTGCAGGATCAGCTCCTGGACGCCCTGGTAGGCGCGGGAGACCTTGCGCAGCGCGAACAGCGACTCGGCGCGCTCCCGGTACGTCTCGCCGATACCGATCAGCAGGCCGCTGGTGAACGGGACCGAGCTGCGCCCGGCGTCCTCCAGCACCCGCAGGCGGACGGCGGGTTCCTTGTCCGGGGAGCCGAAGTGCGGACCGCCGGGCTCGCTCCACAGCCGGGTGGCGGTGGTCTCCAGCATCATGCCCATCGAGGCGGAGACCGGCTTCAGCCGCTGGAAGTCCGTCCAGCTCAGCACCCCGGGGTTGAGGTGCGGCAGCAGACCGGTCTCCTCCAGGATGCGGATCGACATCGCCCGCACGTAGGCGATGGTGTCGTCGTAGCCGTGCGCGTCCAGCCACTCGCGGGCCTCGGGCCAGCGGTCCTCCGGCTTGTCGCCGAGCGTGATCAGGGCTTCCTTGCAGCCGAGTTCGGCCCCGCGCCGGGCGACCTCCAGCACCTCGTCGGGGGACATGAACATCCCCAGGCTTCGCCCGGGAGGTGCCCCCACCGTGCCCCGAGCAGCCCGGCGCAGCTTGCCGGGCACGGTGGCGAAGGTGCAGTAGTGGCACTTGTCGCGGCACAGCCGGGTGAGCGGGATGAACACGCTCTTGGAGTAGGTGATGACCCCGGGGCGGCCGGCCGCCTCCAGGCCGGCGTCGCGCAGCCGGGCGGCGCTGGAACAGAGTCCGCGCAGGTCCTCGCCCCTGGCTTGCAGCAGTACGGCGGCCTCGGTCACGTCGAGGGCGACGCCGTCCCTGGCGCGGCGCAGGGCGCGGCGCATCGCGTTCACGGTCGGGGGGTTGCTTGCGTCCGTGGCGGTTCCGTCCATGGCGCGACCCTACGCCAGCGGTGGTACTCCGGGATGAGTAACCCTGAGGCCGTATCAGGGTCGACATACCTACGAAGGCCAACCCGATCTGGCCCTGCAGGGCGATGACGGCGGCGGCGCGGCATCCTCTAATGGAAGGGCAAGGCCAAGCGCACGTGTTCGCAGAGGAGTTGAGTACGCCATGACCAATGAGACGGCGACGGGGGACGAGCTGGACGGCGGCGTGCCGTACCGCTCGCGGCGGCGCGTGCTGGTGCGCGCCGCGGTGCCGCTGGCGGTGGCCGCGGTGATCGCCGCGGGGGTCGGGCTGGTGCCCGCGCTGGCCGCCGACTCCCCGCCCGACCTGCCGACCCTGACCGCGGAACAGGTGGTCGCGAAGGCCCTCGGCTCCGAGGCCCAGAGCCTGTCCGGGACGGTCTCGGTCAGCACCGACCTCGGCCTGCCCACCCAGCTGCTGGGCGCGGCCGGCGGGATCGGCGCGGCCGCGGGCGGCCACGGCGGGGACGGCGCGAGCGCGTCGGCGGACCCGCAGGCCAAGCTGCTCGGCCTGCTCGGCGGGGACCGCACGCTGCGGGTCGCGGTGGACGGCCCGGACCACCAGCGGGTCGACATGATGGAGAACATGGCCGGCTACACCGTCGTCCGCAACGGCGACCAGGCCTGGGCCTGGGACAGCTCGACCAACAGCGCCGTGCACCTGACCGGCCGGGCCGGCGACAAGCACCCCGCGGCCCCGCTGTCCCAGCTGCCGACCACCCCGCAGGAGGCGGCCCGGCAGTTCCTGACCGCCGGCGCCGGCACCACCTCCGTCACCGTGGCCGGAACGGCCAACGTGGCCGGGCAGAAGGCCTACCAGCTGAGCGTGAAGCCGACCCAGAGCGGCTCGACCGTCGCCGAGGTCCGGATCGCGGTGGCCGCCGACAACGGCGTGCCGCTCGCGGTGGCGGTGAAGTCCACCGACGGCACCACCGTGCTGGACGTCCACTTCACCGACGTCTCCTTCGCCAAGCCGGCCGCCAAGACCTTCGACTTCGCGCTGCCCAAGGGCGCCAAGGTGACGGAGCAGAAGGCGGACGGGGCAGCGAAGGAGCACGAGGCGGCGAAGGAGCACGGGGCCGCGGCCGACACCGCCAAGGGCGGCCACGACGGCACGAACGTGATCGGCGAGGGCTGGACGGCCGTGTTCACCTCGCAGGTGCCCGGTGCCCCGGTCGCCGCGCCGAAGGGGGACGGCAAGCACGGCGGCCACGCCCCGGTGAACCCGCAGGGGCTGATGAAGTCGCTCGGCAAGCAGGTCGACGGCGGCACCCTGATCAGCACCAAGGTGCTCAACGTCCTGCTCACCGACGACGGCCGGGTCTTCGCCGGCGCGGTGACCCTGCCGGTCCTGCAGCACGCCGCCGGGGTGAACTGACGGATGACCGAGACTCCCGTAACGGGGGACGTTACGGAGTCGGCCGGGGGTTCGGGCGCCGAGTCGCGCCCGGCCCCCGTTCCCGTTCCGCCCTCCTCTTCCGCCGCCGCTCCCTCGGCCCCGGCCTCCTCCGCCTCGGCTTCCCTCGCCCGCTCCGGCTCCGCCTCCGGTTCCGCCTCCGGTTCCGACGACGTGATCAGCACCCGCGGCCTGACCAAGCGCTTCCGGGGCGGCCAGCTCGCCGTGGACGGCCTGGACCTGGCTGTGCCGCGCGGCTCCGTCTTCGGCTTCCTGGGCCCCAACGGCTCCGGCAAGACCACCACCATCCGGATGCTGATGGGCCTGATCGCCCCCACCTCGGGCGTGGCCGCCGTCCTCGGCGAGCCGATGCCACAGTCCGTGGCCACCGTGCTGCCCCGGGTGGGCGCCCTGATCGAGGGCCCCGCGCTGTACGGCTTCCTCTCCGGCCGGGACAACCTGGTCCGCTTCGACGCCGCCGACCCGACCGCCGACCCGCGCACCCGGTCGCAGCGCGTCGACGCGGCACTGGAACGGGTCGGGCTGGCCGCGGCGGCCGGCAAGAAGGCCCGCGCGTACTCGCTCGGCATGAAGCAGCGCCTGGGCCTGGCCTCCGCGCTGCTGCAGCCGCGCGAGCTGCTGGTGCTGGACGAGCCGACCAACGGGCTGGACCCGCAAGGAATGCGGGAGATCCGGGCACTGGTGCGGGAGGTCGCGGCCGAGGGCACCACGGTGTTCCTCTCCTCGCACCTGCTGGACGAGATCGAACAGGTCTGCACCCACGCGGCGGTGATGTCGCGGGGCCGGCTCGTGGTGCAGGGCACCGTCGCGGAGCTGGCCGCCCGGGCGCAGGGCCGCCTGGTGGTCCGCACCCCGGACGTGGCGCAGGCCGCCGAGGTGCTGGCCGCCCACCAGATCGCCGCCCTGGTGCCCGGGGAGGGCCGGGTGGACGGCGAGTTGGGCGACCGCGGCGACGAGGCGCTGCCCAAGCTGTGCGCGGCGCTGGTCGAGGCCGGGGTGCGGGTGCACGGCTTCGGGCTGGAGCGGGGCACGTTGGAGGACGCCTTCGTGGCGCTGACCGGGGAGGGCTTCGATGTCGCGGGCTGAGGCGCCGGCGCTGCGCACGGGCAGGAGGCCGCAGACGGCGGCCGGGTTCCTGGCGCTGTTCCGCAACGAGCTGCACCTGACCTTCCGCCGGCTGCGCACCAAGGTGCTGCTGGGGATCCTGGCGGTGCTGCCGGTCCTGATCGGGGTGATCGTCAAGCTGAACACGGACGGTCCGCACGACGGCGGCGGCGGTCCGAGCTTCATCGCGCAGACCACCCAGAACGGGCTGTTCCTGGTCTTCACCGCACTGGCGGTGGCACTGCCGGTCTTCCTGCCGATGACGGTCGGCGTGGTCGCCGGGGACTCGGTGGCGGGCGAGGCGGCCACCGGGACGCTGCGCTACCTGCTGGTCGCCCCGGCCGGGCGGACCAGGCTGCTGGCCGCCAAGTTCACCGCCGGACTGGTGTTCTGCCTGGCCGCGACGGCGGCGGTCGCGGCGGCCGCCCTGGCCACCGGCGCCGCGCTCTTCCCGCTCGGCGAGGTCACGCTGATCTCCGGGGACACCATCGGCTTCACCGACGCGCTGCTGCGCGCGGTGCTGGTGGCCGGCGTGGTCGCCGCCTCGCTGGCCGGGCTGGTGGCGATCGGTCTGTTCGTCTCCACGCTGACCGGCAGCGGCATCGCGGCGATGGCCGCCACGGTCGGCCTGGTGATCACCGTCCAGATCCTGGACGCCTTCCCGCAGTTGGACGCGATCAGGCCGTTCCTGTTCACCCACTACTGGCTCAGCTTCGCGGACCTGCTGCGCGAGCCGATGTACTGGGACGGCGTGCTGAAGGACCTCGGGCTGCAGGCCGCCTACGTCGCCGTGTTCGGCACGGCGGCCTGGTCGCGCTTCGCCAGCCGGGACATCAGCGCGTGAGGACCGTCGGCGGGTGACGGCCGTCAGCGCATGAGGACCGTCAGCGGGTGACGGCCGTCAGCGCGTGACGGTCGCCTTCGCCATGTCCACCGGTGCGGGCTGCGGCACAGCCGCGGCCCGCGCCGCACGGTCGGCCCGCACCTGGCGCAGCGCGTCCCAGGTGAGCAGCGCGAGCGCGGCCCAGACCAGGCCGAAGCCGGCCCAGCGGGCGGGCGGCATCGACTCGTGGAAGACGGCGACGCCGATCAGGAACTGGAACACCGGCGCCAGGTACTGCAGCAGTCCGAGCACCGTCAGCGGCACCCGGACGGCGGCCGCGCCGAAGAACAGCAGCGGGATCGCCGTGATCACGCCGCTCAGCATCAGCAGCCCGGAGTGGCCCCAGCCGTACGAGCCGGCCACCGTGTGCCCGAAGGTGCCGCGGCCGCTGACCTCCAGGTAGACCAGGTAGGCGAGGGCGAACGGGAACATGAAGGCGCTCTCCGCCGCCAGGCTCTCCACCCCGCTCAGCCCGACCTTCTTCTTCAGCAGGCCGTAGGTCGCGAAGGAGAGCGCCAGGGTCAGCGCGATCCACGGCAGCCGCCCGTACGCGACGGTCAGCACCGCGACGGCGAGCGCGCCGATGCCCACCGCCGTCCACTGCGCGACGCGCAGCCGTTCCTTGAGCACCAGCACGCCGAAGCCGATGGTGACCAGGGGGTTGATGAAGTAGCCGAGGCTGGTCTCGACGACGTGCCCGGCGTTGACGCCCCAGATGTAGACGCCCCAGTTGACGGAGATCACGGCGGCCGCGGCGGCCAGCATGGCGAGCCGGCGGGGCTGGCGCAGCAGCGGGCGTATCCAGCCCCAGTGGCGCTGGGCGACCAGCAGCAGGACCACCGCGACCAGGGACCAGACCATGCGGTTGGCCACGATGTCGTCGGCGGCGCCCGGCTCCAGCAGCGGCCAGAACAGGGGGAAGAGCCCCCAGATGCCGTAGGCCGCGAAGCCGTACCAGAGGCCCCGGCCGTTGTCCTGCTGGTCTGTCTGTGGCATGCCGGGTGCCCTTCCGTGCGCGTGTGGTCGAGGCGACGGTAGCGGGCGGAAGGGCGGACTGTCATCTCCGTTTCCGTATTTTGGTCATGACAGTGCTTGAATGCTGGACGTTCCCGGCATCCGGGCCGGTCGGGCGGATGGCTCATCCCCACGGTTCAGGCGTTCCCCGCGGTTCAGGCGTTCAGCACGGTTCAGGCGTTCAGCGCGGCCCGGACCGACTCGGCGAGCGGGACGGTCGGGCGGCCGATCAGCCGGGCCAGGTCGCCCGGGGTGCCGGCCAGCTCGCCGCGGGCGATCCCCGCGTCCACGTCGACCAGGGCCGCGGCGAAGCCCTCCGGCAGGCCCGCGCCGACCAGGACCGACAGGTGCTCGGCCGGGGCGACGTCCCGGTGCCCGACCGGCTTGCCGGAGGCCTTCGCCAGCTCGGCGGCCAGCTCGGGCAGGCTCCAGGCGGTGTCACCGCTCAGCTCGTACACCGCGTTCACGTCCTCGCCCAGCAGGACGGCGACGGCCGCGTCGGCGTAGTCCCGGCGCGGGGCGGTGGCGATCCGGCCCTCCCCGGCGCTGCCGAGCACCACGCCGCGGGCCACCGTGCCGGCCGCGTCGCCCAGGTAGTTCTCGGTGTACCAGCCGTTGCGCAGGAAGGCGTACGGCAGACCGGAGGCGAGGATCAGCTCCTCGGTCGCCCGGTGCTCGTCGGCCAGTCGGAAGGTGGCCGCGCCCGGCGCGCTCGTGTAGGCGAGCAGTGCGACCCCGGCGGCCGCGGCGGCGTCCACCACGGCCCGGTGCTGCGGGATCCGGCGGCCGACCTCGCTGCCCGAGATCAGCAGCACGCGGTCACCGGCGGCGAAGGCCCCGGCGAGCGTCTGCGGCTTGTCGTAGTCGACCACGCGGACGTCCACACCGCGCGCGGCCAGGTCGGCGGCCTTCTCGGCGGAGCGGACGGCGACCGCCACCTCGCTCGCGGGGACCCGGGCCAGCAGGCCCTCGACGACGAGACGGCCGAGCTGGCCGGTGGCACCGGTGACGACGTACATGGTGATGCTCCTCAGGGTTCTTCGGGATCTGCGGGTGCTCCGTCGGGATCCGGTGGGGCTGTGGCGGGATCCGGCGGGGCTCTGGCCTCGAAACTCACCCTAGAGGTGGCACTAACCTTTCGAAAGTACGCACTTCAAAGTAGGGTACTGACATGAAGGTAAGCGAGCAGTTGAGGGAGCTCCCCCCACCGAACGTCTTCGACCGGATGTGCCCCTCCCGCGGCGTGCTGGAGCACGTCACCAGCCGGTGGGGGGTCCTGGTCCTCGGCGCGCTGCGCGAGCGCGGCTACCGGTTCAGCGAGCTGCGGCGGCAGGTGTCGGGCGTCAGCGAGAAGATGCTCGCCCAGACCCTCCAGACGCTGGAGCGGGACGGCTTCGTGCTGCGCGAGGCGCACCCGGTGATCCCGCCGCGCGTCGACTACAGCCTCACCCCGCTCGGGCGGGAGGCCGCGGAACTCGTCGCCGCGCTGGCGCACTGGTCGGAGCGGCGGGTGCCGGCCGTGATCACGGCACGCGACGAGTACGACGCCCGGGCCGCCACCGCGTGAGCGGGCCGGCGGACGGGCGGGCCGGCGGGCGAGCCGCCGCCGGTGCCTGCCGGCCGCCGCTCGGGCGATGAGGTCTACCGCTGCGCGATGAGGGCTTCCAGGCCGTCCAGGACACGGGCCAGGCCGAAGGCGTAGGCGTGGTCCGGGCTGTACGCCCCGCCGTGCGCCTCGCCCGCGGCGGCGCCGACCCGGGCCGCCACCGGGTAGCGCTCGGGGTCGAAGACCCGGGCGAGCAGCCCGGCGTTGGCCGCCCACCACTGCTCGTCGGTCATCGCGCTGTCCTGCCGGGCGGCGCGCTCGTCGGCGGCCATCCGGGCGCAGGTCTGGACGAAGCCGAGCAGGTGGGTCAGCGCGGCGTCCAGCTCGACGTCGGGCAGGCCGGTGCCCTCGACGGCGCTCAGCTCGTACTCGTACTTGGCCATCAGGCCGGGGCCGAGCGGTGGGCGGCTGGTGGAGACGGCGGCGACCCAGGGGTGGGCGCGGTGCAGCGCGCGGTTGTCGTCCGCGACGGCGGTCACCCGGGCGCGCCAGCCGTCGTCGGCGGGAGTGCTGCGGGGCATCGTCGCGTAGACGGAGTCCAGCATCAGGTCGAGCAGTTCGGCCTTGCCGGGCACATAGGTGTAGAGGGCCATCGGGGACACCCCGAGTTCCTGGGCGACCCGGCGCATGGTCACCGCGTCCACGCCCTCGGCGTCCGCGAGAGCGACCGCGACGGCGGCGATCTCGGCGGTCGAGCGCGCCTGCCGGGGCCCGCGCCGGCCGGGCTTCTCCTCGGCGGTGAGCCCCCAGAGCAGGGCGAGGGTGCGCGCCGGGTCTCCTGCGCTGCTGCGGTCGGTGGCCATGGCAGCCATCGTTTCACGCATCGACCGGGGCCCGGCACGGCACTGGCCGCTACCGTCTCCCCCATGACCAGCCCTGAGCCGCTCCCCGGTACGGACACCGCGCAGACCCTCCGCCGGCGGGTCACCTGCCGCCGGTGCCACCGGCCGCTGCACGATCCGGAGTCGCGGATGCTGCGGCTGGGGCCGGAGTGCCGCGACCCGGCGGAGCGGGTCGCCCTGTTCGACGTCGACCAGGACCCGCTGCCGGGCATCGGGTAGTGGGCCGGCTTCGGCCGGCGGAACGGCTACGGCTTGGGCTTCGGCTGCGGCTGCGGCACCTCCGGTCGGCGGGACGGCTCCGACCTCCCGCTGGCTCCGGTCGGCGGGACCGCGCGGGACCGCCTCGGTCTGCGGACCGTTCGGCCCGGCGGCGGGGGCGTCAGCCGCGGCCGAGGAACCGGCCGAGGAAGCCCGGGCGGTGCGGCCCGGGGGCCGGTTCCGGCTCCGGATCGGCTTCCGGCTCGGGTTCGGGCACCGGGGCGGGCCCGGGTTCCGGCGCGCGGGTGCCGTCCTCGGCGCGGATGGCCGCCCGCGCGAGGTCGCGGTCGGCGGGCGACACCCAGGGCGCGGCGAGCACGAGTCGGCACACCGAGCGCAGGATCGTCACCACCCGCACCCGCCGGGCGTCGACGCAGTAGTGCAGCCGACGTCGGAGCTGGGCGGCGATGTCCGCGCGGGCCTCCGGGTGCGTCCAGCCGATCGCGACCAGCGCGAAACCGGCCGCCTCGGTGACCCAGTCCTCCGGTCCGAGCAGCAGGTCGAGCAGCACCCGGCGGCGGTCCGACTCCGGCCACGGCTGGTCGGTGCGGTGGTGGGCGATGCCGAGGCAGGCGAAGGCCTGGACGGCGCGCACCCACAGTTCGGGCTGGTGGGCGAGCAGGGCCCGGCCGAGTTCGTCCTCGCGCGGAAGCGGCGGGTGGACCAGGACGCCGAGCAGGTCGTCGAGCGACAGTCCGGCGAGGCGGACGGCCTCGTCGTAGGCGGCCGGGACGGTCGGCCAGACGATGCCGACGACGGCGCGGACGAGTTCGGCGCTCTCCGGCGCGGGCGGGGCGACGGCGGGTCCGGGGTCGGTGCCGTCGGTGCCGCCCCAGGTCCAGACCCGGGTGGCGGTCGCGGTGAGCGGCCGCCGGGGGTCGGGTTCGTCGACGGACCGGTAGGCGACGGTGCAGCGCGGCAGGGCCAGGTGGAGGGCCAGTTGCGAGCTGGGCGGTTCGAGGGTGGAGACCTCGCAGTCGACCGCGGTGTCGGGACCGGTGTCGGGTGCCGCGAGGACCTGGTGCAGCAGGTTGACGGTGGCCTCGGACGTGCCGGGGACCATGCCGAGCCAGGGCTCCCGGTGGCTCAGCCGCGCCAGGAGGTCCGGCGCGTACTCGTGGTCGGGGTGGTCGCGGTGGTGGTCGGCGAGGCCGAGCAGGTGCACCGGGTCGCCGTCCAGGGCGTGGCGCAGCCCGTACCGGGCCGGGGCCGCCTTGGGGTGGTCGGGCTCGGTGGCGAGCACCCGGTCCAGCCAGGGCAGGCCCTCGGCGGGGCGGCCGAGGACGCCGTACAGCTCGGCGACGTCGACGGCGAGGTAGCTGCTGGAGTTGTCCCGGTCCGGCGTGACCCTGGCCAGTTCGGCCTCCCAGACGGCGAGCGCCCGCTCGGGGTGGCCGTCGGCGCGCAGGGCGTTGCCGAGCATCACGGCGGGCAGGTAGCCGGGGGCCGCGCGGTGGGCCCGCTCGGCGAGTTCGACGGCGTGGGCGGTGGCGCCGAGGCGACGGGTCAGCCCGGAGGCCATCGCCAGCAGCAGCGTGTGCTCGTCGTGGCGGTCCAGCACGGCCAGGACGAAGGCGTCGAAGGGCCTGACGGCTTCGGCGAGTTCTGCGGGGAGCGGGTCGGGCAGCGCGGCGGCCGCGCGGGCCGCCGCCTGGGCGACGGCGTCCGGGTCGACCAGGCCCGGCAGGTCCTCGCGGGCCAGCCAGGCGGTGTGCGCCCAGGGGCGGGCCGGCTCGTGCTGGATGGCGGAGGCGAGCAGGCCGACGGCGGTGTCCCAGTCCCCGGCGGCGGCCTCCACGTGGGCGCGGCAGACGACCGTGCCGAGGTACACCTCCCCGTCCAGCGGGAACAGCTCGCGGGCGGCCGCCGGGCCGCCGGCAGCGGCGCACAACTCCGCCAGGGCTTCGTGCAGTTCGGGCAGCTGGGGGTCGGCGAGGATGGCGTCGGAGAGGTGGTCGGCGGCGTGGTCGAGCTCGCCCGAGTCGATCGCCAGCCGGGCGACGGCGACCTCGCCCTCGGCCGCCAGCCGCTCGTCGCCCTCGTCGTCGGTGTGACCGCCCATGCCCTGCCCCCCGGGTTGCGTCGTCTCGCTCCGGAGGAGGCTATCCGGTGCGGGCGGTGGTGCCGCGACCAGCTCGCCAGAGGTGTGCGTCCAACTCCTCGATCGGATACGCCTCTTACGAGTGGTTCGGACCTCCAGGAGGTTCAACCCGCAGGGCAACGCCCAGAGCGCCTACCCGAAGTTCACCACCACCGACGACGACGCCACCCGCGAGCGCGAGGCTGCGGCCTTCCTCGCCGACGTCAGCCACGAGACCGGTGGCCTGAAGTACGTCGTCGAGCAGAACACCGCCGACCACCCGCACTACTGCGACGCGTCACAGCCGTACGGCTGCCCGGCCGGCCGGTCCGCGTACTACGGCCGCGGGCCGCTGCAGCTGAGCTGGAACTTCGACTGCGAGGCCGCCGGCGACGCCCTGCACATCGACCTGCTGCACGACCCCTACCTCGCCGAGAGGACCCGGCCGTCTCCTGGAAGACCGTCCTCTGGTTCTGGAACAGCCGGAACGGCGCCGGACGGACGACCCCGCACGACGCGATCGTCAGCAACAAGGGCTTCGGCGAAACCATCCGCAGCATCAACGGCGCCCTGGAGTGCGACGGCAAGAACCCCGACGAGCACAACGACCGCATCGACCTCGACAAGACGTTCGTCGGCGTACTGAAGACGGACGTCGGCGGCGGCACCATCTCCTGCTGACGGCCCGATCGAGGGGAGTGGGGTGAGGGGGGCGGGGCCGCGGCTCCGCCCACCGCCCGCGCGACCCGCGCCCCACCGCGCCCCCCCGCGCGGGGCGCGCGCCCCGGCGG
>NZ_JBHWBZ010000023.1:0-8302 GCF_042735475.1 Kitasatospora sp. NPDC059577 | reverse complement strand
CCACTCCTCCCGCCGGACGGCGGCGACGAGCCGGCCCAGCACGATGGCCGGGCCGACTTCCCACTCCCGCGCTCCCGTCTCCGTCCCCCAGTCCGCCTCCCCGGTGTCAGTGCCGCCTGCTTCACTGGCGACAGACGTGGGACGGCCGGGACGAGGGGTGGCTTCGATGGGTGTGCTGACCGACTACTTCCGGGCGCCCGATGCGGCCGTGGTCGTCCGCGCCCTGGAGCTCACGGGCGGCGGACGGCCCGACTTCGACGACGGCACCGGGTCCGGTTCCGGGGCTGGGTCCGGTTCCGGTTCCGGGTCCGGCTTCGACGGGGTCGCGGCGAAGCGGGTCGATCCGGCCATCGTGCTGGGCCGGCTCGTCGCCGCCGTCCGGCGGGAGGAGTGGCAGCCCGACACGGTGGCGGAGTCGCCGGTCTGGCCGACCACGCCGCAGCCCGGCCCGGGCGGGCCGGTGGGCGAGGACGACCCGTGGGCGAGCGGGCCGTGGGTGACGGAACTGGGCGACGCCGTCCGGGACACGCTCGCCGGGGTGCCCGACGAACGGGTGCCGGAGGTCGTCGGGCAGTGGGCGCTGGCGCAGGAGTGGAACGGCGCCGATCCGTCCGACCTCCTGCCGCTGGCCGAGGAGTTGATAGGCCTCGCCCGCCGGGCGCGCGCGGCGGGCGAGCGGCTGTACTGCTGGATCTGCCTGTAGCGGCGGCCTCAGCCACCGACCGGGGCGGCGCCGGTGGCCGCGAGCGACAGCTCCCACAGGCGGGCGGCCGCGTCCGGATCGACGGCGTACGGGCGGACGCCGCCCTCGTCCATCGGGGTGTCCGGCCCGGCGAGCCGGGCGACCTCGCAGTCCTCCAGGTAGTGGCCGCCGCGGTCGTCGAGCAGGGGCGAGGTGGCGGCCCAGAGACCGGTCGCGGCGCCCTGCGACGGGGTCTTGAAGTCCGCGCCGACCACGGTGCCCCGCTCGTCCACCCAGCCGCGGTCGATCTGTTCCCGGCGGGTCATCTCCCGCTGCAGGCCGGTGATGATCTTTCCCGGGTGCAGCGCGAACGCCCGTACGCCGTCCCCGCGCCCGCACGCGTCGAGGTGCACGGCGAACAGCGCGTTGGCGGTCTTGGCCTGGCCGTACGCCAGCCACCGGTCGTAACCGGTGCGGAAGTGCGGGTCGTGCCAGCGGATGTCGCTCAGGAAGTGCCCGGCGGAGCTGTTGACCACCACGCGGGCACCGTCCGGCGCGGCGGCGAGCAGCGGGTACAGCTCGCAGACGAGGAGGAAGTGCCCGAGGTGGTTGGCGGCGAACTGCCCCTCCCAGCCCGGCCCGACCCGCCGTTCCGGGGTGGCCATCACACCGGCGACGGCCATCAGGAGGTCGACCCGGCCGGTGGTTTCGCGGATCCGCGCAGCCCCGGCACGGACGCCGGCCGGGTCGGCGAGGTCCATGGGGACGATCCGGCACCCCGTCCCCCGGAGCGCGGCACGGGCGGTCTCCGGCCGGCGGGCCGGGACGACGACCCGGGCCCCGGCGGCCGCCAGCGCCCGGGCGGTCTCCAGGCCGAGCCCGGAGTAGCCGCCGGTCACGACGGCGGTCCGGCCGGAGAGGTCGAGGCCGGCCGTGACCTCCTCGGCGGTGCTGGAGAAGGAGAACGGGGAGCCGAGCGGCTGCTGGTGAGTACTGGTCATGCCGATGACGCTAGGAGCTGGAGCGCGGTCTAGATCAAGCCCGGGCGGCGCCCGGAGCGGCCGGTGGCCGCGTTCGACGCCGAGTGGCCCCCGGATCCGCACCGAGCTGCCCGGGTCCGGCGGTTCGCCCGGGTCCGGCGGTTCGCCCGGGACGCGACCGCCCCGGCATGCTCCGGGAGTTGCCGCGCGGGCCACGTCTCCACAGGTCAGAGGGCCGACCACGCGCATCGCCACCACCGGGCCGACGCTACGATCAGCCCGGCGCACGAGGCCCCCGGGTGGTCGGGGGCGAGCCGCTCGAACGGGGGACTCAAGGATGGAATCCGACACGACCGGCACCGCCGACCGGACCGAGGGCATCGACGCCGCCGCTACGGGCAACGATGCCGCCGACACGGGCAACGACGCCGCCGACACGGGCAACGACCGGCCGGGCCTCAAGCTGGCGGCCGTGGTGGCGCTGGCCGCCGGTGTCCTGGCCGGTCTGTGGGGGCTGGGGTTCCTCGACACTCCTCCGAAGCCGGAGGACAAGCCCGTCGAGTGTGCCGCCCCCGGGCCCACGGATCAGCCGGGGTACCCGAGCCTGTGCGCCGCGCTCGACCGCCCCGACCTCCCGGCCCTGCTGGGTACGCCCGAGGACCGCGTCACGACCGCGCACCCGGCTCCCCTCGCCTTCGGCAAGGACGTCATGGTGGAGGTGCGGCTGAAGCACACCGTCGTGAGCCTCATGGACAGCAACACCTCGGTCCAGGACATGATCGGCATGCCCCAGTTCTTCGCCAAGCCGGCCACCGTCCTCGGCCACCCCGCCGTGACCTACTCGTCCAGTGCGACGGTGCTGGGCCCCGAGATGAAGTCCGGCCCCGCCACCCGCAACCTCGTCGTCGCCCAGGACCCGAAGGCCCCCGGCGGCCGGGCCTTCGAGTTCGCCGTCTTCCGCCAGGACGGCCTGACCCCCGACGAAGCGGCCCTGAACCGCCTCGCCGAAACGGTACTGCCCACCCTCCCGGGCTGGGTCGCGGCCCCGTAGCCCCCGCGGCGGATCGGCACAGGAGGCCAGTCGGGCCGACCTCTCGCGCCGGAGCGGCCGACGGGCCGAGGACCCGGTGGCGGGACCGGCGACGCCTCGCCCACCTGAATATTTCTCCCCCTGAAATATTCAGGTGGACGAGGATGTTCCGGTAGACGTCGGCGCGGGAGGTCCGCGCGAGGCTGGAAGGAGTGCAGCGCCGTGCGCGTCGAGATCTGGAGCGACATCAACTGCCCGTGGTGCTACATCGGCAAGGCCCGGTTCGAGCGGGCCCTGGCGGCGTTCCCGCACCGCGAGGAGGTGGAGGTCGTCCACCGCTCCTTCGAGCTGGACCCGCGCGCGCCGCACGAGGCGCGGCCGGTCGTCCCGCTGCTCGCCGCCAAGTACGGGATGAGCCTGGAGCAGGCCGAGGCCGCGGAGGCGCGGATCGCCGAGAACGCGCACGCCGAAGGCCTGCCGTACCTGCGCGAGGGGCGCGACGCGGCGAACTCCTTCGACATGCACCGCCTGCTGCACTTCGCCGAGGAGCACGGCCGGCAGGGCCTGCTGCTGGACGCCCTGTACCGGGCGAACTTCGCCGAGGAGCGCTCCGCGTTCGACCCGGGCCGACTGGTCGAACTGGCCGTGGAGGCCGGCCTGGACGGCGGGGCCGCAGCCGCCGTGCTGGCCGATCCGGAGGCGTACGCGGAGGCGGTGCGCGAGGACGAGACCACGGCGAGCGCGATGGGGGCGACGGGCGTGCCGTTCTTCGTCCTGGACCGGCGGCTCGGAGTCTCGGGCGCCCAGCCCGCGGAAACGTTCACCCGCGCGCTGGAGCAGGCCTGGGAGAGCCGGGTCGCGTTGCCGCTGACGCCGCTCACTCCCGAGCGGTGAGGCGCGCGGAGCAGGAAGTCGGCCCGGCCGACTTCCTGCTCCGGGGTGATCAGCGGTCCAGGGAAACGAGGAACTCCGGCCGCAGTCTCCAAGGACTGCCGTCCTCGGTCTCCACCTGGTAGACGGGCCCGACGCGACCGCCGTCGCGGTCGTCACGCTCGATGACGCATCCGAGCACCACACCCCGGGTGCCCAGGACCTCCGGGCCCAGGTGCCCGAGTTCCGGACGGGGCGGATCCGGGGTGGTCAGTTCCACCCGCTCGCCGTGGACCAGCGCGGCCTGCTCGGGCCAGGAATTCGTCATACCGAGAGGCTAAGCCGCCGCCACCGGGCGGTTCAGCCCACACCGACCCCATTGGTCTGGGAGAGCGGGAAGCAGCCGGGAGTCTCCTTGGTCAGCGAGATCTCCAGACTCCCGACGGCGTTCGGGTGGAGCCCGTCCTTGGGAGCGGTGTCGAGCAGCAGCAGGCTCTCCCCCGGCGGGATGGCGGCGGGGTGCAGGATCGAGATGCGGCCGTTCGCGGGGTCCAGCGACATCACCGACTCCAGTCGGCTGCTGTCGGTGGCCACCGGGGTGTGGCAGGAGGCCGAGGGCGTCATCACCAGCGCGGGCACGCCCACCGAGCGCAGGGCGTCCTGGAGCCCGGACCACTCGGCACCGATCAGCTGGAAGGAGACGGTGCCGTCCTGGTGGGGGGTCACCGTGTAGGAGGCGGTGGTGAGCTGCACCGCGGTCGAGCCGCCACCGGCCGAGTTCGGGGCGACGGAGC
Source organism: Kitasatospora sp. NPDC059577 (assembly GCF_042735475.1). Classification (NCBI taxonomy): domain Bacteria; kingdom Bacillati; phylum Actinomycetota; class Actinomycetes; order Kitasatosporales; family Streptomycetaceae; genus Kitasatospora; species Kitasatospora sp. NPDC059577. Next base: position 3,946 of record NZ_JBHWBZ010000023.1, on the reverse strand, counting down.
CGGCCTGCGGCGCGGGGGCCACGCCGGAGGCGCCGCCGTGCGGCATCAGGACGACCGCAGTGGTCGCGGCGGCCAGCCCGAGGCCGGTCGCCACCAGCCTGCGGGTGTAGCGCGGCCGGACCCTGGCGGTGGTGCCCGCGACGGGCAGGCTTTCGGCACGGGCGGCGAGTTCGGCGCCGAGCTTCTGCTGGAAGTGCAGGGGCGTGGTCACGAGGCGGCCTCCAGGAGAACGTTCACGGACGTGCTGGTGGTACTGGTCTGCGGGACGACCTTCTGCAGTGCCTTGCGGGCCCGGTGCAGCCGCACCCGGGCGGTGGCCGCGCTGATGCCCAGCGCCTTGGCCGCCTCACGGACGGCCAGCCCGTCGACGGCCACCAGGTCCAGCACCGCGCGCAGCGGCTCGGACAGGGCGGCGTGCCGAACGGCCAGCCCACGGGCCTCGCGCTCCGCGTCGATGCGCCCCTCGATCGCGGACACGTCCTGGTCGTCCAGCAACCGCTGACCGGCGATCCTGGCCACCGCGTCGCGTTCCCGGACGCTGCCGCGGAAGTGCGATGCCAGGACGTTGCGGGAGATGCCGTACAACCAGGCGACGGGCGCGCCGCGCCGGGCGTCGTAACTGTCGGCCTGCTCCAACGCCGTCAGGAAGATGTCCGCCGTCAGATCGGCTGCCAGGTGGGCACTGTCGGTGCGCCGCGTGACGAAGCCGAGCACGGTGTCGAACTGCTGCCGGTAGAACACGGCGAACGCCGCCGGGTCACGCGAGGGTGGTGCTATCGGGTGCTCCGCTGACACGGATGACTCCTTGGGACGACGAGCACTGCCTTACGTCTCTACTTGGCTCCGGCGGTCCAAGGCGTTACACGCGACCCTTCCGGCGACCCGGGACCTCCTCGACCGGACCAGCCGTCCCACGGACCTCAGTCGTAGAAGAACTGGCGGAGGTCCTCGACGGAACCCGGCCCGAAGAGGAAGCCCTCGGCCCGGGCCACCGCGCGCGGCGGTGGCGGTCCGTCGACGGGCAGCTGCCGCAGCCAGACCTCGCCCTGCTCGCCGACCGCGTAGACGGCGGAGAGCAGTTCGGCCATCCGCGCGGGGCGGGGCGGGAGCACTCCGGCGACAGGACTGAGCTCCCAGTCGCCGGCCCGGGCCGCGAGCCGGAGCACGCCCGCCCAGGTGGCGACGCGCCTGACCCGGGCGCGCAGGGGGAGCTCGACGGACGGGTCCAGGTACCCGAACCCGACGGTCGCGGCGGCGATGTCGTCCATCACCCGGCGCTCGACGGGGGTCCGGACCCAGCGGCCCTCCTGGGCGTCCCCGATGGCGGCGTCCCACCACTCCCAGGCGCCGTGCAGCCGACTCTCGAACGCGTCCATGCAGGTCAGGCTAGTCCCTACGCCCGGAACGGCGGGCACCGAACCGATGCCTGGGCGTGCTCACGACGGGGGTGCGAGCGGGGCCGGTGCGGTGGGCTGGACCCGGCACGAGGACCCGCACCTCCACCCTGCCCTCGGCCTCCCGCGGAGCTAGCCGGAGCGGGGGTTGAGACGGGCGGCCGACCAGGGGGAGTTACGGCCGGCGGCCTCGCGGTAGGCGATCCGCTGGACGGCGAAGAGCAGGCGGTACAGGTTGAGGGCGGTCTCGGAGTCGTCGGCGGCGAAGCCCAGGTGGTGGATGAAGGTCTCCAGGTCGGGCCAGTCGAAGTCGTCGGCGACGGGCGGGGTCACGGGGACGCCGGCGAGGGTGTTGAAGGCCGCGGCGACCGCGTAGTGCGTCGCCGCAAGGGCGTTGGCGACAGCGGGGGCGGGGGTGGGGGTGGGGGTGGGGTCGAGGTCAAACATCGTGGGGCTCTTCTCCGTCGGGCCTTGCAACGTTGAGCGCGGTGACGACGCCCAGGGCGACGGTGGCGAACGCCAGGGCGAGGAGGGCGAGGAAGACGGCGGCGATCAGGAACCGCACGAGCACTCACGGTCCGCGTCGAGGAGGAGGGTGAGGAGGTTCAGGAGGGTCGACGCCGGGGCCGTGTTGAAGCGGACCAGGACGCGGCCGTCGAGGGTCCTGTCCGTGGCGGCGGAGGGGAAGACGAGGCCGAACTTCTTGCCGCGTTCGTGGAGTTCGGCCAGCAGGGTGCGGATGTGGGCGTCGGTGTAGGCCCGGACCCGGGGATCGGTGGGCTGCATGGGGTAACGGCGGCGGTTCACGCGGCGGCCTCCAGCTCGAACCAGACGGCCTTGCCCTGCTTGCGGGGGTCGGCACCGAAACGGTGGGTGAGGGCGCGGACGAGGTGCAGGCCCCGGCCCGAGCAGGACAGCGGGTCGGCCGGCGGCCGAGGGTCGCCGGGAAGGACCGGACTGTCGTCGCAGACCGAGACCCGGAGGCACCGCGCGGAGAGCACGAGGGTCACCAGCGGCGCCGGACTCCCGGCGTGGCGCCAGGCATTGACGAAGAGTTCGTGGAGCGCCAGCTCGGCGTCCCCGATGAGGGAGGGCGACCACCCGGCAGCGGCGAGAAGGTCGGAGAGCTCAGCCCGAGCGGTGGACCAGTCGGGCGGGTTGCAGGCACGCATGAGAGACCCCAAGGGAGAGGAGAGGGGAATCGACGAAGACTGACGCTTCGCCATGTGATCGATGCAACACTGAGAGTAGGGCTGAAGGTGTTACGCGTGCAACCAGATCTCCGAGATGCCTCGCCCAACCTGGCCAAGCTCACTCGTGCGGGTGGAGACTGGCCCGAAACGGAAGGAATCCCCCTTGGCACTCAGGACCCAAATCAGCGAGCGACAGCGGCGGTTCGGCGCTGAGCTGAGGAGGTTGCGCGAAGCTGCAGGCCTGGCGGTCAAGGATGCCGGTGCTCTCATCGGTATCTTCGGTCCACAGCTGAGCCACATCGAAGCCGCACGAACCGGGCTGGATCGAGAGCGACTCCTGGCCTTGCTCAAAGGCTACGACTGCACGGATGCGACCTACGTCGCGCTTCTGTGTGACCTGGGAGCCAGCGATGGCAAGGGCTGGTGGACCGAGTACAAGGGGAAGGTTCCAACGCTGGCTCTCGATCTGGCTGAAGTGGAACAGCGATCCGTCCGGCTCCACAGCTACGACTCGCTCTACGTCCCAGGCGTCCTTCAACTACCCGACTACGCGAGGGCCATCTACGAAGGTGCTCTCGGAAGTCCGTGGGAGCTTGAGACGCAGGTCCGCTTCCGGATGGATCGGCAACGCATCCTCACCGACGACAAGCAGCTCAGCTTCGTCATTCATGAAGCCGCCCTGCGCATGCGTTTCGCGGGAGACGCGACGATGAGGGCCCAGCTCCTCCACCTGCTCGACATGGCGGAGATGCCCAACGTCAGCATCCAAGTGCTGCCGTTCACAGCGCCGAAGCATGCGCCCCTCTCAGCGTCATTCCTGCTCTGCGATCCCGGGTGCCATGAGCTCTCAACGATCGTCCTGTCCGGGCCGAAGCGCGCCGAACACCTCGGTGAGCCGGCTGAGGTCGACGCCTACATCAAGAAGTTCCAGCAGCTGAGCGAGCTCGCGCTACCACCTGTCGATCGCAGCGACGCCCTGCGTAAGCTCGATACGCGCGACTCTTGGGGGCTCATCCACCACCTCCTCTACGAGCTTCAAACCTGAAAGGCGTCCGATGTCCCACCTCGTCTGGCAGAAGTCGTCGTACAGCGACGCCGAAGGCGCCGACAACTGCCTCGAACTGGCGCAAGGAGACGGAGATCTCCGCCACGTTCGCGAATCCGACGACCCATCCGTCATCGTCACCACCTCGACCGCCAAGCTCCGCGCCTTCATCCTCGGCGCCAAGGCCGGCGAGTTCGACCACCTCATCTGAGCCCCACCGCTCACCCGCCCGCTCGCTGCTTCGGCGGGCGGGGCGGGGGCGGGCCAGGGGGGGCCCCGGCAACCCCAGGACACCCCCCCCCACCCCACCGGGG
>NZ_JBHWBZ010000022.1:75065-118363 GCF_042735475.1 Kitasatospora sp. NPDC059577 | reverse complement strand
CCCGGGGGCTGGCCGGGGCCGGCGGCGCCACGCGCGGGCGGCCCCGGGGGGCCGCGCGCGGGGCCCCGGGCCGTGGGGCCGGGGGCTCGGTGCGGAGGGGAGGGGGTCAGACCCCGACTGCGGTGGGCTCGGGCTCGCGCTCCTCGGCGCGGGGGCCGCGCAGCACGGCCAGGAAGGCGATGCCGATGCCGACCAGCGCCCAGATCACCAGGACCAGGATCGGCATCCCCAGGTTGGTCGAGCCGAAGTAGGCGATCGACTTGGTGGCACCGGTGCCGGCGCCGTTCGGGATCACCGAGCCGATGGCCCGCCAGAACGGCGGCATCATCGGCGCCGGGTAGACCCCGCCCGCGCTCGGGTTGCCGAGGACGACGAAGACCAGTACCGCGATGCCGATGCCGATGATCCCGAACAGGCACTGCAGCGCCATGGTGAACGCGCCGACCGAGAAGACCACCAGGGCGCCGATCGCGGACAGGGCGAGGATCGAGCCGGGCAGCGCGTCCAGGACCGACCCGGCGATGATCGCGCCGCCGACGCCGGCCGCGACCGAGTAGAGCGCCAGGACGCCCAGGCGGATCAGCAGACGGTGGGCGTTGGCCGGCTTGGAGCCGGCGCTGATGCCGAGGATCGAGGCGACCAGGTAGCCGCCGACGCACCAGCCGATCACCAGGTAGAAGGAGGAGAGGCCGTTGGTGTCGCCCTTGGCGAGCGGCACGACGTCCTGGACCTTGACCGTCCGGCCCTGGGACTGGTCGATCGCGGTGGTGACGGTCTCGGCGGCCTTGGCGGCGGACGGGCCGCGGGCGCCGCCGACCAGCAGGGTGTCCTCGGTGCCGGTCGGGTTCACGACCCAGGCCGCGTAGATCTTCTGGTCCTTGATCTGCGCGGTGGCGGTCTCGGCGTCCGGCGCGGTGACGGCCTTGACGGCGCCGTTCGGGACCGCCTCCAGCGCGCCGATCAGCTTGGGGGCGACCTGCGGCGGGGCGACCACCGCGATGGAGAGGTTGTGCGGGGCGGGCTTGTGCAGCGCGCCGATGTAGGAGGTGATGAAGCCGAGCTGGAGGAGCAGCACTCCGATCACGAGCAGTGCCGCGCGCGGGGTGACCGCGCTCTTCAGTTCGGCGACGAAACCCTGCCCAGGGGCTGCCATCGACATCTCCTTGCGTACCGGGGAAAAACGGATCTTCGGAACCGATACTTCATACCATGAAGTAGTTGGTCCGCGGCAGATCCCGCACCGGGTCCGGGCCGGGGCCGCTGCGCGATACTGACGCGGTGAGCGACGAGGAAGCCCTGGTGGCGGTGGAGCGCGAGGTCGCGCTGATGTTCCGGCGGGGCCGGGCCAGAGTGGCGGAACTCTCACGCCGGGTGCACCCCGGACTGGAGGGCACGGCCTACAGCATGCTCGGCTACATCGAGCAGGCCGGGCGGGTCCGGGTGACCGACGTCGGGGTGCACTTCTCGGTGGGCAAGGCGACGGTGAGCCGGCAGATCCGGGCGCTGGAGGACCTGGGCCTGGTGGCCCGGGAGGCGGACCCGTTGGACCGCCGGGCCGCGCTGGTCTCGCTGACCGAGGACGGGCGCCGGCGCTACCTGGACGCCCGGGACGTACGGATGCGGCGGGTGCGCGAGGTGATGGGCGGCTGGTCGCCGGACGACGTGACCCGCTTCGCGGAGCTGCTGCGCCGCTTCAACGACGTCCTCGGGGAGCCGGCCGCCGAGTGACGGGGGAGCCCCGGGCGGCGTCACCGGCGCCGTCGGTGTGGGTGACGGGCGCTCGTGGTGCGGGCGACCGGTGGCCGTGGTGCGGGTGGCCGGCGGTCGTGGTGCGGGTGGCCGGCGCGGGTGCCGTGCGGGCTTTACCCACCCTTGAAGAAAGTTGCCTAATTCAACCATCTCGTCTTATGGTTGCTTAAGGCAACGAATTTTCATGATGCGCGCATCCCGCCCGCCTGCGCCGAAGGACCCAGATGACCGTGACCACCGAGGCCGCGAGCGGCAGCGCCGCCGCCGTCGACACCCAGCAGATGACCCACCGGCAGGTGATGGAGGCGCTCTCCGGCCTGCTGCTCGGCCTCTTCGTGGCCGTGCTCTCCTCGACCGTCGTCTCCAACGCCCTGCCGCACATCCTGGCCGACCTGCACGGCGGCCAGTCCGCCTACACCTGGGTGATCACCGCGGCCCTGCTCACCCTCACCGCCTCCACCCCGATCTGGGGCAAGCTCTCCGACCTCGCCAGCAAGAAGCTGCTGCTGCAGATCGCGCTGCTGATCTACATCGCGACCTCCGCGCTGGCCGGCCTCTCGCAGAACACCGGTGAGCTGATCGCCTGCCGCGCACTGCAGGGCATCGGCGCCGGCGGTGTCGTCGCGCTCGGCCAGATCTGCCTGGCCGCGATGGTCCCGCCGCGCGAGCGCGGCCGGTACAGCGGCTACTTCGGCGCGGTCTTCGCGCTCGCGACCATCGGCGGCCCGCTGATCGGCGGCGTCATCGTGGACACCTCCTGGCTGGGCTGGCGCTGGTGCTTCTACGTCGGCATCCCGTTCGCCGTGCTCGCGATCGCGGTGGTCCAGCGGACCCTCAAGCTGCCGGTGGTCAAGCGCAAGGCGAGGATCGACTACCTGGGCGCGCTGGTCATCACCGCCTCGGTCAGCCTGCTGATGATCTGGATCACGCTGGCCGGCAAGAACTACGCCTGGCTGTCCTGGCAGACCGCGGCCATGGTCGGCGGCGGCCTGCTGCTGGGCGCGCTGGCCGTCGTGGTCGAGCGCCGCGCCGCCGAGCCGATCATCCCGCCGGACCTCTTCAAGTACCGCACCGTCACTCTGGCCGCCCTCGCCAGCGTGCTGGTCGGCGTCGGCATGTACGGCGCGACCACCTTCCTCAGCCAGTACTTCCAGCTGGCCCGCGCCAAGTCCCCGACCACGGCCGGCCTGATGACCCTGCCGATGATCCTCGGCCTGGCGGTCGCCTCCGCCGTGGCCGGCCGGCTGATCACCAAGTACGGCAGGTGGAAGGCCTACCTGGTCGCCGGCACCGCGCTGCTCACGGTCGGCTTCGGTCTGCTCGGCACCGCCCGGGCCGACACGGACTACGGGCTGCTCTCCCTCTACATGGCGATCACCGGCGTCGGCCTCGGTCTGACCAGCCAGAACCTGGTGCTCGCGGTGCAGAACACGGTGCCCCGGCACGAGCTCGGCGCGGCCAGCTCGGTGGTCACCTTCTTCCGGACCATGGGCGGCGCGATGGGCGTCTCCGCGCTCGGCGCGCTGATGACCGACCGGGTCGGCCGCTACCTGGCGGAGAACCTGACCGCCGCGCACGTCCCGGCCGGGCACGCGGCGGCCGGCGGCGGCATCCCGGACCTGCACAAGCTGCCGGCCCCGATCGTCCCGCTGGTGACCGACGCCTTCGGGCACGGCGTCGGCACCGTCTTCCTGTGGGCCGCGCCCTTCGCCGGGCTGGCCTTCGTCACCGTGCTCTTCATCCGGGAGACGGTCCTGAGGACCACCCAGGAGAGCTGACCGGCCGGCAGGACCGGGGACGCGCGCGACGGGTCGGGACCCGCCGGCCCGACCGGGCGTACGAGAACGGGCCGGGGAGTGCGAAGGTGCACTCCCCGGCCCGTTGCGTCGGCCCGTTGCGTCGGCCCGTTGCGTCGGGCTCCGAGCCCTAGTGGCCGGCGATCAGCGTCAGCCCGTAGCCGACGGCCGCGGCGCAGACCGCGAAGCAGGCGTACGCGCCGGCCAGGGCCAGCTTGCCGCCGCCCTGGGCCGGGGCGCTCCCGGCCTCACGGGCGGCGCTCAGCGAGGCCTCGCGGCGGGACAGGGCCAGGATGCCGAGCGCGAAGACGGCGACCACGGCGACGGTGATGCCGAAGCTGAAACCGGCGGTCTGGGCCAGGGCGGTCCACTTGATGTGCATGGTGAGTGCTCCTCAGCCTGCGGCGCTCAGGCCGCGACCGTGGTCGAGGCGGGGGTGGGGGCGTTCGCGGCGACGGCCGGTGCGACCTCGACCTCGACCGTGGTGACGTCGTTGACGTTGTCCGCGCCGACCGGCTGGCGGCGGGAGATCAGCCACATCGCGCCCGAGCCGGCCACCAGCACGGCGCCGACCAGGGCGACGCCCCAGCTGCCCTGCTCGGCCAGCAGGGCCGCGCCGCCGGAGACCAGCGCGGCGGCCGGCAGGGTCAGGCCCCAGGTGTAGACCATGCGGCGGACCATGCTCCAACGCAGCTCGCCCTTGGGGCCGCCGAGGCCCGCGCCCATGATGCCGCCGGAGCAGACCTGGGTGGTGGAGAGGCCGAAGCCCATGTGCGAGGAGGTCAGGATGACCGTCGCGGCGGCCGACTCGGAGGCGAAGCCCTGCGGCGGCCGGATGTCGGCCAGGCCCTTGCCCATCGAGCGGATGATCCGCCAGCCGCCCATGTAGGTGCCCAGCGCGATCGCGGCACCTGCGGAGACGATCACCCAGGTGGGGGGCAGCGCGCCGTGCGGCAGGGCGCCGACCGAGACCAGGGTCAGGGTGATGATGCCCATCGTCTTCTGGGCGTCGTTGGTGCCGTGCGCGAGCGAGATCAGCGAGGACGAGAAGATCTGGCCGGTCTTGAAGCCCTTCTCGGTGGCCGCGCCGTCGCCCTTGCGGGTGATCGCGTAGGCCAGCTTGGTGGCGCCCCAGGAGGCCAGGCCGGCGACGAACGGGGAGGCGACCGCCGGGATGATGATCTTGGTGATCACGGTGTCGAAGTTGACGCCGTTCATGCCGACGCCGACGATCGTGGCGCCGATCAGGCCGCCGTACAGCGCGTGCGAGGAGCTGGACGGCAGGCCGCGCAGCCAGGTCAGCAGGTTCCAGAGGATCGCTCCGGCCAGTGCGGCGAAGATGATCTCGGGATGGACCCCGGCCTTCTCGTTGACGATGCCGCCGGAGATGGTGGTGGCGACCTTCACGGACAGGAACGCGCCCGCGAAGTTCAGGACGGCCGCGATGGTGACCGCGACCTTCGGACGAAGGGCCCCGGTCGCGATCGCGGTGGCGGCCGCGTTGGCGGTGTCGTGGAACCCGTTGGTGAAGTCGAAGGCCAGCGCCGTGATGATCACAACGGCTACCAGGAACGAGATGTGTTCCATACCCAAACAATCGTCGTAGTTGTCGCACGGACGTTGGTGACGTCGCGACCGTAGGTCGGCTTGGTAAACGGAAGGTGAACTGAGCCGGGAATCGTGGTTCCGATGGTTGACTAGTGGTAACCGTAAGCTTTCGCCGGGGTGACCTCGACCGCACTGAACTGGGCATTGGCGTGGAACGCCCTGGTTCGACCGGGTTTGCTGAGAGCTGTCTCACAGTTCAATCGAGAATTAACCTCCCAGTACGCGTGCGCCCTGTTTCCGGCGAGTAACCCATGGGAGGATCTGCGGGATCCGGGAGACCGGGACAGGGCACTGGGCGGGGAGGACCAACCCATGGGCGGGGCTGGACAGCGTACGGAGACGACAGGCGTACGCCCCTGGGTGCGGGCGGCACTGCGGTGCGGAGCCGTCCTCGCGGCCGCCGCACTCGCCCTGCCGGCCGCCGCCGGCGCCGCCTGGGCCGCACCCGACCCGGGCGCCGGCACCGTCGTCGCGGGCGCCGACCCGCTCGCCGCCGCCAAGGCCACCCTCGGCCCGCTCCTCGACCAGCTGCACGCGCTCTACCAGAGCGCCGAGGCCGCCACCGAGGAGTACAACGGCACGGTGGCCAAGGTCGCCGAGCAGCAGGCCGCGCTCACCGACCTCCAGGGCAGGCTGGAACGCCAGCAGAAGGAGGTCGACGCCGGCACCGACATCGCCTCGCAGCTGGCCGCCGCGCAGTACCGCAACGGCGCCGCCTCCGCGTACGCCGAACTGCTGCTGTCCAAGGACCCGTACGAGGCCGTCACCATCGCCGAGCTGCTCGCCACGGCCAGCCGCTCCCAGTCGGAGTTCCTGGAGCGGCTGAAGAACGACCGGAACGCGCTCGACGGGCTGAAGAAGCAGACCGAGGACGCGCTGAAGGCCTCCCAGGGGCTGGTCGCCCAGCAGGACGCCGCCAAGGCCAAGGTCGCCGCCGACCTCGCCTCGGTCGAACAGGTCGTCTCCTCGCTGACGGGCGCCCAGCGGACCGAGCTGGAGCAGCTGGAGAAGGCGAAGGCCGACGAGGCCCAGCTCGCGTTCCTCGCCTCCGGAGCGCTCGGCAAGGGCGAGCGCACGCCCTCGCAGCAGGGGCGCGGGGCGGTGGCCTTCGCGCTGGCGCAGGTCGGCAAGCCCTACCTGTGGGGCGGCATCGGACCGGACTCCTACGACTGCTCCGGCCTCACCTCGCAGGCCTGGCTGCACGCCGGCAAGCCCATCCCGCGCACCAGCCAGGAGCAGTGGGCGCAGCTGCCGCACGTGGCGCTCAACCAGCTGCGGCCCGGTGACCTGGTGATCTACTTCCAGGACGCCTCGCACGTCGGGATGTACATCGGCGGTGGGCTGATCGTGCAGGCGCCGCGCCCGGGGGCGTTCATCAAGGTGTCGCCGATCGGCTCGATGCCGATCCTCGGTGCCGTCCGGCCGGACCCGTCCGGCGCGGCCGACGACGCGGGCGGCGCCTGGAAGGTGCCCGACCTGCCGGCCGGCTGGGACTCCACCACCCCGATCGCGCCGAACCCCACCAAGCCGACCACGCCGACCACGCCGACCACCCCGCCGACGTCCCCGGGCCAGCCCACCGGCACGCCGACCACCCCCGGCGGGACCGGCACCCCGACCGACCCGGGCACGCCGTCGGGCACCGGCACGCCGACGCCCACCCAGACCCCGACCGGCACGCCGACGACCCCGACCACGCCGACTACGCCCACGACGCCGCCCGGCACGCCCGGCACGCCCACCCCGAGCGGAACGGGGAGCCCGGCGGGCACCCCGAGCGGCACCGGCTCCGCCACCGCCTCCGTCTCGGCCTCCGCCTCCGTCCCGGGCAGCCCCACGGCGACCCGGCCGCTGGGGACGCCCACGCACTGACTGCCCGCACCGACGGCGAGGCCGCCCCGCGTCCGAGGACGTGGGGCGGCCTCCGCCTTCGTCGGGGGTCAGGCGCCGGTGTCGGCGGCGAAGCGGATCACCACGGCCTTGGAGGTCGGGGTGTTGCTGATGTCGGCGGTGGAGTCCAGCGGGACCAGGACGTTGGTCTCGGGGTAGTAGGCCGCCGCTCCGCCGCGGGCGACGGGGTAGTGGACGACCCGGAAGTGGGGCGCGCGGCGCTCGACGCCGTCCTTCCACTCGCCGACCAGGTCGACGTACTCGCCGTCGGTGAGTCCCAGTTCGGCGGCGTCGGCGGGGTTGACCAGGACCACCCGGCGGCCGCCCTTGATGCCGCGGTAGCGGTCGTCGAGGCCGTAGATCGTGGTGTTGTACTGGTCGTGCGAGCGCAGCGTCTGGAGCAGCAGGCGGCCCGGCGGGACCTCGGGGGCGGTGAGCGGGTTGACGGTGAAGTTGGCCCTGCCGGTCGCGGTGGGGAAGGTGCGGGAGTCCCGGGGACCGTGCGGGAGGGTGAAGCCGCCCGGCCGGCGGACCTTCTCGTTGTAGTCCGCGAAGCCGGGGACGACGCGGGCGATCCGGTCGCGCAGGGTGTCGTAGTCGGTGGCGAAGTCCTCCCACGGCAGGGTGTCCCGCGGGCCGAGGACGGCGCGGGCGAGGCGGCAGACGATCGCGGTCTCGGAGAGCAGGCCGGGCGCGGGCGGCCGCAGCCCGCCGCGGGAGGCGTGGACCTGCCCCATCGAGTCCTCGACGCTGACGAACTGGGCGCCGGCGCCGGTGACGTCCCGGTCGGTGCGGCCGAGGGTGGGCAGGATCAGGGCGCGGGCGCCGGTGATCACGTGCGAGCGGTTGAGCTTGGTGGAGACGTGGACGGTCAGCCTGCAGCGGCGCATCGCCGCCTCGGTGACCTCGGTGTCCGGACTGGCCGCGACGAAGTTGCCGCCCATCGCGAAGAAGACCTTGACCTTGCCGTCGCGCATCGCGCGGATGGTGTCCACCGAGTCGAGGCCGTGCTCGCGTGGCGGCTCGAATCCGAACTCGTTCTCCAACGCGTCGAGGAAGGCCTTGGCGGGCCGCTCGAAGATGCCCATCGTCCGGTCGCCCTGGACGTTGCTGTGCCCGCGCACCGGGCAGACACCGGCACCGGGGCGGCCGACGTTGCCGCGCAGCAGCAGGAAGTTGACCACCTCGCGGATGGTGGGGACGGCGTGCTTGTGCTGGGTGAGGCCCATCGCCCAGCAGACGATGATCTTCTTCGAGCCCAGCACCAGGCGGCCGAGCTCCTCGATCTGCTCCCAGGGCAGGCCGGTCGCGGCCAGCACCTCGTCCCGCTCGGTCTTCCGGGCCTGGGCCTCGAACTCCTCGAAGCCGTGGCAGTGCTCGGCGACGAAGTCGCGGTCGACGCCGTCCTGCTCCAGCACGATCCGGTTGAGCGCGCGGAACAGCGCGAGGTCGCCGCCGAGGCGGATCTGCAGGAAGAGATCGGTCAGCTTGGTGCCGTGGCCGACCAGGCCGCGGGCGTTCTGCGGGTTCTTGAACCGCTCCAGGCCGGCCTCCGGCAGCGGGTTGACGCTGACGATCGTGGCGCCGGCCCGCTTGGCGCGCTCCAGCGCGGAGAGCATCCGGGGATGGTTGGTGCCCGGGTTCTGGCCTGCCACGATGATCAGGTCGGCCTGGTAGAGGTCCTTGAGGCTGACGCTGCCCTTGCCGACGCCGAGCGTCTCGGTGAGCGCCGAGCCGGAGGACTCGTGGCACATGTTGGAGCAGTCCGGCAGGTTGTTGGTGCCGAGCCGGCGGGCGAACAGCTGGTAGGCGAAGGCGGCCTCGTTGCTGGTGCGGCCGGAGGTGTAGAAGGCGGCGCCGTCCGGGGTGTCCAGGCTGCGCAGCTCCTCGGCGATCAGCGCGAACGCGTCGTCCCAGGAGACCGGCCGGTAGTGGGTGGCGCCCTCGTCGAGCAGCATCGGCTCGGTGAGCCGGCCCTGCTGGCCCAGCCAGTAGCCGGAGCGCCCGGCCAGGTCGGCGACCGGGTGGGCGGCGAAGAAGTCGGCGCGGATCCGGCGCTCGGTGGCCTCCTCGGCGACGGCCTTGGCGCCGTTCTCGCAGAACTCGGCGGTGTGCGTCCTGTCCGGCTCGGGCCAGGCACAACCGGGGCAGTCGAAGCCGTCCGGCTGGTTGACCTTGCGCAGGGTGGCCAGGGTGCGGCGGGCGCCCATCTGCTCGGCGGCCATCCGCAGGCTGTGGCCGACGGCGGGCAGTCCGGCGGCCGCGTGCTGGGGCGCGGAAACCTCGGGGGCGTCCTGCGCCGGGTCGCTCTGCGGGGCCTGCTTGGCCATGACCGCTCTCCTCGGCTCTGCTCGATCCGGCCGTACCGCCGGGGCCGCCGCTCCGTCGCGGGGGCACGGTGCCCATCCTTCCACCTGGCCGTGGGCGGGGGGAGGGGCGGTCGGCGGCGTCGGTAGAGTCTCGTCCGTCATGGCGGATGGGGGAGGGGCGCGTGCGAGTCGGTGACGTCCTGGACGGCCGGTACGAGCTGGAGGAGAAGCTCGGACAGGGCGGGTTCGGGGTGGTGTGGCGGGCCCGGGACACCCGGATGCGGCGTCCGGTGGCGGTCAAGGTCATCGGGCACCACGGCGGCGACCAGGCGAAGGCGGCCCTGCGGTTCGTGCGGGAGGCGTGCGCGGCCGGCAACCTGTCGCACCCGCACATCGTCACCGTGCACGACCTCGGCCAGTGCGAGGTCGGCGACCGCGAGGTCACCTTCCTGGTGATGGAACTGCTCACCGGCCGCACCCTGACCGAGGTGCTGCGCGAGGGACTGCCCGAGCCCGCGCTCGGCCTGCGCTGGGGACGGCAGATCAGCGAGGCGCTGGCGGCCGCGCACGACGCCGGCATGGTGCACCGGGACATCAAGCCCGACAACGTGATGCTCACCGGCGGCGGGCACCTGAAGGTGCTGGACTTCGGCATCGCCCAACTGGACACCGGCGCGGGCGGGCTCACCACCACCGGGACGATCGTCGGCAGCCCCGCCTACATGGCGCCCGAGCGGTGGACCGGCGGCCGGGTGGACGGCCGGGCGGACCTCTACGCCCTCGGCTGCGTCCTGGTCGAACTCTTCACCGGGGCACGGCCGTTCGGCGGTGACTCGACGCCGGTGCTGATGTACCAGCACCTCAACGAGGCGCCCCCGGCACTGGACCCGGCGCAGTTCGGACTGCCGCCGCAGGTGGCCGGACTGGTCGCGGAACTGCTGGCGAAGGACCCGGCGGACCGGCCGGCCGACGCCAGGACGGTCGCGCGGCGGCTGGCGGAACTGGCCGCGGTGCCGGCACCGCCGGCCGACACGCCGGTGGCGGTGCCGACGGTGGTCGACCGGGCCGCGCCCGTCGCGCAGGCTGCGCCGGTCGCGGTGGGGCCGCTCGCGGTGGGGCCGGTGGTGCCGCCGGCGCCGACCGCTCCGCCCGTGGCGCCGCCCGCAGCCGCTCCGGCCGTCGCACCTCCGGCCGTCGCACCTCCGGCCGCTGCGCCGACGGCGCCGCCGGCCGCCCCGCCCGTCGTGCCGAGCGCCGCGCCGTCGGTGCTGTCGCCGCTGACCACCCCGCCGGTGCTCGCCGTACCGCCCGCCGACGGCGTACGGACCGCGCTGCGCGAGCGGCGGTCGGCCGCGTACGGGGCGGCGACGGCCGGGGAGTCGGCGGTCCAGCTGCAGGCGGTCGCCCAGGAGTGCGTGACCGCGCTCGGCGCGGGCGACCGCGACACCCTGTGCACCTGGCGGGACTTCACCTGGTACCTCAGCCGGACCGGGGACCTGGACGGCGCGATCCGGCTGCTGACGAGCGTCGTCGACGACATGCGCTCGGCGCTCGGCCCGCTCGACCCGGACACCCTCGGCGCCCGCTACCACCTGGTGTGGTGCGTCGGCGAGAGCGGTGCGACGGTCACCGCGATCCGGCTGCTGCACGAGCTGCTGCCCGATCTCCACGCCGTCTGGGGCCCGCACGACACCCGCGTCCTGAAGGCCCGGCACGACCTCGCGGTGCACCGGGCCAACCGGGACGACCTGCAGGGCGCCGTGCTCGAACTGCACGGGCTGCTGCCCGACCTCGCCCGGGTCCTCGGTGAGCACCACCCGAGCACCGCGCAGGCCTGGCAGGACCTGGCCGGCTACCAGCAGCGGCTCGCCGGTGCGGGCCGCCGCGGCGCGGGCGGACCGCACCGGCGCCGGACGCCGAGGATGAGCCCGGTGGAGGCACTGGTGCTGGTGCGCCGGTTGCGGGTCTGGGACTTCGCCACCGACGGGGAGGCCCGGGCCTGCATGGACGCGCTGGACCGCGGGATCGGCCTGAAGGGCGTCGCGGACGTGGTGTTCGGCGCCCCGGACCACGTCTCCGACGAGGACCTGGTGGAGGAGATCTTCGGCCCCTGACGTCTCTGGTGTCGCTGGCGTCTATGGCGTCTATGGCGTTTCTGACGTTTCTGCGGGCTGTCGTCGACGACGGATCCTGCCGCGGCTCCCGGTTCCCGGTTCCCGGCTCCCCACTTGCGACGGCCGGGCACGGTCACGTTCACGCGGCCAGGGCCGCCGTCGGGAGCGCGGCCAGGGCCCGCAGCAGGACCCGGGCGGCCGCGTCGTTCTGCCGGAAGCCCGGGGCGTCGGTGCGCGGCCGGGCGAAGGCGGCGGCCGAGCGCAGGCTGGTGTGCGGGCCGAGCGCGGTGCGGCGCGGGTGCGGGGCACCGCCCAGGGTGGGGTCGAGCAACCGGCTGTCGGCCGGGGCGATGGTGACCAGGCCGGACCGGTGGGTGTAGTCGGGGTCGCGCACCACCTCCTCCACGATCCGCCCGGTGCGGTGCAGTTCGCGCAGGACGGGGTCGAGGGTGCGGGCCAGCGCGTGCTTGGGCAGGTACGCCTCGACGAGTGCCGTCGCGTGGACGGTGTGGCCGGGCACGGTGGTGCCGGAGGCGCGCCAGGTGCCGGTGGCCTCGTCCCGTTCGACCCGTACGCCCGCGCCGAGGAAGCGCACCACCCCGGCCTCCGACAGTGCGAGCAGCTGGCGCAGCCGGAAGCCGGGCGGACCGGAGGCGAGGAAGCTGAAGTAGCCGAAGAACCAGTCGTCCACGTCCTCGGCGACCGAGCGGGCGGTGAGCCGGCCGCTCGTGAGGACCCGCTGGAGCTGGCCGAACAGGGAGAGCAGGGCGAGGAAGGCGCCGAGGTCGGCGCTGTGCGCGGGGTCGGCGCGACGGTCGGCGTCGGCGGCGACGTATCCGCGCAGGTGTGCCTGGAGTTCCTCGGCGGAGGCGAGTTCGAGGCCGGCCAGCGGGTGGTCGAGCCGCTCGAAGTCGATCCGGTCGGCCGGGTCGGGGACGGCCTCGGCGACCAGGGCGGCGAGTTCGGGGGTGTACCAGCCGTGCCGGTCGTACCGGGCCAGGAACGCGGGCCAGGGCAGGGCGGTGCGTTCGGGGTGGGCGTGGAACAGCTCGTGGAAGTGCCCGAAGGCGACCTCCTTGGCCATCGCCGGCCAGAAGTCGCGCCGTAGCCCCAGCGGCCCTTCGCCGGCGAGCACGGCGTCGACGGCGGCCGCGTCGAAGTACCGGGGGAGCGGGGCGGGCGGTCCCTGCAGCCGGTAGCCGGTCTTGGAGTGGTACGGGACGCCGCGCCGGGAGCCGAGGTGGAGCACCGGTTCGCGGCCGGACGGGTGGTAGCGCAGCGCGTCACCGCGGCCGGTGGGTTCGAAGCGGCCGCCGCGGCCCTCGGTGAGCAGCGAGACCAGGTCGACGGCGGCCAAGCCGAGGCCGCGCAGCACCACCTGTTCGCCGGGGGCGACGCGCGCCAACTCGGCGGCGGTGTCGGCGGAGTAGGCGGGCGGGAGGTGGAAGCGGCCGTGTCGGGCGGCGAAGTCGGCGTCGGCGGTGTGGCGCGGGTGCGGGGCCGAGTCGAGGTGGCCGAGGGTGAGGGCGACGTGGTCGGCGGTGAGCGTCCGGTCGCGGAGGTGGACGGTCTGCGGGCCGTCGGCGGGGCCGTCGATCCGCCGCACGGTGTCCCGGTGGACGGTGACGCCGACGTGGGGCGGCAGGTCGGCGACGGTGCGGCGGAACACCCAGTCCAGGTAGGCGCTCTGGGCCCGGCGGGTGGGGAAGTCGGTGGGGGCGAGGCTGTCCAGCTCGGCCCGGACGGTCGGGTCGGCGACCTCCCGGTACGGCGCGAACTCCGCCTGGCGTACCGCCCATTCGGCGAGCGAGGGGCCGGGGCGGACCGGTCCTTCGAGGGTGGAGCGCTCGTCGGTGAACATGGTGACGTCCTCGGCCATCGAGTTCATCCGCAGCAGCGGGGACTGGTCGTGGCGCCAGATCCGGCCCGCGCCGGGCGGGTACGGGTCGACCAGATGGATCTCCAACGGACGTTCGGCGGGCAGGAGTTCGGCGGCGTTGGCGGCGATCCGCTCCAGCAGACCGGTGCCGCGCGGGCCGGCGCCGACGATGACGAGCGTCGTCACGCCCCCACCACCCGTCGGTAGGCCGCGCGGGCCCGCTGCAGCGGCGTGGGCGGCAGGCCGTCGCGGGTGGCGCCCCTGGCGAAGTGCCGTTCCAGGTAGTACTGGCCGATGGACAGCAGGGTGGTGATCACCAGGTACCAGATGGTGGCGACCATCAGCATCGGGATGACCCGGTACGACTGCAGGTAGACCAGTTGCACCGAGTAGAGCAGGTCGGAGACGGCCAGCACGCTGACGATGCTGGTGCCCTTGAGTGCGCCGATCAGCATGTTCCCGGCGGTCGGCACGATCGCGCGCATCGCCTGCGGCACGACGATGCGGCGCAGGACCCGTCGGCGGGCGATCCCGAGCGCGGCGGCCGCCTCCAGCTGGCCGCGGTCCACGGAGAGGATGCCGCCGCGGATCACCTCGGCGGCGTAGGCGGTCTCCAGCAGGGTGAGGCCGATGACGGCGGTCAGGGTGGGGCCGATCAGGTCGACCGTCCTGACGGTGACGAACTCGGGGCCGAACGGGATGCCGAGGCCGAGCGTGGGGTAGAGCGCGCCGATGTTGAAGAAGAACAGCAGCTGCACCAGCGGCGGGGTGGAACGGAAGATCCAGATGTACACCCAACCGAGCGTGCGCAGAACCGGGTTGGCGGACAGCCGCATGACGGCGAGGACGGTGCCGAACGCGAAGCCGAGCGCGAGGGTGACGGCGGTCAGCCACAGGGTCAGGGTGAGGCCGTCGAGCACGGACCGGGCGGTGAACCAGTCCGCGACCACGCTCCACTGGAAGGCCTCGTTGCGGATCACCGAGGTGACCGCCATCGTCGCCAGCAGCAGTGCGACGCCGGCGGCGGCCCACTGGCCGGGCTTGCGGCGGGCGACGATCCGGGCCAAGGGCGGCGGGGCGGAGCGGTCGAGTGCGGAGGGGGCGGGCAGGACGTCCTGCGGGGTGGCCATGGCGGAGGCTCCTGGCGGGAGTGCGGGCGGGCGGGTACGGCGGCGGTCACGTACGTACGGCCTGGGGTGCCGGCCCGCGTCCCTCAACGCGTCCGGCACGGTTGCACTGCACTCCGCCGTGATCGTACGCATGCGCGAACGAGGGCTGTCAAGGGTGGCCCGAGGGGTGGGGGCGGTCCTGCGGCAGCGGTCGGGGAAGTGACAGGAGATCGCAACAGTGCGGCAATGATGGGTGGTTGACGCGGGACCGGGCGGCTGCTCAACTTGAGGCCATGTACGCCGAGCAGCCCCTGGTCACCCGCGACCACATCGACTTCGGTCGGGTGTGGTCCGCGGCGTGTCGCGGCTGACCCGACAGCGGCCGCCCGTCCGGCCCTGACCGTCCTCGGCCCTGACCGTCCTCGGTCCTGATTCCCTCGGCCCTGATTCCCTCGGGGAGTCCTCCCTCGGTTTGCCCCGCCGCGGGCCGGGAGTCGCCGCCCTCACATGACGGCACGTCAGGCATCCGCTGTCATCGCCGACTTCGCACTGCGCTCCGGCAGTTCCCCGTTCCCTGCTCCCCTGTTCCCCCGTTCGGTCCGGCCTTCGCCGCGCTCCGGCCTGCCCGCGCCACCGTCACGTGCCCGACGGCCGCCCCGTCACGGCCGCCTCCGGTCCGCCCACCCGCGGCCCACCGGATCCCCGCTCACCCGAAAGGTTCCGCCATGCCTGTCGAATTCCTCGGCATCGCCGCCACCGGCGACGGTTCGGAGACCACCCCGCGCACCACCGCCGCCTTCGACCGCGACTACACCCTGCGGCTGGCCCGGGCGCACGAGGACCACGGCTGGGACCGGGTGCTCTTCGCGTACGGGGCCGGCGCCCCGGAGCCGGCGGCCTCGGCGGCCTACCTCGCCTCGCACCTCGACCGGCTGCAGATCCTGCTGGCCCACCGGCCCAACGTCTCCTACCCGACGTTCGCCGCCAAGACCTTCGCGACGCTGGATCGGATCAGCGACGGCCGGCTCACCGTGCACTTCATCACCGGCGGCAACGACCACGAGCAGCGCCGCGAGGGCGACTTCCTCACCAAGGACGAGCGCTACGAGCGCACCCGCGAGTACATCGGCATCGTGAAGAAGGCGTGGACCAGCCGGGAGCCCTTCGACCACGAGGGCCCGCACTACCGCTTCGAGGACTTCGTCTCGGACGTCTTCCCGGTGCAGCAACCGCGTCCGGCGGTCTCCTTCGGCGGCTCCTCGGACGCGGCCTACGCGGCCGGTGGCGCCGAGGCCGACATCTACTGCCTCTGGGGCGAGCCGCTGGCCCGGACCGCCGAGCAGATCGAGCGGGTGCGGGAGGCGGCGCGGGCCGCCGGGCGGACCGACCTGCCGCGGATCCAGGTGGCGTTCCGGCCGATCATCGCGCCGACCGAGGAACTGGCCTGGGAGAAGGCGCACCGGACGGTCGCCGCGATCCGGGCCCGCCGGGCCGCCGACCGGCCGGCGTCGGGGCGGACGGCGGGGCGGACGGCGGGGCCCGCGACACCGGAGGCCGTGACACCCGAGAACGTCGGCTCGCAGCGGCTGATCGAGATCGCCGAGGCCGGCGAGCGCTACGACCGCGCGCTGTGGACCCCGACCGCCGCGGCCACCGGCGGGGCGGGCAACTCCAACGCGCTGGTCGGCACCCCGGAGACGGTCGCCCAGGCCCTGCTGGACTACCACGACCTCGGCGTGGACATCCTGTCCGCCCGCGGCTACCACCTGCTGGACGACGCCATCGACTTCGGCCGGTACGTCATCCCGATCGTCCGCGAGGAGGTCGCCAAGCGGGACGCCGCGAAGGCCGCCGAGCAGGCGGCCCGGGACGAGCAGGCGGCCCGGGACGAGCGGGCCGAGCGCGACCGCCGGCAACTGATCGCGGTGCAGGCGTGAGCACGGCGCCGCCGGCCGAGTTCCGCCGGGTCACCGTCGACGACCGGCTGGTCGAGCCGCTGCTGCGCGAACTCACCCACGAGTACGTCACCCGGTACGGCCCCGAGGCGCACCGGGAGATGAGCCGTTACCCGGGCGAGGCCTTCGCCGAGCCGCACGGCGTGCTGCTGCTCCTCCTGGAGGGCGGCGAACCGGTGGCCGGCGGCGCGTACAAGCGGTACGACGAGCACACCGCCGAGGTGAAGCGGATGTGGACGCACTCCGCGCACCGCCGCCGCGGCCTGGCCCGCCGGGTGCTGGCCGAACTGGAGCGGACCGCCGCCGAGGCCGGCTACACCCGCATCCACCTCACCACCGGGCCGCGCCAGCCGGAGGCCAGGGGCCTCTACCTGGCGGCCGGGTACACCCCGCTGTTCGACGTCAGCGCAGATCCGCTGACGATCGGCCCGCTGCCGTTCGAGAAGGACCTTCCCGACCCGTCCGGGCAGTTTCTCCCCGCCGCGCCCGCGCGGCAGCCCGTCCACACCCCCTGAAAGGCCCCCCGTGAGAACCACCACCGTCCGCCGCCGCCTGCTCGCGGCCACCGCCCTGCTGCCGGTCCTGGCCCTGGCCGCCTGCGGCTCGGACCCGAAGATCGCGGGTGCGGCGGGGACGGGCGGCCCGGCCGCCTCCGCCACCGAGGACGTCGTCTCCGGCCTGGCCAGGTCGGAGGCCGCGGCCGCGCTGCTGCCCGAGGAGGTCCGCAGGGCCGGCACGCTGAAGTTCGGCTCGTCCTTCGGCGCGGCGCCCACCGCGTTCTACGTCGACCAGGTCGGCAAGAAGCCCGCCGGGATCGACGTGGACTTCACCGACGCGGTGGCCAAGGTGCTCGGCCTGGCCGTGGAACGGCAGGAGGCCGCGTTCGAGACCATCCTGCCCGCCCTGGACAGCGGGAAGTTCGACGTCGGCACCGGCAACTTCGGGGTCACCACGGCCCGGCTGAAGACCATCGACTTCGTCACCTACATCGACGACGGCCAGGGCTTCGCGGTGAAGAAGGACAACACCGCGATCCAGCCGATCACCGACCTGGTCCAGCTGTGCGGGCTGACCGTCGGCACCGGCGCCGGCACCACCTTCGAGACCACCCTCAACAGCCGCAGGAACGTCTGCACCGACGCCGGGAAGAAGCCGTACGAGGTCAAGGCGTTCAGCGAGAGCGGTGCACTGCTGACCAGCCTCCAGCAGGGCCGGGTCGACGTCGAGATGTCCACCATCAACGGCCTGCGCCACCAGGCCTCGCAGGAGGCTTCCGGCCTCCGCTTCCTCGGCGAGTTCCACCGCCTCGACGTCGGCTTCGCCTTCAAGAAGGGCTCGAAGCTCACCCCGGCCTTCCAGGCGGCGGTCAACCAGCTGATCAAGGACGGGACGTACGAGCGGATCCTGCGCAAGTGGGGGGTCACCGACTCGGCCATCAAGGAATCGCAGATCAGCCCGCCCGAGCACGCGTGAGCACCGGCCCGCTCCGCCGCCGGCCCGCTCCGGCGGTGGGCTCTCCGCCGCCGGGCCTTCCGTCGGGGGGCCTTCCGACGCCGGGCCTTCCACCGGTGGGTCCTCCGCCGCCGGGCCCCTCGACGCCGGGCCCCTCGACGCCGGGTCCTCCGCCCACAGGCCCAAGGAGCCTCCGATGACCGTCACCACCGAGACCCCCGCGCCCCCGCCCCGCCGCAGAACCGCGGCCGCCGTCGACCTCGACGCCCTGGAGGGCCTGCCGACCGTCCCCGCCCGGCACCCCTGGCGCTGGGCGGCCGGGGCCGTCGCCCTGGTCGTCCTCGCCCAGTTCACCCACGGCCTGGCCACCAACCCCGGCTGGGACTGGGCCACCTTCCGGGTCTACTTCACCGCCGACACCATCCTCCAGGCGATCGGCCGGACCCTCGAACTCACCGCCTACGGAACGGTGCTGGGCTTCCTGCTGGGCGCCGGGGTGGCCGCGATGCGGCTGTCCCGCAGCGCGATCCTGCGGGCCATCGCCTGGGCTTACGTCTGGGTGTTCCGCTCGATCCCGCTGATCGTCCAGCTGGTGTTCTGGTTCAACCTCTCCTACCTCTACAAGCGGTTCGGGTTCGGCATCCCCTTCGGCCCGACCTTCGGCGACTTCGAGACCGTCGGCGTGCTCGGCGCGCTCGGGGCCGCGGTGCTCGGCCTCGGACTGCACCAGGCCGCGTTCGCCGCCGAGATCATCCGCGGCGGCGTCATCGCGGTGGACGCCGGCCAGCGGGAGGCCGCCGCCGCCCTCGGCATCCCGCGCCGGCGGCAGGCCTGGCGGATCGTGCTGCCGCAGGCCATGCGGGGCATCCTGCCGGCCGCCGCCAACGAGGTCATCTCGCTGCTCAAGGGCACGTCGGTGGTCTACGTGATGGCCATCGGCGAGCTCTTCTACCAGACCCAGGTCATCTACGGCCGGACCGGCCGGGTGGTGCCGCTGCTGATGGTCGCCACCGTCTGGTACGTGGTGCTCACCACCCTGCTGTCGATCGGCCAGTACTACGTCGAACGCCACTTCGCCCGCGGCGCGCGGCGCACCCCGCCGCCCACCCCGCTGCAGCGCGTCCGGGCCCTCGTCCGGAGCCTGCCGGCCCGCACCTCGCCCGTCGCCCGCACCTCCGGAGGACAGCCGTGACCACCCTGACGAAGACCGGGCCGACCGACGCCGCCCCGATGGTGCAGGTCCGCGGCCTGCACAAGAGCTTCGGCCGGCTGGAGGTGCTGCGCGGGGTCGACCTGGACGTCCCGGCCGGCTCGGTGACCGTGGTGCTCGGTCCGTCCGGCTCCGGCAAGTCCACCCTGCTGCGGGCGATCAACCACCTGGAGAAGCTGGACCGCGGCCACGTCGCGATCGACGGCGAGCTGATCGGCTACCGGCGCTCCGGGGACAAGCTGTACGAGCTCAAGGAACGCGAGGTGCTGCGCCAGCGCACCGGCATCGGCTTCGTGTTCCAGAACTTCAACCTGTTCCCGCACCTCACCGTGCTGGAGAACCTGGTCGAGGCGCCGGTCTCCGCGCTGCGCCGGCCCCGGGCCGAGGCCAGGGCGACGGCGTCGGCGCTGCTGGAGCGGGTCGGGCTGGCCGACAAGGCCGCCGCCTACCCCCGGCAGCTGTCCGGCGGGCAGCAGCAGCGGGTGGCGATCGCCCGGGCGCTGGCACTGGAGCCGAAGGTGCTGCTGTTCGACGAGCCGACCTCGGCGCTCGACCCGGAGCTGGTCGGCGAGGTGCTGGACGTCATCAAGGACCTGGCCCGCAGCGGCACCACGATGATCGTGGTCACCCACGAGATCGGGTTCGCCCGCGAGGTCGCCGACACCGTGGTCTTCATGGACGGCGGCGTGGTCGTCGAGCAGGGCCCGCCCGCCGAGGTGCTGGACCGGCCCCGGCACGACCGGACCCGGGCCTTCCTCGCCAAGGTGCTCTGAACGCGCCGCCCTGCCGCACGTCCCTCCTTCTCCGCATCCCCCTTTCCGCGCCCCCTTTCCGCGCCCCCTTTCCCGCGCCCCCTCCGGGTCCCCTTCACCGAGCAGGAGTTCCGCCATGTCCCTACCCCGCCGTGCCCTGGTGGCCTCGGCCGCCGCACTCGCCGCCGCCCTCGTCCTGGCCGGCTGCGGCAGCGGCGCCACGGGTGCCGCGGCGGAACTCGCCCCGGCCAGGGGCAGCACCGCGCCCGACGGCACGGTGGTGAACCTGTCGCCGAACCAGGACCGGGTGACGACACCGAAGGTCGACGCGATCGCCGCGCTCGTCCCGGAGGAGATCAGGAAGAAGGGGACGCTGACCGTCGTCGATTCGATCGGCACCACCCCGCCGCTGGACTTCTACGCCAACGACGACAGGACCGTCATCGGCGTCGAGCCGGACATCGCCACCCTGATCGGCGGAGTGCTCGGCCTCAGGGTCGAGTTCAACCCGGTGTCCTGGGAGAACATCTTCGTCGGCCTGGACAGCGGCAAGTACGACGTGGGCCTGTCCAACATCACGGTCACCGAGGCGCGCAAGGAGAAGTACGACTTCGCCACGTACCGGCTGGACGTCCTGGGCTTCGAGGCGAGGAAGGGCAGCGGCCTCAAGGTCGCCGGCGCCGCGGACCTCGCGGGCAGGTCGGTCGGCGTCGCCACCGGCACCAACCAGGAGAAGCTGCTGGTCGCCTGGAGCGAGGAGAACGTCCGGGCCGGCCGCAAGCCGATCGACATCAAGTACTTCCAGGGCACCGACTACTACCTGGCGCTGTCCTCCGGCCGGATCGAGGTCTACACCGGCCCCAACCCCAGCCTGGCCTTCCACGCGGTGCAGACCGGCGAGACCGAGGTCGTCGGCACCTACTCCGGCGGCGGCGCCGATGTCATCGGCAAGATCGCGGCGACCACGAAGAAGGACAACGGCCTGGTCAAGGCACTCGGCGCGGCGATCGACGAGGCGATCAGGAACGGCACCTACGGGCAGGTGCTCAAGCGCTGGGGCCTGGACGGCGAGGCCGTGCGGTCCTCCGAGACCAACCCGCCCGGCCTGCCCAAGCCGAAGCCGTAGCGGCCTCCCGGCACACCCACCCGGTTCCGTTCACCCGTTCGTCCCCGCCCGCCGCTATGGTGACCCCTCCGACGGCGAACGCCGGGCGGGCGCGGTCGAGTTGGGGGAGGGCATGGAGAAGGGCGAGGTGCTCGGCGGCCGGTACCGGCTGGAGGAGCGGCTGGGCAGGGGCGGCTTCGGCGTGGTCTGGCGGGCGACCGACACGACCATCCCCCGGGAGGTCGCGGTGAAGGTGCTGCTCGCCGAGCACGCCACCGACCGGGAGGCGGTCAGCAGGTTCGCCGGCGAGGCCAGGACGGCCGGCAGCCTCAGCAACCCGCACATCGTGACCGTGTACGACTACGGGTGGACCGCGGCCGGCTCCGGGAAGATCCCCTACCTGGTGATGGAGCTGGTCCGCGGCCGGGCGCTGTCCGAGGTGCTCAAGGAGGGCCTGCCGGACCACGCGAAGGCGCTGCGCTGGATCCGGCACGTCTGCAAGGCGCTGGACGCCGCGCACCGCTCGGACGTCGTCCACCGGGACATCAAGCCCGAGAACGTGATGGTCACCGACGAGGGGGAGGGGGAGCGGGCCAAGGTCCTGGACTTCGGCATCGCCCGACTGGTCACCCAGACCGTCCGGCTCACCTCCACCGGCAACGTGATCGGCACCGTCCCGTACCTCGCGCCCGAGTGCTGGTCCGGCGGCGCGGTGGACGGCCGCGCCGACCTCTACGCGCTCGGCGTCATGCTGTACGAGGTCTGCACCGGTGGACGGCCGTTCCGCGCCGCCTCGGCCGCCGAGTACATGTACAAGCACCTGGAGGAGGTCCCGCCGCGGGTGCGCAGCAAGGACCCGGCGCTGGCCGAGCTGGTCGCCCGGCTGCTCGCCAAACGGCCCGAGGACCGGCCGTCCGGGGCCGCCGAGGTGCTGGAGCGGCTGCGCGCCGTCCGGCCGGGGATGCTGCGGCCGGACGACCCCAGCCCGGAGCAGCTGCGCCGGCGGGCCGACCGGGCCTGGCAGCACGGCGCGGCGGACGAGCCGGCCGAGGCGGTGGAGATCCTCACCGCCCTCGTCCCCGACTTCGCCCGGATCTGCGGCCCGGACGACCCGCGCACCCTGCGCACCTGCCACGACCTGGCCCTCTGGCTGGCCCGGGACGGCAGCCCGGGCGCCGCGGTCGCCCTGCTGGACGAGCTGACGCAGGTGCCAGGCGCCGCCCCGGAGGCCAGGGCCGACGCGCGGCGCGACCTCGCGCACTGGCAGCGGGAGGTCGCCCGGCTCGGGCCCGGCCGGCCGCGCGCGCTAAGCCTGCGGGTGCTGCTCGGCGGCGGCGCGCAGGGCGGCTGAGGCGCCCTCGGCGATCGGGTCGCCGTGTCCGAACACGGCCGTTCCCACCGGCAGTGCGGCCAGCCGGTGGAAGGAGGCCAGGGCCCGGGCCGGGTCGGTGTGGAACACCCCTGGCCGGGTCTGCCCCCCGACGTTGGACACCACGTCCCCGGTGAACAGCACGCCGGGCCCGGGCAGGTGCAGCGCGATGCTGCCGTCGGTGTGGCCGGGCACGTGCAGGACCATCGCGCCGCCGCCGGTGTCCAGCACGTCCCCGTCCTCGACCTCGCGGTGCACCGGGCAGGGCTCGGCGGGCGGGATCGGCGGCAGGCCGTCCCACAGCTGCTGCTCGAAGGGGCTGAGCACCGGTGGCACCGGCGGCTGCTCGCGCCGCACCACCGGCGCCTCCAGCCGGTGCGCCACCACCTCGGCGCCCCGGCGGCGGGCGAGCTCGGCGGCGGAGCCGGTGTGGTCCTCGTGGTGGTGGGTGAGCACGATCCGGCGCAGCGCGGCCGGATCCAGGCCGACGGCGCGGATGCCCTTCTCGATGTCGTCGGCGGAGCCGGCGATGCCGGTGTCGACCAGGGTCAGTCCGTGGTCGTCCCGCCAGAGGTAGGCGGCACCGAAGTCCAGTGTGATCATGTGCAACTCGTCGCGTACCCGGGTGATCTCCATGTCCCGGATCCTGCGCCCCGCACCGGCGCGGCACGCCCGCGTTCGCCCTGGGCGTGCGGGCGTTCGCCGACGGCGGAGCGGTTCGCGCCCGCCCGGCGCGGGCCGGTCCCGGCCGGTGTCAACCGTGCGTGCCGCCGATCCGGGGCCCGGGCCGGGACGGAATCCGGGAGGATTTCGCCCATCGGGACGGTCTGGCCCGCCGCCCCGGGCCGTTGGTATACCTCGTTGCCGGACTCGGGAGCGGTCTCCGTGCCGCCCCGGTGAGCTGCGACGAAAGGCTGGTGACGGATCGATGAAGCTCCTGCGCGTCGGACCCCCGGGCGCCGAGCGCCCGGTCGTCCTGGGTGAGGACGGCACCGCGTACGACCTCTCCGGACGGGCCCGCGACCTCGACGGGGCCTTCCTGTCCGGGCTCGACCCGGCCGCACTGGCCCGGGAGGTGGCCGCCGGCGTCCTGCCGACGGTGGACCTGGACGGGCAGCGGGTGGGTGCGCCGGTGGCCCGGCCGGGCAAGGTGGTCGGCATCGGGCTCAACTACCGCGACCACGCGGCCGAGGCCGGGGCCGCGATCCCGGACGAGCCGGTGATCTTCCTGAAGCCGAGCTCCACGGTGGTCGGCCCGTACGACGAGGTGCTGGTGCCGCGCGGCGGCGAGAAGACCGACTACGAGGCCGAGCTGGCCGTGGTGATCGGGCGCACCGCCCGCTACCTGGACTCGCACGCCGAGGCCGCCGGGGTGATCGCCGGCTACACGATCGCCAACGACGTCACCGAGCGGGCCTTCCAGTTCGAGCGCGGCGGCCAGTGGGACAAGGGCAAGTCGGCGGAGACCTTCACCCCGCTCGGGCCCTGGCTGGTCACCGCCGACGAGGTGGCGGACCCGCAGGACCTGACGCTGCGGCTCTGGGTCAACGGCGAGCAGCGGCAGCACGGCAGCACCGCCGAGATGATCTTTCCGGTGCTCGAACTGGTCCGCTACGCCAGTCGGTTCATGGTGCTGGAGCCGGGCGACGTGATCGTCACCGGCACTCCGGCCGGGGTCACCCTGGGCCGCCCCGGGACACCGTTCCTCGCCCCGGGCGACGTCGTCGAGATCGAGGTCGACGGCCTCGGCCGCCAGCGCCAGGTGCTCGGCAAGGCGTGACCCGCGACGTCCCGACCCTTGGCACGGGGGTCGGGTCCGCGGACCGCCCGCACCGCCCCCGCCGGCCGCCTCACGGCCGTCGCAGCACCGCCCGCACCGCCCCCGCCGGCCGCTTCACGGCCGCCTCACGGCCGGTGCAGGACCTCGCGCAGCCGCTCCGCCCGTTCCGCCCGCGGCCCCTCCAGGGCGAGCACCCCGGCCAGCACCTCCGCCGTCTGCGGATCGTGCAGGGCCGTCGCCGCCGCCATCGCGGTGAACTGGTCCACCAGCCAGTCGCGCAGCTCGGCGACCGGCAGCGTGCGTCCCTCGTCCAGCCAGCTCAGCGACGCGCCCTCGACCACCGCGATCCACGAGCGCACCAGCAGCGTCAGCCGCGGCCCGGCCTCGCGCACGCCCAGGTGGCGCAGCGTCCGCCGCAGTGCCGCCCGCCGGACGTCGTCGACGATCGCCGAGGTGCGGGCCGTCTCCACCACCGAACCGCCGCGCAGCAGCGCCGAGTAGCCCGCGTCGTGTTCGGCCACGAAGGCGAAGTAGCCGTCCAGCACGGCCGAGAGCTGCTCGGACGGCGTCCCGGCGAGCGGGACGGCGAAGCGGCTGGTCAGCTCGTCGGCCGCGGTGCGCAGCGCGGCCTCGTACAACTGCTGCTTGCCGCCCGCGAAGTAGCGGTAGACCAGCGGGCGGGAGGCCTCGGCGGCCTCGGCGACGTCGTCCAGGCTCACCTCCTCGGGCGGCCGGGAGGCGAACAGCTCCAGGGCGACCGCGATCAGTTGCTCGCGCCGCTGTTGGACCGGCAGTCGCCGGTAGCCGGTGCGGCGTGGGCGCAGGTCGGCTACGGCCGGGGCGGGCACCTGGTCGGATGCCGGGGTGGGGCGGGCTTCCATGGCGGTCAGCGTAATGGGCGTCGGACGGATCGGATCCTGTCGCGCCGAACGGATTTTCGCGCGTCGACCCCGGGAAAGGGCCGACGGACGCCGGTGGTCAGGGGGTTGCAAACGGGCTGCGCCACGAAATGATGTCCGAATGGTTGAAGAACTGATCACCGCCGACGGCACCACCCCCCGCCGCATCGCGGACGGGTACGTCCGTGCCCTGGCCGAGCTCGACCCGCTGACCGCGGTCTACCTCGGTCTCAACCCCGAGGACGAGCGGCTGCCCGACCTCTCCCCGGCCGGCCGCGAGGCGATCGCCGACCTCGGCCGCCGCACCCTGGCGCAGCTCGACGAGGCCGAACGGGCCGGCGCCGCCGAGGACGAGGCGGAGCGCCGCTGCGCCCGGCTGCTGCGCGAGCGGCTGACCGCCGAGCTCGCCGTCCACGACGCGGGGGAGGACCTCCGCGCGGTGCGCAACCTGGCCTCCCCGGTGCACGAGCTGCGGGAGTCCTTCACGCTGATGGCCACCGGCACCGAGGCCGAGTGGCAGGTGCTCGGCCGCCGACTGGCGAAGGTCCCGGTCGCGCTGGAGCAGTACCGGCAGACGCTGGCCGCCGGCATCGAGCGGGGCCTGCTGTCCGGCCCGCGCCAGGTGGGCACGGTGGTCGGGCAGATCGGCGAGTGGCTGGAGGGGGAGGTCCCCGGCGGCTGGTTCGGGCAGTTCGTCCAGGACGCGCCGGAGGGTCTGCGCGCCGAGCTGTCCGGGTACGCGGTGGCCGCCTCCGAGGCGCTGGCGGCGCTGCGCGAGTGGCTGCGCGACGTCTACGGCCCGGCGGCCGCGGACACCCCGGACGCGGTGGGCCGCGAGCGCTACCGCCGGTGGGTCCGCTACTGGGCCGGCGCCGACCTGGACCTGGACGAGGCGTACGCCTGGGCCTGGACCGAGTTCCACGACCTGCTCGCCCAGATGCGGTCCGAGGCCGAGAAGGTCCTGCCCGGCTCCGACCCGATGGCGGCGATGGCCTGGCTGGGTACCGACGGCCCGGCCGTCGAGGGCGTCGAGGCCATCCGGGAGCACCTGCAGGGCCTGATGGACCAGGCGATCCGGGACCTCCAGGGCACCCACTTCGACCTGGCCGAGCCGGTCACCCGGGTCGAGTCCATGATCGCCCCGTCCGGCAGCGCCGCCGCGCCGTACTACACCCCGCCGTCGCTGGACTTCAACCGCCCGGGGCGGACCTGGCTGCCGGTGCTCGGCCGGGAGCGCTTCCCGCTCTGGGACCTGGTGTCGATCTGGTACCACGAGGGCGTCCCGGGCCACCACCTGCAGCTCGCGCAGTGGAACTACGTCGCCGACCGGCTCTCCACCTACCAGGTGAGCCTCGGCGGGGTCAGCGCCAACCTGGAGGGCTGGGCGCTGTACGCCGAGCGTCTGATGGACGAGCTCGGCTACCTCACCGACCCGGGCCAGCGCCTCGGGTACCTCAACGCGCAGATGATGCGCGCGCTGCGGGTCATCGTCGACATCGGCATGCACGCGGGTCTGGACTTCCCGGCCGACTCGCCGTACAAGCCGGGCGAGCCGGTCAGCCCGGAGCACGCCCGCGAGTTCTTCGGGCAGTACTGCGGCCTGTCCGACGACTTCCTGGACAGCGAGCTGGTCCGCTACCTGGGCATGCCCGGCCAGGCGATCGGCTACAAGCTCGGCGAGCGGGCCTGGCTGCGCGGCCGGGCGGCGGCGCGGGCGGCGCACGAGGCGCGCGGCGAGGAGTTCGACCTCAAGGCGTGGCACATGGCGGCGCTCTCGCAGGGCTCGCTGGGCCTGGACGACCTGGTCGACGAGCTCTCGGCGCTGTAGGCCCCGGCCGGTCGAGGCGCCGGTCGAGGGGACGGAACCAGGGTCCCGGGGACTCGTCCCGTAGTCCCAGGACCCTGGTTCTTTTGTCCCAAAAGTCCGATTTGGCAAGGTTTTTCCTTGCCCTTTCGTCGGGCCCGGGTATTGGCTGGAAGGCGACTACGTGACCTCTCCGACCCACTCCGGAAGGCTCGACCAGTGAGTGTGCAAACCGCCACCGGTCATGAGGACGCGGACAGCCGGCGCTGGTGGGCGCTGGCCGTCATCGCCGTCGCCCAGCTCATGATCGTCCTCGACATCACCATCGTGAACATCGCACTGCCGTCCGCCCAGCGGGACCTGGGCATATCCGACGCCGACCGGCAGTGGGTGATCACCGCCTACACGCTGGCCTTCGGCGGCCTGCTGCTGCTCGGCGGACGGCTGGGCGACCTCTTCGGCCGCAAGCGCGTCTTCATCATCGGACTGCTCGGCTTCGCGCTGGCCTCCGCCCTCGGCGGCGCGGCGGCCGACCCGACGATGCTCTTCGGCGCCCGTGCCCTCCAGGGCGCGTTCGGCGCCCTGCTCGCCCCGTCCGCGCTGGGGCTGCTCTCCACCACGTTCTCCGACCCGAAGGAGCGCAGCACGGCCTTCGGCATCTTCGGCGCGATCGCCGGCGGCGGCGCCGCGATCGGATTCATCGCCGGCGGGCTGCTGACCGAGTACCTGAACTGGCGCTGGTGCCTGTTCGTCAACACCCCGATCGCCATCGCCACCGCCTTCGCCGCGTTCTCCGTGCTCCAGCGCGACCACGTCGGCAAGGGGCGCCGGGTCCGGCTGGACCTGCCCGGGGCCCTGCTGGGCTGCGGCGGCCTGCTCGCGATCGTCTTCGGCACCTCCGAGGCCGTGACCCGGGGCTGGGTCGACGCCCTGGTGCTCGGCTCGCTGTTCCTGGGCGTGGCGCTGCTCGCGGTGTTCGTCCTGGTCGAGCGCCGCACCGCGCACCCGTTGCTGCCGGTGCACATCGTCGCGGACCGCAACCGCGGCGGCGGGGCGCTCTCGGTCGGTCTGGCCATGGTCGGCATGTTCGGCCTGTTCCTGTTCCTGACGTACTACCTGCAGGCCATCAAGCACTTCTCGCCGATCGTCTCCGGCCTCTCCTTCCTGCCCATGACGGCCGCCATCGTGATCAGTTCGACGGGCATCGCGGCCCGCCTGATGACCAGGGTGCCGTCGCGGAACCTGATCGCACCGGGACTGCTGCTCGCCGGGGCCGGCATGGCCTGGCTGACCCAGATGAAGGTGGACAGCCCGTGGGCCGGCATGGTGCTGCCCGCCGAACTGCTGCTCGGCTTCGGCATGGGCCTGGTGTTCATGCCGTCGATGAGCCTGGCCACCCTCGGGGTCGCCCGGAACGAGGCCGGGGCGGCTTCGGCCACCATCAACTCGGCCCAGCAGGTCGGCGGTTCCTTCGGTACGGCGCTGCTGAACACCATCGCGGCCAGTGCCACCGCGAGCTTCCTGGCCACCCGGATCGCCTCCGACCCGGCGGTCCAGGCCCAGGGCGCGGTGCACGGCTACGTGGTCGCGACCTGGGTGGCGATGGGCATCCTGCTGCTGGCCGCACTGGTCGCCTTCCTGATGATCGACCACCGGCCGGCGCCCGGTGAGGCGGCCACCTCCGTCGAGGGTGGCGTCGAAGCGGCCGCGGCGGCCCCCGCCGTACGGACCGCGGACGGGCGACCGAGCCCCCGGGAGGCGGCCATGGCCGACGTCAAGGCCAACGTCCGGGCGGGCGGCGAGGTCCGCTCGGAGGCCGGGGCGGAGCGCCCACCGGCCGATTGAAAATTGCAGCAAGGTCTTGCAGTCAACCTCCGGCGCCTGCTTGACTCCTGGCCACCGTCCAGGGATCAAGGAGGCGCCGTCGTGCTGCCCGAGTCCGTGCCGTCCGACGCCGAAGCCGAGACCGAGACCGAGACCGAGACCGACGCCGAGGCCGTGACCGGGGGCCCCGAGACCGGGGGCCCCGCGCCCGGGTCCGCGCCCGCCGGGTCCGTGCCGTCCGACACCGCCGCACCGACGATCGACCTGCTCGTCGTCGGCGGAGCCGGTGTGGACACCGTCGTCCGGGTCGAGCGGCTGGAGATCCCGCCCGGCGACTCGCAGTCCGTCGGACCGGTACACGACTACGTCGGCCACACCGGCAACGGCGTCGCCCTCGGCGCCCACCACCTCGGCCTGCGCACCGTCCTGCTCGACTTCCTCGGCGACGACCCGCAGGGCGACCTGGTCCGGGCCGCCTACCGGCGCCACGGCCTGCGCCTCGCCCACCTGGTGAGCCCGCACGGGACCCCGCGCGGGGTCAACCTGGTCGACGCCGCCGGCCGCCGGTTCTCCTTCTACGACGGCCGGCACCCCGCCGACCTGCGGCTGCCGCGGGACTTCTACCTCCCGTACGCCGAGCGCAGCCGACACGTCCACCTCTCCATCACCGGCGTCAACCGGGACATGTACGGCGACCTGCACCGGCTCGGCCGCACCACCTCCACCGACCTGCACGACTGGGACGGCGCCGACCCGCACCACCGCGACTACGCGTTCGGCTCCGACCTGGTCTTCCTCTCGGTGGCCGGCTGCCGCGGCCGGCACGAGGAGGTGATGCGCGCCGTCCTTGCCGGGGGCCGGGCGCGGGTGGTCGTCGCCACCGCCGGCGCCGAGGGCTGCCACCTGCTCACCCGCGAGGACGGCGTGCTCCGCCGGCTGCCGGCGGTCGACCCGGGTCGCCCGGTGGTGGACACCAACGGCGCCGGGGACGCCTTCGTCTCCGGCTTCCTGTACGCCTGGTTCCGGGGGCGTTCGCCGCTGGACTGCGCCCGGGCCGGCTCGGCCGCCGGGGCGTTCGCCTGCACCGCCGCGGGGACGCACACCGCCTTCATCGGGTCGGCCGGGCTCGACGCGGTGCTGAACGGGGGATGACGGCGGGGCGGTGGCGGGTGAGCACCGGGCGACGGATTTCTCATCGAGCTCCAAGGCGCGGATCACGACCTTTCCAGCCGGAGGCGTCATAGTCGTTGACCGAACACCGCCACCGAGCCCGGCAGGAGAGTCAGGCATGGGTCAGCACAGCCGCCAGAGGTCCCGCCGCCGACGGCTGCTGACCCCGGCCCTGTTCGCCGCGCTGTCCGCCGTCGTGGTGGCCGCCGTGGTGACCGGGACGCACACGCTGGACCTGTCCGACGCGGCGGCCGCGGGGAAGGCCGCGCGGAGCACCCGCGCCGCGGTCGCGCCCGCCCCCACCGCCGCCGCCACGGCGCCGGCGCCGGTCGCCGATCCCGAGCCGGCCGACAGTCCGACCCCGGCCGACCCGACCCCGGCCGACCCGCCCGCGTCCGCGCCCGCTGCCCCGTCGCCCGCCGCCACCGACACCCCGACGGCCACCGCGGCCGCCACCCCCGACACCCGCGGCGTCGTCCGCGGCATCACCGCCGCCGCCCCCGCCGACGTCCGTGAAACCGACACCGTCGGCGCGCTGTTCAGCGGCAAGGTGGCGGCCGGCAACCACTTCTGCACCGCCAGCGTGCTGCACAGCGCCACCGGCAACCTGCTGCTGACCGCCGCGCACTGCCTCGACAGCACGGACGGCGTCACCTTCGCCCCCGGCTACCGCGACGGCTCGGCCCCGTACGGCACCTGGCGGGTGACCGCGATCCACACCACCACCGGCTGGTCGCAGAAGGGCGACACGGACGAGGACTTCGCGATCCTGGAGACCGCCCCCAACAACGGCCGCAAGGTCGAGGACGTGGTCGGCGGCAACCGCCTGGGCACCGACGAGCCGTTCGACGCGGCCGTCCGCCTCTACGGCTACCCCGCCGACTCCGAGAGGCCCAACCTCTGCACCAACGGCACCGACCGGAAGAGCAGCTACCAGCGGGTCATCGATTGCCCGGCCTACCCGTCCGGCACCAGCGGCGGCCCCTGGATCGATGTCGCCACCGGCGACGTGGTCGGTGCCATAGGCGGTTACCAGCAGGGCGGCGACAGCGACGACGTCTCGTACAGCGCCTACTTCGACCACACCATCGCGGCCCTCTACAACCAGGCCGTGGCCGCCGCGTCCTGACCCGGTCCGATCGCCCGGCCGCCCGCCCGCGGGTCCCCCGGGCGGGCCCGGCCGGTGCCCCGCCGCACCGGGCCCGTGACATGACGAAGGCCCAGATCCGTGGATCAACTCCACTGATCTGGGCCTCTGTTGCACCTACTGCGAAGTGCCCCCGGTAGGATTCGAACCTACGCACCCGCCTCCGGAGGGCGGTGCTCTATCCCCTGAGCTACGGGGGCCTGTCGGCCTGTCGGTGGCTCGCGCTTCCGACGTGGAGAACACTACCAGGCCCGGGCCGCGGTCCGTGCACGGGTTTTCCCGGACGGCCGCCGGGGCGGTGACGGGGGCGGGGGGAGCGGAAGTGCCCAAAGGCCGGACGGGGCGGCGGGGCCGCGGATACCCTCGGTGAGGTGTCGGGAGTGTCCGGGCGGGTCCTCGTGGTGGACGACAGCGAGGTGATCCGCCAGCTGATCAGGGTCAACCTGGAGCTCGAAGGCTTCGAGGTGGTGACCGCCGCCGACGGCGCCGAGTGCCTGGAGGTCATCCGCCGGGTGAAGCCCGACGTGGTGACGCTGGACGTGATGATGCCGCGGCTGGACGGCCTGCGGACGGCGGCCCGGTTGCGCGCGACGCCGGAGACCCGTCGGCTGCCGATCGCGATCGTGAGCGCCTGCACCCCGGCGGACCTGGACCTGGGGGAGACGGTCGGGGTGGACGGCTACCTCGGCAAGCCCTTCGACCCGGCCGATCTGGTGGCCCTGGTCCGGCGCCTGATGCTGCTCGGCGGCGGGTTCGACGGAGGGTTCGACGGGGAGCCGGACGGACGGCCCGGCGGGCGGCTCGGCGGCCGGCCCCGAGCGTTTCGCCCTGAGCGAACAGATCGGACCGATCGCGGCTGAGACCCCGGAGCCGACGGCGCGTCGGGGCCTCCGGGCGTCTCAACCGGTAAACCGGGTGGCGGGCGGGTACCCCGTCTCGCCTACGCTTGGCGTCGTGACCCCCGCAGACCTTTCCCAGGCAATCCAGGCCGCAGTGAGCACCGCCGTCGAGGCGGGCGAGCTGGCCGTCGCCGTGCCCGAGCACGTGACGGTCGAGCGGCCCAAGAACAGGGACCACGGCGACTACGCGACCAACGTGGCCCTCCAGCTCGCCAAGGCGGCCGGCAAGCCGCCGCGAGCCGTTGCCGAGGTCCTGGCCGACCGCCTGCGAGGGATCACCGGCGTCGCCAAGGTCGACATCGCCGGTCCGGGCTTCCTCAACATCACCCTGGACACCGCCACCGCGGGCGCGCTGGCGCGCACCGTCGTCGAGGCGGGCGAGGCCTACGGCCGCAACGACGCCCTCAAGGGTCTCAAGATCAACCTGGAGTTCGTCTCCGCCAACCCGACCGGCCCGATCCACATCGGCGGCGTCCGCTGGGCCGCCGTCGGCGACTCGCTGGCGCGCGTGCTGCGGGCCTCCGGCGCCGACGTCACCACCGAGTACTACCTCAACGACGCCGGTGTGCAGATCACCAAGTTCGCCGCCTCGCTGCAGGCCGCCGCGAACGGCCGCGAGGTGCCCGAGGGCGGGTACGTCGGCGAGTACATCGTCGACATCGCCAAGGCGCTCACCGACGCGGTCCCCGGCGTGCTCGACCTGCCCGAGGACGAGCAGCTGGAGGTCTTCCGCACCGAGGGCCTCAAGCTCATGGTGTCCGAGATCAAGCGCTCGATGGACGAGTTCGGCACCCACTTCGACGTGTGGTTCTCGGAGAAGACGCTGCACGACTCCGGCGCCGTCGAGAAGGCCATCGACCGGCTGCGCGAGCAGGGCCACGTCTTCGAGCAGGACGGC
Organism: Kitasatospora sp. NPDC059577; assembly: GCF_042735475.1. Lineage (NCBI taxonomy): Bacteria > Bacillati > Actinomycetota > Actinomycetes > Kitasatosporales > Streptomycetaceae > Kitasatospora > Kitasatospora sp. NPDC059577. Next base: position 85,645 of record NZ_JBHWBZ010000022.1, on the reverse strand, counting down.
GCGGTCTTCCTGCGCACCACCGACTTCGGCGACGACAAGGACCGCGTCCTGGTCAAGGCCGACGGCGACAAGACCTACTTCGCCGCCGACGCCGCGTACTACCTGTCCAAGCGGGACCGCGGCGCCGAGGTCGCGCTCTACATGCTGGGCGCCGACCACCACGGCTACGTCAACCGCCTCAAGGCCATCTCGGCCTGCGCCGGCGACGACATGAACCACAACATCGAGGTGAAGATCGGCCAGTTCGTGAAGATGCTTCGCGACGGCGAAGAGGTCCGCATGTCCAAGCGTGCGGGCAACATCATCACGATCGACGACGTGGTCGAGTGGATCGGCGTGGACGCCGCCCGCTACACCCTGGCGCGCTCCTCCACGGACTCGACGATCACGCTGGACATCAACGTCCTGACCAGCCAGACCAACGAGAACCCGGTCTTCTACGTGCAGTACGCGCACACCCGGATGTGCGGGGTGGCGCGCAAGGCCGCCGAGCTGGGCGTGGACAAGGGCACGGCCGAGCAGTTCAAACCCGAGCTGCTCGCCACCGAGTGGGAGTCCGACGTGCTCGGCCACCTCGCCGACTTCCCGCGCGTGCTGGCCGCGGCCGGCGAGCTGCGCGAGCCGCACCGGGTCGCCGTCTACCTGGAGAAGCTCGCGGGCAAGTACCACCGCCTGTACGAGAACTGCATGTTCCTGCCCAAGGGCGACGAGGAGCTCACGGACACGCACCGGGCCCGCCTCTGGCTGGTCGAGGCGACGCGCACCGTGCTCGCCAACGGTCTCACGCTCCTGGGCGTGACGGCGCCCGAGCGGATGTAGGCACCACCCCCAAGCGCACAGCGGGGGCGGCTGACGGTCAACGGGGACCGTCGCCGCCCCTCGCCATAGGTCTCCCGAAGGACGCACCAGCATGAGTCGTTCCGCACACCCCGCAGGCCCCCGCCACGGCGACGTCCTGCCCGAGGGCCACTACCAGGCCCCGCCCGCCGACCTGAACGCGCTGGACCCCAAGGTCTGGTCATGCACCGTCGCCCGTGACGCCGCGGGCGTGGCCACCGTCGGCGGGATCGACGTCAAGCGGCTGGCGGCCGAGTTCGGCACCCCGGCGTACGTGCTGGACGAGGAGGACTTCCGGTCCCGGGCGCGCGCCTGGCGGGACGCCTTCGGCACCGGGGCGGACGTCTACTACGCCGGGAAGGCGTTCCTCTCCAAGGCGGTCGTGCGCTGGCTGCACGAGGAGGGCCTCAACCTGGACGTGTGCAGCGCGGGCGAGTTGGCCGTCGCGCTGGCCGCCGGGATGCCGCCGGCGCGGATCGCGCTGCACGGCAACAACAAGTCGGTGGACGAGCTCGAACACGCGGTGAAGACCGGGGTCGGGCACATCGTGGTCGACTCCTACGAGGAGATCGAGCGGCTGGCCGCGATCGCCGCCCGCCACGGCGTGCGCCAGCAGGTGCTGATCCGGATCACGGTCGGCGTCGAGGCGCACACCCACGAGTTCATCGCCACCGCGCACGAGGACCAGAAGTTCGGCCTCTCGCTCACCGGCGGTTCGGCCGCCGAGGCGGTGCGCCGGGTGCTGGCCCACGGCGACAGCCTGGAACTGCGCGGCATCCACTCGCACATCGGCTCGCAGATCTTCGACATGGCCGGCTTCGAGGTGGCGGCCCGCCGGGTGGTCGGCCTGCTGGCGCGGATCCGCGACGAGCACGGGGTCCAGCTGCCGGAGATCGACCTCGGCGGCGGCCTCGGCATCGCGTACACCAGCGACGACGACCCGCGCGAGCCGGCCGAGATCGCGGCCGCGCTGGCCGACATCGTCCGCCGCGAGTGCGCCGCCGAGAACCTGGACGCCCCCCGGCTGAGCGTGGAGCCGGGCCGGGCGATCGTCGGCCCGACGGCGTTCACGCTGTACGAGGTCGGCACCGTCAAGCCGTTGGAGGGCCTGCGCACCTACGTCAGCGTGGACGGCGGGATGTCGGACAACATCCGCACCGCGCTGTACGACGCCGAGTACTCGGTGGCGCTGGTGTCGCGCACGAGCGACGCCGAGCCGATGCTGGTCAGGGTGGTCGGCAAGCACTGCGAGTCCGGTGACATCGTCGTCCGGGACGCCTTCCTGCCCGCCGACCTGGCTCCCGGCGACCTGGTCGCGGTGCCCGCCACCGGCGCCTACTGCCGCTCGATGGCGAGCAACTACAACCACGCCCTCAGGCCTCCCGTGCTCGCCGTCAAGGACGGTGCGGCGCGGGTGATCGTCCGGCGCGAGACGGAGGAGGATCTCCTGCGTCTCGATATCGGATGACGAAATCCTTGTCTCAGATCATGGAACGACCGTAGATCCGTACGGAAAGTCCCGGAGACTGGTACGGACCGAAGTTCCCGGCGGCCCCGGAAAACCGCCGGAAATACCGAAGCAGATGAATGCAGAGCGGAGTCGGATGATGCGTACGCGCCCGCTGAAGGTGGCGTTGCTGGGTTGTGGTGTGGTGGGCTCCGAGGTGGCGCGCATCATGACGACGACGGCCGACGACCTCGCCGCTCGCATCGGCGCCCCGGTGGAGCTGGCCGGGATCGCGGTCCGCCGGGCCGGTCGGGTGCGCCCGGGCGTTCCCGAGCACCTGATCACCACCGACGCCGAGGCCCTGGTCGGCCGGGGCGACATCGACGTGGTGGTCGAGGTCGTGGGCGGCATCGAGCCGTCCAAAGCCCTGATCCTGTCCGCATTCGAGCAGGGTGCCTCGGTGGTCAGCGCCAACAAGGCGCTGCTCGCCAAGGACGGCACCGAGCTGCACGCGGCGGCCGCCCGGGCCGGCGTGGACCTGTACTACGAGGCTGCGGTGGCGGGCGCGATCCCGCTGCTGCGTCCGCTGCGCGAGTCCCTCGCGGGCGACAAGGTGAACCGGGTGCTGGGCATCGTCAACGGCACCACCAACTTCATCCTCGACAAGATGGACACCACCGGCGCCGGTTACTCGGAGGCGCTGGAGGAGGCCACCGCGCTGGGCTACGCCGAGGCCGACCCGACGGCCGACGTCGAGGGCTTCGACGCCGCCGCCAAGGCCGCGATCCTGGCCGGCATCGCCTTCCACACCGAGGTCACCGCGGCCGACGTCTACCGCGAGGGCATCACCGAGGTGACGGCGGCGGACATCGCCTCCGCGAAGGAGATGGGCTGCGTCGTCAAGCTGCTAGCGATCTGCGAGCGGGCGGCCGACGGCGAGTCCGTCACCGCCCGGGTGCACCCGGCGATGATCCCGCTCTCGCACCCGCTGGCCTCGGTCCGGGAGGCGTACAACGCGGTGTTCGTCGAGGCCGAGGCGGCCGGTCGGCTGATGTTCTACGGCCCGGGCGCGGGCGGCTCGCCGACCGCCTCCGCGGTGCTCGGCGACCTGGTCGCGGTCTGCCGCAACAAGCTGGCCGGGGCCACCGGTCCCGGTGACTCGGTGTACACCCAGCTGCCCGCCAAGCCGATGGACGAGGTGGTCACCCGCTACCACGTCAGCCTGGACGTGGACGACCGCGCGGGTGTGCTCGCCCAGGTGGCCTCCGTCTTCGCCGAGCACGGCGTCTCCATCGACACCGTGCGCCAGCAGGGCCGCGACGGCGACGCCTCGCTCGTCGTGGTCACCCACCGTGCCACCGACGCCGCGCTGTCGGCGACGGTCGACAAGCTCCGCGCGCTGGACAGCGTGCGGGACGTGGCCAGCATCATGCGGGTCGAAGGGGAATAAGGAACAGCCATGAACGCCGTTGCCGAGAACGTCGTCCGAGGCGCGCACACCCACCAGTGGCGCGGCCTGATCGAGGAGTACCGGGACCGCCTGCCGGTCACCGCGGCCACCCCGGTGGTCACCCTGCTGGAGGGCGGCACGCCCCTGGTCCCCGCGCAGGTGCTCTCCGAGCGCACCGGCTGCGAGGTCTACCTCAAGGTCGAGGGCGCCAACCCGACCGGTTCCTTCAAGGACCGCGGGATGACGATGGCCATCTCCAAGGCCAAGGAGGAGGGCGCGCAGGCGGTCATCTGCGCGTCCACCGGCAACACCTCGGCCTCCGCCGCCGCGTACGCGGTGCGGGCCGGGATGGTGTCCGCGGTGCTCGTCCCGCAGGGCAAGATCGCCCTCGGCAAGATGGGCCAGGCGCTGGTGCACGGCGCCCGGATCCTGCAGGTCGACGGGAACTTCGACGACTGCCTTACCCTGGCGCGCGAACTGTCCGAGAAGTATCCGGTGGCCCTGGTCAACTCGGTGAACCCGGTGCGCATCGAGGGTCAGAAGACCGCGGCCTTCGAGATCGTCGACATGCTCGGCGACGCCCCCGACGTCCACGTCCTGCCGGTCGGCAACGCGGGCAACATCACCGCGTACTGGAAGGGCTACCGCGAGTACGCCGCGGACGGGCTCTCCTCGCGCACCCCGCGGATGTGGGGCTTCCAGGCCGCGGGCTCGGCCCCGATCGTGGACGGTGCGCCGGTGCTCAAGCCGCAGACCATCGCCACCGCGATCCGGATCGGCAACCCGGCCTCCTGGGACTTCGCGCTCGCCGCGCGGGACGAGTCCGGCGGCCTCATCGACAAGGTGACGGACCGTCAGATCCTGTCCGCCTACCGGCTGTTGGCCTCGCAGGAGGGCGTCTTCGTGGAGCCCGCCTCGGCCGCCTCGGTGGCCGGCCTGCTGGCCAAGGCGGAGGCCGGTCTGGTCGACCCGGGCCAGCGGATCGTCTGCACCGTGACCGGCAACGGCCTCAAGGACCCGGACTGGGCGGTGGCCGGCGCGCCGCAGCCGCAGGTCGTCCCGGTCGACCCGGAGGCCGCGGCCCGGCAACTCGGCCTGCTCGACCGGTAACGGGGCCCGGCACTTCGACGGGCCGACCCTTTCGGGGGTAGGCCCGTCGACGTTCTCCACTGACACTTCTGTGTCAATTCCGCCGGGCATTCCGATCCGATTTCGGCCCGCTCTTTGACGGGGAGGGGTGCGCATTCCGGCCAGAACCGGCAACACACCAGATCGAAGGCCCACGGGGTGTACCGCTCGGGAACCTCTCTTCGATACTCTGGGTTCGGCCGTGTGGCACATGCCCCGGGCCCGGCGCCGTCCGGGCCGCGCCGACGACTGTGGCCGCCCGCCCCGAAAGGGCCCGCGTCCCTTTCCCCCCACCCTCGCAACGACGACGCGCTCCGCGCCGCCCGATTTCCCCAGGAGAGTCCACCGCATGGCCGGTCCTGCGTTCCGTGCCGCCGCCGTCCGGGTCCGGGTTCCCGCGACCAGCGCCAACCTCGGTCCGGGCTTCGACGCCTTCGGACTCGCGCTGGGTCTCTACGACGACGTGGTCGTCCGGGTCGCCGACTCCGGTCTCTCCGTCGACATCGCGGGCGAGGGCGCCGAGACGCTGCCGCGCGACGAGCGCCACCTGCTGGTCCGCTCGATGCGGGCCGCCTTCGACCGGCTCGGCGGCCAGCCGCGCGGCCTCGAACTCGTCTGCGCCAACCGGATACCGCACGGCCGGGGCCTCGGTTCCTCCTCCGCCGCCATCTGCGCCGGCATCGTGGCCGCCCGCGCGGTCACCATCGGCGGTCCGTCCGCGCTGGACGACGACGCGCTGCTGGCCCTCGCCTCCGAGCTGGAGGGCCACCCGGACAACGTCGCGGCCTGCCTGCGCGGCAACTTCACCATCGCCTGGACCGACGAGGAGTCCGCCAAGGCGGTCGCCCTGGAGCCCTCCGACCAGGTCGTCCCGGTGGTGTTCGTCCCGGCCGGCGAGGTGCTCACCGAGACCGCCCGCGGCCTGCTGCCGAGGACCGTGCCGCTGGCCGACGCCGCGGTCAACGCGGGCCGCTCCGCGCTGCTGGTCGAGGCGCTGACCCGGCGCCCCGAACTGCTCTTCGCCGCCACCGAGGACCGCCTGCACCAGGACTACCGCGCCTCCGCCATGCCGGACAGCGCCGCGCTGGTCGGCGCGCTGCGCGCGGAGGGCGTCCCCGCGGTCATCTCCGGGGCCGGCCCGACCGTCCTGGCGCTCACCGACGAGGCGGGTGCCGACAAGGTGCTCTCCTTCGCCGGGCACCACGGCCACGGCGGCGACCCGGCGTTCGCCGCGCACCGGCTGGACGTCGACCGCGCCGGGGCCGTCGTGCTCCCGCTGGACGTCTGAGCAGCCATGACGGGCCCGGCGTGCCGGACACGATTGGCAAGCGCAAGGCTGGGGAATGTCTGAGGGGGTCGGTAGTGTTAACCTCATTGCTGCACCAGGTGCCCTCCGGGGCTCGGTGCGCCGCGTCCCGATCCCAGCACTCCACTGCCGTGGAGTCCCGGCGATGCACGGGGCGACGATTCTCCGGGAGCCCACCGCAGCGCGTACGCAGCCTGCCTGCGCGACACGCGGCCGCATCCCGAAGCCGTGACGGCACCTGACTCCCACCCGCGGCCTCCCACCTTGAGGCCAGGACGGGCGGAGCACGGGCCACCGTCACGCGACGGGGGCCCGGGATTCGCAGGGAGCGTGGGGGTTACGCCCTCAGGGGAGGTCGACACACGACCGGCCCACGCGCCACTCAGCACCACCGTGCTTCAAGCACCGCACCTCGCAGCTCTCCCTCGACGGGCTCCCGCCATTCGAGGGACCACCGCCTCGGACCGACGCAGTCGAGCGTCGGTCAGGACAGCACAACCGGTCGCCGAGCCAGACAGGCCGACGTCCGCTCCAGGGAAGGACCCTTAGTGAGCGACTCCACCGATCTGATGGGCGCGCGCCCGGACGCCGACGCGCCGGACGCAGCCCCCGCTGCCCCGGCCCGCCGCCGCCGCAGCGCCGCCGCGGGCCTGGACGGCATGGTCCTGGCCGAGCTGCAGAAGCTCGCCGCGGACCTTGGCATCACCGGTACCGGCCGCATGCGCAAGAGCCAGCTGATCGAGACCATCAAGGAGAAGAGCGGCGGGGACCCACTGCTCGCCGCCGGTGGCGCCCCGGCCGCCAAGCGTGCCGCCGCCAAGGCGGACGCCGAGGCCCCGGCCGAGAAGCCGGCCCGCCGCACCAAGGCCGCCGCCGCCAAGGCGGAGGCCGAGGCCCAGGCCGCCGCCGAGCCGCAGGCCCAGATCGAGATCCCGGTCCAGGCCGCCTCCGAGACCGCCGCGCCGGCCCGCACCGAGCGCACCCGCCGCCGCGCGACCTCGGCCGCCGGCGCCCCCACGGCCCCGGCTGCCGCTCCGGCCGCCGAGGCCGCCGCCGACGCCACCGTCGCGGTCGCCGAGCCGAAGCAGGCCGAGGCCCGCCCGGCCGAGACCCGTGGCTTCGAGGGCCGCGAGGACGGCCGCGAGAGCCGTCGCGACCGCCGTGAGCGCCGCGAGCGCCGTGACACCGGCGAGCGCACCGAGCGCACCGAGCGCACCGACCGCCAGGAGGGCGGCGAGGCGCAGGACGGCGACTCCCGCGAGTCGCGCCGCGACCGCCGCAACCGCCGCGAGCGCGCCGACCGCCCGGGCCAGCAGGGTCAGCAGCAGGGCACCGGCCAGGGCGACCAGCAGGGCCGCCAGGGCCAGCAGACCCAGCAGCCGCCGGTCCAGCAGGGCGGTTACGACGACGACGAGTTCGGCGAGGGCCGCCGCGGCCGTCGCGGCCGCTACCGTGACCGCCGGGGCCGTCGTGGCCGCGACGGTTTCGAGGCCGGCCCCGTCGAGACGCCGATCGGCGAGGACGACGTCCTGATCCCGGTCGCGGGCATCCTGGACATCCTCGACAACTACGCGTTCGTGCGGACCTCCGGCTACCTGCCGGGCCAGAACGACGTCTACGTCTCGCTCGCCCAGGTCCGCAAGAACGGCCTGCGCAAGGGTGACGCCATCACCGGTGCGGTGCGCCAGCCGCGCGACGGCGAGCGCCGCGAGAAGTTCAACGCCATGGTGCGCCTGGACTCCGTCAACGGCATGGACCCGGAGAGCGGCCGCGGCCGTCCCGAGTTCAACAAGCTCACCCCGCTCTACCCGCAGGAGCGGCTGCGCCTGGAGACCGACCCGGGCGTGCTGACCACCCGGATCATCGACCTCGTGTCGCCGATCGGCAAGGGCCAGCGCGGTCTGATCGTCGCGCCGCCGAAGACCGGCAAGACGATGGTGCTGCAGGCGGTCGCCAACGCGATCACCCACAACAACCCCGAGTGCCACCTGATGGTCGTCCTGGTCGACGAGCGTCCGGAAGAGGTCACCGACATGCAGCGGTCGGTGAAGGGCGAGGTCATCTCCTCGACCTTCGACCGCCCGGCCGAGGACCACACCACCGTCGCCGAGCTGGCCATCGAGCGCGCCAAGCGCCTGGTGGAGCTGGGCCACGACGTGGTCATCCTGCTGGACTCGATCACCCGCCTGGGCCGCGCCTACAACCTGGCGGCGCCGGCCTCCGGCCGCATCCTGTCCGGTGGTGTCGACTCGACCGCGCTCTACCCGCCGAAGAAGTTCTTCGGCGCCGCGCGCAACATCGAGAACGGCGGCTCGCTGACCATCCTGGCCACCGCGCTGGTCGAGACCGGCTCGCGCATGGACGAGGTGATCTTCGAGGAGTTCAAGGGCACCGGCAACATGGAGCTCAAGCTCGACCGCAAGCTCTCCGACAAGCGCATCTTCCCGGCCGTCGACGTGGACGCCTCCAGCACCCGCAAGGAGGAGATCCTGCTCGGCAGCGAGGAGTTGGCCATCGTCTGGAAGCTGCGCCGGGTGCTGCACGCGCTCGACTCGCAGCAGGCGATCGAGCTGCTCCTGGACAAGATGAAGCAGACCAAGAGCAACGCCGAGTTCCTGATGCAGATCGCCAAGACCACCCCCGGCTCCGGCGACTGACCGTAGCCGCACGGCTGTCGAAGCACGGAACCCCGGATCGCGCGAGCGGTCCGGGGTTCCGTGTGTTCGTGCCCGGGTTGTTCCAGGGTCGGGACAATTCGAGGCCTTTGGATCATGTTGTCCGATTTATTCTGGAGCACATGGCCGAGCACAAGAGTGTCCCGAGTCGCCGTCGCACCGTGCTGCGGACGGCCGCCTGCGCGTTCGTCGCACTCGTCGTCCTCGGCGCCGGCGCGGCCGTCTACGCGTACGTGAAGCTCAACGACAACATCAAGAGCGTCGACATCGACGGCCGCCTCGGCGACGCCCGGCCGCCGGCCGCCACCGACGGCTCGTTCAACGTCCTCGTCCTGGGCTCCGACTCGCGCAACGGCGAGAACGGCGACCTGGCCGGCGGGGACACCGGCGACACCGCCCGCTCGGACACCGCGATGGTGCTGCACGTCAACCAGGACCACTCGCGCGCGCAGATCGTCTCGATACCCCGCGACACCCTGGTCGCCCGGCCCGACTGCGTCGACGCGAACGGCAGGACCGTCGCGGGCGCCAAGCGCGCGATGTACAACAGCGCGTTCGAGAGCGGCGGCGCGGCCTGCGCGGTCAAGACCACCGAGCAGCTCACCGGGCTGCGGATGGACCACTACCTCCAGATCGACTTCGCCGGCTTCGCCCGGGTCGTGGACGCGATAGGCGGGGCCACCGTGACCACCACGGTGGCCATCCACGACAAGGACAGCGGGCTCGACCTGCCGCCCGGGCAGCACCACCTGGACGGCCGGCAGGCGCTGGCCTTCGTCCGCACCCGGCACGGCGTCGGTGACGGCAGCGACCTCGGCCGGATCGAGCTGCAGAAGCAGATGGTGAAGTCGCTGCTCCAGCAGGCCGGCGGCGCCGGACTGTTCACCGACCCGGTCAAGCTGTGGTCGCTCGGCGACACCGTGACCAAGAGCATCACCACCGACTCCGCGCTCGGCTCGGTGAACTCCCTGGTGGGACTCGTCCAGGAACTCAAGGGGATCGGGCCGGACCGGCTGGCCATGGTCACCCTGCCGGTGGTGACCGCCCCGGCCGACCCGAACCGGGTGGTCGAGCAGCAGCCGCAGGCCGACCAGGTCTGGGCGGCCCTCAAGGCCGACCAGGAGTTCCCGCAGGCGGTCGTCACCGCGCAGCCGGAGAACCCCGCCCAGGCGGCCCCCGCAGCCGCTCCGTCGGCCCCCGCACGGCCCGCGGGGAGGGCGACCGCCAAGGCCACCGCGGCGCACTGAGCGGGCCCGGAATATCCCGGAACGCGACCCGGTTTGGGAAGATGCGGCCGGTCCTGGCAGACTGGTCCGTCGGTCCCGGTTCACGTGCGGCGCCCCAGCCGCCGACCCGGTGCCCTCCCGAAACCTAGGAGAACCCCTTGAAGCCCAACGTTCACCCCGAGTACGTGGTCACCCGTGTGACCTGCACCTGCGGTGCCGAGTTCACCACCCGCTCGACCGAGACCAGTGGCGAGATCCGCGCCGAGGTCTGCTCGCAGTGCCACCCGTTCTACACCGGCAAGCAGAAGATCCTCGACACCGGTGGCCGCGTGGCCCGCTTCGAGGCCCGCTTCGGCAAGCAGCACAGCGCGAAGGCCTAGCGCTCCCTCGGCGCCGGTTCCCGGTGCCCCCGTACTCGTTGTCGGGGGCGCTGGGGGGCGGCGCCCGGGGGGGGGGGCCCCGCGGGCGCCCCGCCCCCCCCGGGGGGCGCGCGCGCCCCCGGCGGGGGGCG
>NZ_JBHWBZ010000022.1:41930-75055 GCF_042735475.1 Kitasatospora sp. NPDC059577 | reverse complement strand
GGGCCGCGGTGGTGCGCGGGTGGCCTCAACCCCCCCCGCGCGAGGGCCTGGCCCCCGCGGGGGGGGGGGCCCGGGGCCCCCCTAGGTGGTGGGGGGGGGGGGGGGGGGCGGGCCCCGTTCGCGTCCCCCCGCGCGTCACCAGTCCCACCCCGTTCCGCAACCCCCCAACACGTTCCGAGCCCCCGGGAAGAAGGCCCCCCCATGTTCGAGGCAGTCGAAGAGCTCCTCGTCGAGCACGCCGACCTCGAAACGAGGCTGGCCGACCCGTCCGTCCACGCCGACCAGGCGAACGCCCGCAAGCTCGCCAAGCGGTACGCCGAGCTGACCCCGATCACCCGGGTCTACCGGCAGTGGCGGCAGGCCGGCGAGGACATCGAGGCCGCGCGCGAACTCGCCGCCGAGGAGCCGGAGTTCATCGCCGAGGTGAAGGACTCCGAGGCGCGCCGCGACGAGCTCACCGAGGAGCTGCGGCTGCTGCTGGTGCCGCGCGACCCGAGCGACGACAAGGACGTCATCCTGGAGATCAAGGCGGGCGAGGGCGGCGAGGAATCCGCGCTGTTCGCCGGTGACCTGCTCCGGATGTACCTGCGCTACGCGGAGCGGGTCGGCTGGAAGACCGAGATCATCGACTCCAACGAGTCCGACCTCGGCGGCTACAAGGACGTCTCGGTGGCCGTGAAGACCAAGGGCAACACCGAGCCCGGCCAGGGCGTGTGGGCGCGGTTGAAGTACGAGGGCGGCGTGCACCGCGTGCAGCGCGTCCCGGCCACCGAGTCCCAGGGCCGCATCCACACCTCCGCGGCGGGCGTGCTGGTCACCCCCGAGGCGGAGGAGGTCGAGGTCGAGATCGTCGCCAACGACCTGCGGATCGACGTCTACCGCTCCTCCGGCCCCGGCGGCCAGTCGGTCAACACCACCGACTCCGCGGTCCGGATCACCCACCTGCCGACCGGTATCGTGGCGTCCTGCCAGAACGAGAAGAGCCAGCTGCAGAACAAGGAGCAGGCGATGCGCATCCTGCGTTCGCGGCTGCTGGCCGCCGCGCAGGAGGAGGCCGAGCGCGAGGCCTCGGACGCGCGTCGCAGCCAGGTCCGCACGGTGGACCGCTCCGAGCGGATCCGGACGTACAACTACCCCGAGAACCGCATCTCGGACCACCGCACGGGGTTCAAGTCGTACAACCTGGACCAGGTCCTGGACGGCGAGCTGACCGCGGTGATCCAGTCCTGCGTCGACAAGGACGCGGCGGCCAAGCTCGCCGCGGCCCAAGAGAACTGAGACCGGCGCGCCCCGGCCCACGCGCAGTCCGAGAGCCGGAGCGCAGAAACAAGAGGTCGTACGGATGAACCTGCTGCTCGCCGAGGTGGCCCAGGCCACCCAGCGGCTGGCCGCGGCCGGCGTTCCGTCGCCGCGCTTCGACGCGGAGGAGCTCGCCGCCCACGTCCACAACGTCAAGCGCAGCCAGCTGCACACGGTGAAGGACGCCGACTTCGACGCCCGCTACTGGGAGGCCGTCTCCCGTCGCGAGGCGCGCGAACCGCTGCAGCACATCACCGGTCGGGCGTTCTTCCGCTACCTCGAACTGGCGGTCGGCCCCGGGGTGTTCGTGCCCCGGCCGGAGACCGAGACGGTCGTCGAGTGGGCCATAGACGCGGTGCGCGACATGGACGTGGCCGAGCCGCTGGTGGTGGACCTGTGCTCCGGCTCCGGCGCGATCGCGCTCGCCCTGGCCCAGGAGCTGCCGCGCTCGACCGTGCACGCCTTCGAACTGGACGAGGGAGCGCTGGAGTACACCCGGCGCAACATCGAGGCCAGCCCGGACCGCGCCCGCGTCACCCTGCACGCCGGCGACGCCACCAAGGCCTTCGAGACCGACCGCTCCTGGGACGGCCGCTTCGACCTGGTGATCTCCAACCCGCCGTACATCCCGCTCACCGAGTGGGAGTACGTCGCACCGGAGGCCCGCGACCACGACCCGCAGATGTCGCTGTTCTCCGGCGAGGACGGCCTGGACACCATCCGCGGCATCGAGCGGGTGGCCGCACGGCTGCTGCGCCCGGGCGGCGCGGTGGTGATCGAGCACGCCGACCAGCAGGGCGGCCAGGTGCCGTGGATCTTCAACGAGGAACGCGGCTGGACGGACACCGCCGACCACCGCGACCTGAACAACCGGCCGCGCTTCACGACCGCCCGAAGGGTGGGGTCGTGAACAGTTCAGCGCAGTACGACCGCCCGAAGGGTGGGGTCGTGAACAGTCCAGCGCAGTACGACCGCCCGAAGGGTGGGGTCGTGACCACCGAGCGCGGCTCCGCCGCCCGCACGGCCGCGCTGTGACGGCCGTGGTGACCGCCATGAGCCACTCCGGAAGGGGACCGCACCGATGAGCCGCCGCTACGACTGTGCCGATGCCGGGGACCGTGCCACCGGCCTGCGTGAGGCCGCCTCGGCCGTCCGCCGCGGCGAACTCGTCGTGCTGCCCACCGACACCCTGTACGGGGTCGGCGCGGACGCCTTCTCCCCGGAGGCCGTCGGCGAGCTGATGACCGCCCGGGGCCGCGGCCGCGGCACGCCGTCGCCGGTGCTGGTCGGCTCGCCGACCACGCTGCACGGTCTGGTCACGGACTTCTCCGAGCAGGCCTGGGAGCTGGTCGACGCCTTCTGGCCCGGCGGGCTGACCCTGGTCGCCCGGCACCAGCCCTCGCTGCGCTGGGACCTCGGCGAGACCCGCGGCACCGTCGCGGTCCGGATGCCGCTGCACCCGGTCGCCATCGAGCTGCTGAACGCCACCGGCCCGATGGCCGTCTCCAGCGCCAACCGGATCGGCGGCTCGTCGCCGCTGACCTGCGACGAGGCGCAGTCGCAGCTCGGCGACGCGATCTCGGTCTACCTGGACGGCGGGTCGGCCGACCACTCCGCCGCCTCGTCCATCGTCGACGTCACCGGCAAGGTCCCGGTCCTGCTGCGGGCCGGCGCGATCAGCGTCGAGCAGCTGAGGGAGGTCGTCCCCGACCTGGAGGCCGGCAGTTGACGCCCACCGCCTCGCTCCACTCCGGGCCCGGCATAGCGCCGTACCTGAGCGTGGGCCCCAGGCCGCTGGACCACTTCCGGATCCTGTTCGTCTGCACGGGGAACATCTGCCGCTCGCCGATCGCCGAGCGGCTCACCCGGCGTGAGCTGGACACCCGGCTGAGCCCCCGGGTGGCCGGGCGGATCCTGGTGGAGAGCGCCGGCACCTGGGGCCACGAGGGCGCGCCGATGGAGGACCACGCCGCGACCGTGCTCGACGAGTACGGGGCCGACAGCGGTGGTTTCACCGGCCGCGAGCTGCTGGACGAGCACGTGGTCGAGGCCGACCTGGTGCTGACCGCGACCCTGGACCACCGCGCCCAGGTGATCTCGATGGGCCACGAGGCGGGGCTGCGCACCTTCACGCTGAAGGAGTTCACCCGCCTGGTGCGGACGATAGACCCGGGCACGTTGCCCGACCCCCGGCGCGGTGCCGACGTCACCGAGCGGGCCCGGGCGCTGGTCCGGGCGGCCGCCGCGCTGCGCGGCTGGCTGCTGGCCGCCACCCCGGAGTCGGACGAGGTGGACGACCCGTACGGCGCACCGATCGGCATGTTCCGCAACTGCGGCGAGGAGATATTCCACGCGGTCGACCCGGTGGTCACCGCGCTCACGGGCGTGTCGGCGCGCCGCTGACGGCCGAACGGCCCCGTCCCGGCGGGCCGGGCGGCGGTGGCGGTCCTACGCTGGATCCACCTCCTCGGTGTCCGGCCGGAGGTGCCCCCACCCGCAGCGCCCGGGAGTCCCACGATGACCGTCACCGATGCCGCGACCGGCCCGATCGAGACGAAGGGGCGTCCACGGGCGTCCGAGGCCCTGTACCGGGCGGATCCGCAGCTGGCGGACCTGCTGGCCGCGGAGGCCGAGCGGCGGGCCGAGACGATCCAGCTGCTGGCGGGGGAGAACCTCACCACCGCGGCCGTCCTGGCGGCGCTCACCGGCCCGCTGATCGACAAGTACGCCGAGGGCTACCCGGGCCGCCGGCACCACACGGGCTGTGCGCTGGCGGACGCCGCCGAGCTGCTGGCGATCGACCGGGCCCGCGAGCTGTTCGCCGCCCCGCACGCCAACGTCCAGCCCCGGTCGGCGACTTCGGCGATGCTGGCGGCGTACGCGGCGCTGCTGCGGCCCGGTGACGGGGTGCTGGCGATGTCGCTGGAGCACGGTGGCCACCTCAGCTGCGGCTCGCGCGCCAACTTCTCCGGCCGCTGGTTCGCCTTCACCGGCTACGGCGTGCGCGAGGACGACGGCCTGATCGACCTCGACCAGGTGCGCGACCTGGCCCGGCAGCACCGCCCCAAGGCGATCGTGGCGGGCTCGATCTCCCACCCCCGGCACCCGGACTGGGCGGCGTTCCGGGAGATCGCCGACGAGGTGGACGCCTACCTGATCGCCTCCGCCGCGCAGACCACGGGTCTGGTCGCGGCCGGGGTGGCGCCGTCCCCGGTGCCGTACGCGGACGTCACCGTCGCGGCGACCCACAAGCTGCTGCGCGGCCCGCGCGGCGGGCTGCTGCTGTGCACGGCGGAGCTGGCCGAGCGGATCGACCGCGCGGTGTTCCCGTTCAGCCAGGGCGGCGCGGCGATGAACGAGGTGGCCGGCAAGGCGGTGGCCCTCGCGGAGGCCTCGACGCCCGCCTACCGGGCGTACGCGGAGCGGACGGTGTCCGGGGCGCGGATGCTCGCCGCGGGGCTCGCAGAGGCCGGCGTGCGCCCTCTGACGGGCGGTACCGACACCCACCTGGTGACGGCCGACGTGAGTCCGCTCGGCGTGACCGGAGCGGAGGCCGAGCGGCGCTGCGCGGCCGCCGGACTGCTGCTCGGCAAGTGCGCACTGCCGTTCGACCCTGCGCCGCCGACCGAGGCCTCCGGGATCCGGCTCGGGACGGGCACCGTGACCAGCCAGGGGATGGGCGAGGGGGAGCTGTCGGAGATCGCCGCGTTGATCGCACGGGTGCTCGCCGGGGGCGCAGTGGCGCCCGTCGCGGCGCGCGTGCGGGAACTCGCGCTGGCCTTCGCCGATCGGGGCTGACCGCGATCGGTCCCCGGGCATCGGGATCTCCTACCCGGGAGAGCGAACCGCGATGCACGTACCCGGCGTCCGACTCAATAAGGTGTGTGCCGTGGCGACGCACCTCGAACCCCGGGAAGACAGGGGAGTACCTTCGGTATCTCCCCGTTCGACAGTGATGCAGGAGGCCAGTGGTGCGTGAGTATCTGCTGGTGCTGTTCTGCACCGCCGCCGTCACCTACCTGCTCACCGGCCCGGTCCGGAAGTTCGCCATCGCGGCCGGAGCCATGCCGCCGGTGCGCGCCCGCGACGTGCATCGCGAGCCCACGCCGCGGCTCGGCGGCATCGCGATGTTCGGCGGGCTCTGCGCGGGCATCCTGGTCGCCTCGCAACTCGACAACCTGAGCAAGGTGTTCAACCAGAGCACCGACATCCGCGCGCTGCTGTCCGGCGCCGGGATCATGTGGCTGCTCGGCGTCCTCGACGACAAGTGGGGCGTGGACGCCCTGGTGAAGCTCGGCGGCCAGATGATCGCCGCCGGTGTGATGGTCTGGCAGGGCGTCACGGTGATCACCCTCCCGGTGCCCGGCGTCGGCGCGGTCGCGGTGAGCCCGACCCAGGGCATGGTCATCTCGGTCACCCTGGTCGTCGTCATGGTCAACGCGGTGAACTTCATCGACGGCCTGGACGGTCTGGCCGGCGGCATGGTCTGCATCGCCGCGATCGCGTTCTTCCTGTACAGCTACCGGCTCTGGTACGGCTACGCGATCACCGACGCGGCCCCCGCCGTGCTGTTCAGCGTGCTGCTGATCGGCATGTGCCTGGGCTTCCTGGCGCACAACATGCACCCCGCGCGGATCTTCATGGGCGACTCCGGCTCGATGATGCTGGGCCTGATGCTGGCCGTCGCCGCGATCTCCATCACCGGCCGGGTCGACCCGGACCTGATCAACAACGAGACCGGTTCGCAGACCGCCACGGTGCACGCCCTGGTGCCGATCTACATCCCGCTGCTGCTGCCGCTGACGGTCATCGCGCTGCCGCTGGCCGACCTGCTGCTCGCCGTGGTGCGCCGCACCTGGGCCGGCCAGTCGCCGTTCGCCGCGGACAAGCGCCACCTGCACCACCGCTTGCTGCAGGTCGGCCACTCGCACAGCCGGGCCGTGCTGATCATGTACTTCTGGGCCGCGCTGATCGCCTTCGGCTCGGTGGCCTTCTCGGTCACCAACACCGGCCGCGCCGTGGTCCTGACGCTCGCCGGGCTCTGCCTGCTCGGCCTGGTGGTGCTGCTCACCCCGCGGTTCCGGCCGCGCGCCCCGCGGGCGGTGCAGTCCTTCGTCCCGCCGCGGTACCGCCGCCGTCCTACCGGTCCGATGGCCGAACTGTCGGCGAAGGACAAGCAACTTCTGGGTGAAGCGAGTCGGGACTCCTCCGAGCGCGCCGACCACGGCCCCACCGCCGGCGGCCGTCGCTGACAGGGGAGTTGACGATCCGTCAACTGGCCTCATCCATACGGTGGATTCGCTGCGCCGTTGGTGTGACAGGTGCCACACATTCATGGTAAAGCTCTCATCAAATAGTTTGTGATACCGTTCACGAGTACCGAGAACACGCCGAAAGACCTGACAGGTGGATGACTTCCGTCCCTGTCGGTCTCCCTCGACGGGCCCGCCGTTCCAGCGGGCGGCCCGACGGCGATGCCTCGGTCGGTGTCACTCACCACCGTCTGTGCCCGTCCCCCCGCCACTCGACATGCCGCCGGAGCTGCCGACATGCCGTCCACCGACGCCCGGATCCTCCGAGGCGCCGCGATTCCCACTGCGGTCGCCGGGATCATCGCCATGGCGATCTCGTTCGCCGTCGCCGGTGGGAAGGGGCTGCTCGGCGCCCTCTTCGGCGCTCTGCTCGTGATGGCGTTCTTCAGCTCGGGCCAGGTCGCGCTCGACCGGCTGACCAGGTCGAACCCGCACATCATGATGGCCGCGGCGCTCCTGGTGTACACCACGCAGATCCTGCTGGTCGGCATCGTCCTGGCGGTCTTCAAGGACACCGACCTGTTCAACCGGCAGGCGTTCGCCTTCACGCTGCTGGGTTGCGCGCTGATCTGGACGGGCTTCCAGGTGCGCGGTGCGCTCAAGGCCAAGACCTTCTACGTCGACCCCGACGCCTCGGAAAAGAAGGGCGACAAGCCCTCCGACTCCGGACGTCAACAGTGACGAGGCCCGACTGTCCCCCCAACGAGGGGGGCGGTGTTTATGCCGCACTGACGGCCTGCTATCGTCCGTCGCAACAACGGAGTACGGGAAGAGGCCTGGTCTGTCCGGACAGCGGACCGATCGCCCCCCGGACCCGCGCAGTCTTCGATGATCCCGCAGCAGCGCAGCGCGCAGCCGTGCGGGGTCGGCGAGAAACCCATCAAGTTCCAGTGCCGCTCCGTGGCCGCAGGCCACGCCGACACACCGAGGTTGCCGTATCCATGCGTCACGACGAAGGAGTCCGTGGTGAGTGCTGAACTCACGTCCCTCGCCTCAGGCAGTTGCCACTTCGGGGACGCTGGCTGCGGCTTCCCGGCCCCGGGTCTGAACGAATTCGACTTCAAGCCGATCTTCACCATCGGCAGCTTCTACTTCAACAAGCCGATGCTGCTGTCGATGGTCGTCGCGGTGCTGGTGATCGTCTTCTTCTGGGCCGCCTTCGCCAAGCCGCGCCTGGTCCCCGGCAAGCTGCAGCTGGTCGGTGAGATCGGCTACGACTTCGTCAAGCGCTCCATCGTGCTCGAGACGATCGGCAAGAAGGGCGAGAAGTACGTCCCGATGCTGGTCTCGATGTTCTTCTTCATCTGGTTGATGAACATCATGTCGGTCATTCCGTTCGCGCAGTTCCCGGTGACGGCGGCGATCGCGTTCCCGGCCGGCCTCGCGGCGGTCGTGTGGGTCACCTACATGACGCTGACCTTCAAGAAGCACGGCTTCGTCGGCGGTTTCAAGAACCTCTGCTGGCCCTCGGGCATCCCCGGCTGGGTCATGTTCATCCTGGTGCCGATCGAGTTCTTCTCGAACATCTTCGTGCGCCCCTTCACGCTCGCGGTCCGAGCCTTCGCGAACATGTTCGCCGGCCACCTGCTGATCGTGATGTTCTCCATCGCCTCCTGGTACCTGCTCAGCCCGACCCTGGGCGCGCTGTACGGCTCGGCCTCGTTCGTCGTCGCCGTCGCGCTGACCGCCTTCGAGCTGCTGGTCCAGTTCCTGCAGGCCTACATCTTCGTGATGCTGGCCAGCAGCTACATCGCCGGTGCCCTCGAAGAGTCGCACTGAGCCAGGGGGCCCCGGCCCCTCCTGAACCAACCTCCCGGATCGCCCGGTGGCCAATCACCACCGGTTCACCACCCTGCAAAGGACAACGTCAATGAGCATCCTCGCTGAGGGCACTGTCTACGGTTCCGTCGCCTCCATCGGCTACGGCCTCGCCGCCATCGGCCCCGGCATCGGCGTCGGTCTGATCTTCGGCAACGGTGTCCAGGCGATGGCCCGTCAGCCCGAGGCTGCCGGCCTCATCCGTTCCAACATGTTCATCGGCTTCGCGCTGACCGAGGCGCTCGCCCTCATCGGCATCGTCATGCCGTTCGTCTTCGGCAACAAGTAATCCTGCCGCAGACCCTTTCGAGGAAGGTCCAGATATGAGCATCGTGGCTCAGCTCGCGGCCGAGGAGAAGATGAACCCTCTCCTCCCCAACTGGCCCGAGATCATCATCGGCCTGCTCTGCTTCTTCATCGTCTTCGGTCTGCTCGGCAAGAAGCTCCTTCCCAGCATCGAGAAGGTGCTGTCGGAGCGCCGGGACGCCATCGAGGGCGGCATGGAGCGTGCCGAGGCCACTCAGGCCGAGGCCCAGGCCGTGCTTGAGCAGTACCGTGCCGAGCTTTCCGAGGCGCGCCACGAGGCCGCCCGCATCGTCGAGCAGGCTCGCGAGCAGGGCGCTGCCCAGCTGGCGGAGATGCGCGAGGAGGGCCAGCGTCAGCGCGAGGCCATCGTCGCCGCCGGTCACGCCCAGATCGAGGCTGACAAGAAGCAGGCGACTGCCGCCCTGCGCCAGGACGTGGGCTCGCTGGCCACCCAGCTGGCGTCCCGCATCGTGGGTGAGTCCCTGGAGGACCACGCCCGGCAGAGCGGTGTGATCGACCGCTTCCTGGATGAGCTGGAGGCCAAGGCCGCCGTTGCTCAGGGTGCGGCCAAGTGATCGGCGCCAGCCGTGAGGCCCTCGCCGCCGGCCGGCAGAACCTGGAGAGCCTGACCGACTCCACCTCGGTGGACGCGGCCAAGCTCGCCGAGGAGCTCACCGCCGTCACGGCCGTGCTGGACCGTGAGGTGTCGCTGCGCCGCGTCCTGACCGACCCGTCCCGGTCGGGCCAGGACAAGGCCCAGCTGGTCAGCTCGCTGCTGACCGGCCAGGTCTCCGGCGAGGCCGTGGACCTGGTCTCCGGACTGGTCCGCTCCCGCTGGTCGGGCTCGCGCGACCTGGTGGACGCGACCGAGCAGCTCGCCGCGTACGCCGAGATCATCGCCGCGGACCGGACCGGCGCCCTGGACGACGTCGAGGACGAGCTCTTCCGCTTCGGTCGGGTGGTGAGCGGCTCGCACGAGCTGCGCGCCGCGCTGACCGAGCCGAAGGCCGGTGCCGTCGCGAAGGCCGAGCTGATCAAGAAGCTGCTCGGCGGCCGCGCCAACGCCGGCACCGTCCGGCTGGTCACCGCCCTCGTCAACGCGCCGCGTGGCCGTAGCCTGGAGCAGGGCCTCGAGTCCTACTCGAAGCTCGCCGCCGCTCGCCGTGGCCGCGTGGTGGCCCTGGTCACCACCGCGGTGCCGCTGTCGGACACCCAGAAGGAGCGCCTGTCCGGTGCTCTGGGCCGGATGTACGGCCGCCAGGTCCACCTGAACATCGACGTCGACCCCGAGGTCGTCGGCGGCGTCCGGGTGCAGATCGGCGACGAGATCATCAACGGCACCGTGTCGAGCCGCCTTGAGGGCGCTCGCCAGTCGCTCGAAGGCTGAGCACCGACGCAGCACATCCGACCCTCGGTCGGGAAACCGGCTCCCCAAGGAGCCGGCACATCGTACGGCCGGTTCGGAAGACCCGGCCGAGAGTCGAATACTTGCGGCCCTCAATGGCGGGCCGAGGATCGCAAACTAGGAGAGCAGGGAAGCCTGATGGCGGAGCTTACGATCCGTCCGGAGGAAATCCGGGACGCGCTGGCCGACTTTGTCCAGTCGTACCAGCCGGACGCCGCTTCTGTGGAAGAGGTCGGCACGGTCACTGACGCGGCGGACGGCATCGCGCATGTCGAGGGCCTGCCCTCGGTCATGGCGAACGAGCTGCTGAAGTTCGAGGACGGCACGCTCGGCCTCGCGCTGAACCTCGACACCCGCGAGATCGGTGTCGTCGTCCTCGGTGAGTTCGGCGGCATCGAAGAGGGCCAGACCGTGCGCCGCACCGGCGAGGTCCTCTCGGTTCCGGTCGGCGACGGCTACCTCGGCCGCGTCGTGGACCCGCTGGGCAACCCGATCGACGGCCTCGGCGACATCGCCGCCAGCGGTCGCCGCGCCCTGGAGCTGCAGGCCCCCGGCGTCATGGCCCGCAAGTCGGTCAAGCAGCCGCTGCAGACCGGCATCAAGGCCATCGACGCGATGACCCCGATCGGCCGCGGCCAGCGCCAGCTGATCATCGGCGACCGCCAGACCGGCAAGACCGCGGTGGCCGTCGACACGATCATCAACCAGCGCGACAACTGGCGCTCGGGCGACCCGGAGAAGCAGGTCCGCTGCATCTACGTCGCCGTGGGCCAGAAGGGCTCCACCATCGCGTCCGTCCGCGGCGCCCTGGAGGAGGCCGGCGCGCTGGAGTACACCACCATCGTGGCTGCTCCCGCCTCCGACCCGGCCGGCTTCAAGTACCTCGCCCCGTACACCGGTTCGGCCATCGGCCAGGAGTGGATGTACGACGGCAAGCACGTCCTGATCATCTTCGACGACCTGTCGAAGCAGGCCGAGGCCTACCGCTCCGTCTCCCTGCTGCTGCGCCGCCCGCCGGGCCGCGAGGCCTACCCGGGTGACGTCTTCTACCTGCACTCCCGCCTGCTGGAGCGCTGCGCCAAGCTGAACGACGCCCTCGGCGGCGGCTCGATGACCGGTCTGCCGATCATCGAGACCAAGGCCAACGACGTCTCGGCGTACATCCCGACCAACGTCATCTCGATCACCGACGGCCAGTGCTTCCTGGAGTCCGACCTGTTCAACGCCGGCATCCGCCCGGCCGTGAACGTCGGCATCTCGGTCTCCCGCGTCGGTGGCTCCGCCCAGATCAAGGCCATGCGCTCGGTCGCCGGCCGTCTGCGTCTGGACCTCGCCCAGTACCGCGAGCTGGAGGCCTTCGCCGGCTTCGGCTCCGACCTGGACGCGGCCTCCAAGGCCCAGCTGGAGCGCGGTGCGCGCATGGTCGAGCTGCTGAAGCAGGGCCAGTACCAGCCGTTCCCGGTCGAGGAGCAGGTCGTCTCCATCTGGGCCGGCACCACCGGCAAGCTGGACGACGTCCCGGTCGCCGAGATCCGCCGCTTCGAGCGCGAGTTCCTGGACCACGTCCGCCTGCAGCACAAGGACCTGCTCGCCGGCATCGTCGAGACCGGTCTGCTGGCCGACGGCACCGTCGACGCCCTCACCGGCGCGATCGAGGCCTTCAAGCAGGGTTACCAGACCGCCGACGGCAAGCTGCTCTCCGAGCAGGCCTGAGTCCGGTAGCGAGGGAAAGG
Organism: Kitasatospora sp. NPDC059577; assembly: GCF_042735475.1. Taxonomy (NCBI): domain Bacteria; kingdom Bacillati; phylum Actinomycetota; class Actinomycetes; order Kitasatosporales; family Streptomycetaceae; genus Kitasatospora; species Kitasatospora sp. NPDC059577. The sequence goes on along the minus strand of NZ_JBHWBZ010000022.1, from coordinate 63,182 downwards.
ACGTAACGACCCATGGGAGCACAGCTTCGGGTCTACAAGCGCCGGATCCGCTCTGTCACCGCGACGAAGAAGATCACCAAGGCGATGGAGATGATCTCCGCGGCGCGCATCGGCAAGGCGCAGCGCGCGGTGGCGGCCTCCGCTCCGTACGCCGATGAGCTCACCCGGGCGGTGACGGCGGTGGCCACCCGGTCCAACGCCAAGCACCCGCTCACCACCGAGAACCCGAACGCCAAGCGCGCGGCCGTCCTGCTGATCACGGCGGACCGCGGCCTGGCCGGCGGTTACTCGTCCAACGCCATCAAGGCCTCGCTGACGCTCTCCGAGCGCCTGCGCGGCGAGGGCAAGGACGTCGTGACCTACATCGTCGGTCGGAAGGGTCTGTCGTACTACACCTTCCGCAACCTGGCCGTGGGGAACTCGTGGACGGGCTTCTCGGACAAGCCGACCTACGGCGACGCGAAGACGGTGGCGGCCGAGCTGATCGAGGCCTTCACGGCCGAGACCGGCGGCGTGGACGAACTCCACGTGGTCTCGACCGAGTTCGTGTCCATGCTGACGCAGGACGCGGTCGCGGCGCGGCTGCTGCCGCTGAAGCTGGACGAGGTCCAGCTCAGCGACCAGACGCCGGCCAAGTCGGAGATCTTCCCGCTGTACGACTTCGAACCGTCGGCGGAGGGCGTGCTCGACGCGCTGCTGCCGCGGTACGTCGAGAGCCGGATCTACAACGCGCTGCTGCAGTCGGCTGCTTCCGAGCACGCCGCCCGCCGCCGCGCGATGAAGAGCGCGACGGACAACGCCGGCGAGCTCATCAAGTCGCTCACGCGGCTTGCCAACTCGGCCCGTCAGGCCGAGATCACCCAGGAAATCAGCGAGATCGTCGGCGGCGCCAACGCCCTCGCCGACGCTAGCCGCGGGAGCGAATGAGTATGACCACCACTGTTGAGCCGACCACGGCGACGGGCCGCGTCGCGCGGGTCATCGGCCCGGTCGTCGACGTGGAGTTCCCCGTCGACGCGATTCCGGACATGTTCAACGCCCTGCACGTCGAGGTGGACAACCCCGACGGCACGGGCAAGAAGACCCTCACCCTCGAGGTCGCCCAGCACCTCGGCGACGGCCTGGTCCGCGGCATCTCGATGCAGCCGACCGACGGCCTGGTCCGCGGTTCGCAGGTCACCGACACCGGTTCCGCGATCTCGGTGCCGGTCGGCCAGATCACCAAGGGCAAGGTGTTCAACGCCCTCGGTGACGTGCTGAACGTCGACAAGGCGGAGTTCGACAAGCAGGTCGAGGTCCGCTGGCCGATCCACCGCAAGGCCCCCGAGTTCAAGGACCTCGAGTCCAAGACCGAGATGTTCGAGACCGGCATCAAGGTCATCGACCTGCTCACCCCGTACGTCACGGGTGGCAAGATCGGTCTGTTCGGTGGTGCCGGTGTCGGCAAGACCGTTCTGATCCAGGAGATGATCTACCGCGTCGCCGAGAACTTCGGTGGTGTGTCGGTGTTCGCCGGTGTCGGCGAGCGCACCCGTGAGGGCAACGACCTCATCGACGAGATGGTCGACTCGGGCGTCCTGGACAAGACCGCGCTGGTCTTCGGCCAGATGGACGAGCCGCCGGGCACCCGTCTGCGCGTCGCGCTCTCCGCGCTGACCATGGCGGAGTACTTCCGTGACGTCGAGAAGCAGGACGTGCTCCTCTTCATCGACAACATCTTCCGGTTCACCCAGGCCGGTTCCGAGGTGTCGACCCTGCTCGGCCGCATGCCCTCCGCGGTGGGCTACCAGCCGAACCTGGCCGACGAGATGGGCCTCCTGCAGGAGCGCATCACCTCGACCCGCGGTCACTCGATCACCTCGATGCAGGCGATCTACGTCCCCGCGGACGACCTGACCGACCCGGCGCCGGCCACCACCTTCGCCCACCTGGACGCGACGACCGTTCTGTCGCGCCCGATCTCGGAGAAGGGCATCTACCCGGCCGTCGACCCGCTGGACTCCACGTCCCGCATCCTCGACCCGCGGTACATCACGGCGACCCACTACGAGACGGCCGTCCGTATCAAGGGGATCCTGCAGAAGTACAAGGACCTCCAGGACATCATCGCCATCCTCGGTATGGACGAGCTGTCCGAAGAGGACAAGATCACGGTGCACCGTGCCCGTCGCATCGAGCGCTTCCTCTCGCAGAACACCTACGTGGCGAAGCAGTTCACCGGTGTCGAGGGCTCGACCGTGCCGCTGTCCGAGACCATCGAGGCCTTCAACTCGATCGCGGACGGCAAGTACGACTCCGTCCCGGAGCAGGCCTTCTTCATGTGCGGTGGCATCGAGGACCTCGAGAAGAACGCCGCCGAGCTGGCGAAGAAGTAATCGCGGCCGGTAGCAGCTGAGTGACCGTGAGGGGTGGGCCCCAACCCTGGGACCCACCCCTCGCGTCGCATCGGCTGTGATTCCGGTCAAATCCGCGCCGCCGGTTTCATGCCGGAGGCACGGGGCCGTTATTCTTACCGAAACTCCCGAGTAATCGGGGGTTGCATGAGCCTAGGAGCCCACGTTGGCTGAGCTGCACGTCGAGCTGGTCGCAGCCGACCGCAAGGTGTGGTCCGGTGCGGCCACCATCGTCGTCGCCCGTACGGCCTCCGGTGACACCGGCATCATGCCGGGCCACACCCCGGTGCTGAGCGTGCTGGAGACCGGCCCGGTCACCATCCGCACGGTGGACGGCGGAACCGTCATCGCCGCGGTGCACGGCGGCTTCATCTCCTTCGCCGACAACAAGCTGTCTCTGCTCGCGGAGATCGCCGAGCTGGCGGACGAGATCGACGTCGCGCGCGCCGAGCGCGCACTGGAGCAGGCCAAGTCGGACCTGGACGCGCACGCCGAGCGGCGCGCCGAGATCCGTCTGTTCGCGGCGCGCGGCCTCAAGGCCCACGCCTGAGTGTGCCGGACCCCGGCTTAGCGGGGTCGACCGACGGTCCCGGGGACGCGCGAGCGTGACCCCGGGACTGTCGTCGTAGTTGGTAGGTCAGCGCGGTCGCTTGATACGACCGCTACGGGGAACGCGGGTAGCGAGGAGGTAGGTGAGCATGGTCCTCGCGCTTGTGGTGTGTGCGGCGGTCGTGGCATTGGGTGTGATCGGCCTGGTGGCCTTCGCCGTCCGCCGCCGCCTGATCCAGCGGGTCGGCGGCACGTTCGACTGCAGTTACCGGCTCAAAATGCCGGCGGACGCCTCGACGCAGCCCGACCTCGACGAGAACGGCAAACCCACCTCAGCCCCGGTCCCCCCGACCGACGGCAAGGGGTGGGTTTTTGGTATCGGCCGGTACAGCGGCGACTCGATCGAGTGGTTCCGGGTCTTCTCGTACGCCCCCCGTCCGCGCAAGGTGCTGCCGCGCCGGGAGATCGAGGTGCTCGGCCGGCGCTACCCCGAGGGGCAGGAGGAGCTGGCCCTGCTCTCCGGCTCGGTGGTGCTGCGCTGCCTGCACAACGGGGCGCCGCTGGAGCTGGCGATGAGCGAGGACGCGCTGACCGGCTTCCTGGCCTGGCTGGAAGCCGCCCCGCCCGGGCAGAGGGTCAACGTCGCGTAGCGGCGAGGCCCTCGGGGTGGGGGTACCTCCCGGCCGGAGGCTGGGGTGGGGGTACCGCCCGGCCGGAGGCTGGGGGAGGTCAACGTCGCGTAGCGGCGAGTCCCTCGGGGTGGGGGTACCGCCCGGCCGGAGGCTGGGGGAGGTCAACGTCGCGTAGCGGCGAGTCCCTCGGGGTGGGGGTACCTCCCGGCCGGAGGCTGGGGGAGGTCGACGTCGCGTAGCGGCGGGAAGGTGACCTCCGCGTGGGGTTAACGCCGCCTAACCGGCCCGGCTAGGGTGGCCGCATGGTCAATCTGACGCGCATCTACACCCGTACCGGCGACGACGGCACCACCGCGCTCGGCGACATGAGCCGGACCACCAAGACCGATCCGCGGCTGATCGCCTACGCCGATACCAACGAGGCGAACGCGGCGATCGGGGTGGCCCTCGCGGTCGGGCAGCTGGCCGATGACGTGGCGGCGGTGCTGGTGCGGGTCCAGAACGACCTGTTCGACGTCGGTGCCGATCTGTCCACCCCGGTGGTCGAGGACCCGAAGTACCCGCCGCTGCGGGTGCTGCAGTCCTACGTCGACCGGCTGGAGGGGGACTGCGACCACTACCTGGAGCAGGTCGAGAAGCTGCGCAGCTTCATCCTGCCCGGCGGTACGGCCGGCGCGGCCCACCTGCATCTGGCCTGCACGGTGGTGCGGCGGGCCGAGCGCTCGACCTGGGCGGCTATCGCGGAGCACGGGGACACCGTCAACCCGCTGACCGCGAAGTACCTCAACCGGCTCTCCGACCTGCTGTTCATCCTCGCCCGGGTGGCCAACAAGGAGCGCGGCGACGTGCTCTGGGTGCCCGGCGAGAACCGCTAGGACCCGGCGGGTCCGGCCTTCCCCGTGACCGTCCCGGTGGCCTTCCGGCCGCCCTGGTCGCAGCCCTGGTCGCTGCCCTGGTCGCCGCCCTGGTCGTCGGTCTGCTCGCCGCCGTGCTCGACGACCCGGCCGTTCTCGACCGGGACACCGGCCGGCGGCTCCTTGGGCCACAGCGAGTAGCAGCCGGCCACGATCAGGTTGACCACGGCGGCGATGCCCAGCTTGAGGTACCACTGCAGAAACGTGCCGTAGTGCGCGGAGCCCGCGGAGAGCGGCACGAGCAGGGTGATCAGGGTGAGCGTGATCGCGGCGGAGACCACGGTGCGGCCGGCGATCCGCCACTCGTGCGCGGTCCGCTCCGGGCCGTACTTCGGCGAGGGCAGCGGCTTGGGGCCGCCGGCGAAGCGGTGCAGGAAGTGCGCGTCGGCCCAGCGGACCAGCGAGGGGCCGTAGCCGACCGAGAACCCGGTGTAGCTCGCGGCGAGCGCGTGGGTCCAGCTCGCCTCGGCGCCGCCGCGCAGGTCGAGCACGGCCAGCGCGTACAGGGCGAGGTCGACCGCCGGAAGGCCGAACAGCAGCACGGTGCCGGTGCGGCGCCACCGCAGCAGGTAGCGGGCGGAGAGGGCCAGGCCGAGCACGATCCACCAGGAGATCTCGGCCGCGGCGATGAGGGTGACGATCACGTTCTGCTCCAGGACGTTCGGCGGTGCGTCCAGCCTCGTGCGCGGGTGCGCCGGTGTCGTCGTCGCGCGGTGCCGTCCGGGTCTGCACCTTTCGATGTAGCGGTCTCCTCCGCGGACCGGAGCCGGGCGGGCCGCCGGGGATGGTGAGATGGGGGTGTGCTCGTTCCGTCCCTCTCCCCGCGCCGGCTCGACCAGCTGATCGCCCTCTGCGGGCTGCTCGGCGGCACCGTGCTCATCGTCTTCCGCGCGTACGAGAACGCCGACCGCGTGCCGCTGTGGGCGGTGGTGCTGCCGATGCTGGTGATGGCCGGGCTGGAGCTGTGCCGGCGCACCAGGCCGGTGCTCGCGGTGTCGCTCGGCGGGGTGGCCTTCGCGGCCAGCCTGTTCACCGGCAGCCTGCTGGCGACCCTGATCATGTACACCGACCTGCTGTACGCGGCGGTGATCTACGGCAGTGCCCGGATGTCGCGGGTGCTGCACCTGACCGGCGGTTCGACCGTCCTGGCGCTCTCCAGCCTGGCCTGGTACGCCGGCGGGACCGCGGCCGGGCTGCTGATCGCGGTGGTCAGTTCGCTGGTCTTCCTGGGGCCGGTGTGGACCGGCGACGTGGTGCGCAAGCACCGGCAGGAGGCGGAGACCGAGCGGCTGCGGGCGGAACAGACCGCGCTGCTCTCGGAGATGGACCGGCGCGAGGCGGTCGGCGCGGAACGGGCGCGGATGGCACGGGAGTTGCACGACGTGGTGGCCAACCACCTGTCGGCGATCGCGATCCACGCCACCGGCGCGCAGTCCGTCGCCAAGCGCCGGAGCCTGCCCGCGGACGATCCGCTGGTGGAGGTGCTGGCGGTGATCCGGGAGAACAGCGTCCAGGGATTGGCCGAAATGCGTCGCATGATCGGACTGCTCCGGGACAGCGGCGGCGGAGAGGTCGACGAGTCGTACGCGGCGCCCGACCTGGCGGCGGTGGACGCCCTGCTGGCGAAGGCCCGGGCGGCCGGCCAGGACGTCGGGCTGGACTTCGAACTCGCCGAGCACGGCGAGCGCGGGGACGTCCCGGTGCCGGTCGGGCTGGCCGCGTACCGGATCGTCCAGGAGTCGCTGACCAACGCGCTCAAGCACGCCGGGCCCGGACTGGTCCGGCTGCGACTGGAGTTCGGGCCGCAGGAGCTGCGGATCACCGTCGACAGCCCGTACCGCGGCGGGCCGGGCCGCGGCCTGCCCGGCGCCCGGGCGGGCCTGGTGGGCATGGGGGAGCGGGCCGGGCTGCTCGGCGGCAGCTTCGAGGCCGGGCCGAAGGACGGGTACTGGAGCGTGCGCGCGGTGTTGCCGCGGGCGCAGGGAAGCGAGGGGCGGGCATGACGATCCGGGTGCTGGTGGCGGAGGACCAGGCGGCGGTACGGGCGGCGCTGGTGATGATCCTGCGGGCCGAGCCCGAGTTCGAGGTGGTCGGGCAGGCCGCCGACGGCGAGGAGGCGGTCCGGCTGGCGCTGGAGCTGCGGCCGGACGTGGTGCTGATGGACGTGCAGATGCCCCGGCTGGACGGCGTCTCGGCGACCCGCGAGGTGGTCGCGGCCGGGGCCGCCCAGGTGCTGGTGCTGACCACCTTCGACCTGGACGAGTACGTCTACGGCGCGATGCGGGCCGGCGCGGCCGGGTTCCTGCTCAAGGACCTGGAGGCGGACACCCTGGTCGAGGGCATCCGGACGGTGGCGCGCGGGGACGGCATGCTGGCGCCCTCGGTGACCAGGCGCCTGATCGGGACCTTCGCCCGCCCGGGGCGGCAGGTCGGGCCGGAGGCCCGGGAGGCGGTGGCCGGGTTGACCGTCCGTGAGCGGGAGGTGCTGGCCTGCATCGGGGCGGGGCTGTCCAACGGGGAGATCGCGGCCCGGCTGACGATGGCGGAGGCGACCACGAAGACGCACGTCAGCCGGATCCTGGCGAAGCTGCGGCTGCGCAGCCGGGTGCAGGCGGCGATCCTGGCCCAGGACCTCGGCCTGACCGTCTGACCGGCTACTTGGGCGGCTGACCAGGTCGGTTGCAGATCACACTCTCGATTGCTATTGCGTGAGGCACTTGGGCACTAGAGTCCGGCAGAGCGTGCGGAGCGAGTGGACCCATGGAACCGCGCGCTCCGCGAAAGCGGCTGCCGGGCGCGAGCGCGGCAGGAGAATCGAGCGGTGCGGCTCAACGGCGGTCACCCCTGCCCTGAGTCGCCTTCAGGGCCCGCCCGCGGGGCGGCGACGGCATCGGGAGACCCAGCCATGAGCAATGCGTCCAGCAAGCAGATCGCCGTGATCGGTGCCGGCCTGATGGGCGCCGGCATCGCCCAGGTGTCCGCGCAGGCCGGCCACCCGGTGGTGCTGCGGGACGTCACCGAGGAAGCGCTGCAGCGCGGCCTCGCGGGCATCCGCGCCTCGTACGACAAGTTCGTCGCCAAGGGCAAGCTGAGCGCCGAGGACGCCGAGGCCGCGCTGGGCCGGATCACCACCACCACCGACCTGGGCGCCGTCGCCGAGGCCGACATCGTGGTCGAGGCCGTGTTCGAGAACCTGGACGTCAAGGAGGGCGTGTTCCGCGAGCTGGACAAGCTCGCCAAGGACGGCGCCGTCCTGGCCTCCAACACCTCCGCCATCCCGATCACCCGGATCGCCGCCGTCACCCAGCGGCCGGAGTCGGTCGTCGGCGTCCACTTCTTCTCGCCCGTCCCGATGATGAAGCTGGTCGAGCTGGTCCGCGGCTACAAGACCAGCGACGAGGCGATGGCCGCCGCCCGTGCCTACGCCGAGGGCGTCGGCAAGGAGGTCGTGGTGGTCAACCGCGACGTGGCCGGCTTCATCACCACCCGCCTGATCACCGCGCTGGTCATCGAGGCCGCCAAGCTGTACGAGTCGGGCGTCGCCACCGCCGAGGACATCGACACCGCCTGCCGCCTGGGCTTCGGCCACGCCATGGGTCCGCTGCAGACCGCCGACCTGACCGGCGTGGACATCCTGCTGCACGCCGCCCGCAACATCTACACCGAGACCCAGGACGAGAAGTTCGCCGCCCCGGAGATCATGGCCCGCATGGTCACCGCCGGTGACCTCGGCCGCAAGAGCGGCCGCGGCTTCTACCCGTACGAAGGCAAGTGACCCGACCGGGTCGAACGGCCCGGCAGGCCGTGCGATCGACGCATCGCACGGCCCGCCGGGCCGGGTGAGTTTCCTCACGCCGGGTGCCGCAGACGGGTGATTTGGGCGGTAATCGAGCGTAGGTGTGGAGACTTCCTGCGTATATTCCCTCGGACGAGTGAAGTTGCTTCAGATCCGGCCGGAACCAGCAACCTGCGGAGCAGGTTCGCCGTCAGATGAGGGAACCCGGCATTCCGACCGGGTCCGGGCGTGGGGCCGCGGCCCGCCCGGACACGCACCCCGCTCCCGCACCCGGTACGGCCGGGGCGGACCCACCCCGCACCCGGCCGTCCAGGCGAAGGAGGAGAGCATGCGCATCACCGGCGACCACACGGCGCTGGCCATCGAAGGCCGCCTCGACGTGCGCACCGCCGCCGACGCGCGCGCCCAGCTGCACCAGGCCGTGGACGGCGGCCTCGGCGACCTCGTGCTCGACCTCGCCCGACTGGAGTTCTGGGACGCCACCGGCCTCGGTGTGATCATGGGAACCCACCGGCGGGCGGGCCGGATCGGCCGCCGGCTCGTGCTGCGCTCCGTCCCGGCCCAGCTGCAGCGACTGCTGGTGGCCACCAAGCTGCACCGCATCCTCGCCGTCGACGGCGGCATCGCCGAGCCGTACGGCATCGCCCTGTAACGCCTGGTCAGCGCCCCGGAACGGCTCCCGGCCCCGGACCGCCCTGCACGGGCGGCCCCGGATGTGCAAGAGTCTGCCCGTCAGAAGACGGCCGCCGGGGCAGCCCCAGGACCGCCCGCGGCCGCGACCGGGACGTCAGCCGGTCGGCGCGGGACGCCGGCGGCCGAGCACGATGCGGAGCAGAACGTGGCACAGCCATCCGGGGAGTTCCGGCAGGAGGCCGCCCGCACCCGCGGCGGCGAACTGGTCTCCGGCGGCCTGCTGGTGGGCGTCGGCGCCCCGGACGGCTCCGAAGCCCGGCCCTGCCCCGACGAGTGGCGGCCCCGCCCGCGTCGGATCGAGCGCAGCGAACCCGCCCGCGGCCCGGTCGGCGGCGTCGGCCGCGCGGTCGGCCCGCTCGCGCTCGGCGCCGGACCCGCCGATATGCCGCTGCTGGACCGCGAGGCGGACATCGCCGAACTGCTCGGCCTGCTCGCCGAGGGCCGCTCGATACGCCTGGTCGGCCAGGCCGGCTCCGGTCGCAGCGCACTGCTGTCGGCCGTCGCCGAGGCCGCCGCCGACCTCGCCCCCGGCGGTGTCGTCCAGCTCTGCGGCCACCGCCGCACCGCCGCCGACCTGCTCCAGGACCTCTTCGCGGCCACCCACCACGCCCCCGGCTACCGCCCCGACCCCGGCCAACTGGCCGCCCACCTCGGCGAGGTCGGCGCGGTCGTGGTGATCGATGCCGCCGAGCACTCCGGCGCCGAACTGGAGCAACTGCTCGCCGCCGCCCCCGGCTGCGCCTTCCTGGTCTCCGTCGCCCCGGACAGCCCGCCGCTGTCGCCCGGCTCCCGGATGCAGGACCACCTCGTCGCCGGGCTCTCCCGCGCCGCCTGCCTCGCCCTCACCGCCCGGCTGGCCGGGCGGCCGCTGGACGTCGCCGAGAAGGCCTGGGCGGTGGACCTCTGGTTCGAGTCCGAAGGCCTGCCGTTGCGCTTCGTCCAGGCCGCCGCGCTGCTGCGCCAGCGGGACGTCGCGGTGGACGCGCTGGTCGCCGCCGAGGACGACCGGATGGACGTCTTCGGCGCGGTCGACGGGCCGGTCCGCGACCCCGACCCGGCGGTCCGCGAGAACGCGCTGCGCGGCACCGTCCCGCTCCCCTCGGTCGCCGAGACCGCCTCACCCGCCGTCAGGCTCGCCGAGGGCCTGAGCGAGCCCGCACAGGCCGTGCTGCGGCTCGCCGTCGCCCTCGGCGGGGAGTGCCCTGCCGCACCGCACCTGCCCGCGCTGATCGACGTCGGCCTCGGCGAGGCCGCCCTCGCCGAACTCGCCGACGCCGGACTGGTGGTGTCCATCGGCGGGCACCACCGGCTGACCGCCGGCGCGCTCGACCTGCTCGTCCCGCACTGGCCGGCCCGCGGCTGTGCGGACGGCGCCGCCCAGCACTTCGCCTGGTGGGTGGGGCACAGTTCGGTGACGCTGGAGCAGATCGCCGCCGAGGCCGAGGTGGTGATCGGCGTCCTGCTCGCCGACCGCACCGCCGGACGCCACGAGGCGGTGGTCCGGCTCGCCCGGGCCGCGGCGCCCGCACTGGCGCTGGCGCTGCGCTGGGGAGCCTGGGAACGGGTGCTGCAGCTCGGCCTGGAGGCGGCCCGCCGGTCCGGCTCGGCGAGCGACCAGGCCTGGTTCCACCACGAGTCGGGCGTGCACGCCTTCTGCGTCCAGCAGCCGTCCCGGGCCGTCGCCGAGCTGGAGACCGCGCTCACCCTGCGGGTGTCCGCGGGCGAGCAGCGCGGGGTCGCCTCGGCGCGCCGGATGCTCGACCTGCTGCGCGCCGAGGGCCGGCAGCTGCCCGCCGCCCCGGCCGCGGCGCCCAGCCGGGCGCCGGTCATCCGCAAGATCGCGGCCCGGGTGCCGGCCCGGCTGAAGTCCAGCCGTCGGCGGCGCGTCCTGGTGGTCTCCACGGTCGTGCTGACCATGGGGGTGCTCGGCACGGCGGTGGCGATGAGCCTCACCGGGCCGGACGAGTACAAGCCGAAGGACCCGCACAGCGGTCGGCTGGACGAGGGCGGCAGCCAGGACGCGCCGTTCCCGCAGCCGTCCGGCAGCACCTCGCCGGGCCCGGCCGGCCCGACGCCGGGCAGCCCGGCGGGACCGAGCGGCAGCCCGGAGCCGACGACGAGCGGCAGCGCGTCGCACTCGGCGAGCGCCTCGCCGTCGAAGAAGCCGAGCTCCTCACCGGGCGCGACCGGGTCCCAGACCCCGCAGCAGCCGCAGCCGACCGTGCCGGGGCAGTCGCCGCCGCCGCAGCCGGGGCCGCCGTCACCGACGCACCAGCCGGGGCCGCAGCCGACGTCGCCCAAGCCGACCACCGGCCCGACCACGCCGAGCCCGACCACCTCGGGGACCGCGACGCCCACCGCCACCGGCGGGCCCAGCCCGTCGGCGTCACCGCCGGGCTGACCGGTCAGAACAGCTTGAGCTTGTCGTCGTCGATGCCGCGCAGCTCGTCGTAGTCCAGCACCACGCAGCCGATGCCGCGGTCGGTGGCCAGCACGCGGGCCTGCGGCTTGATCTCCTGCGCGGCGAAGACGCCCTTGACCGGGGCCAACAGCGGGTCCCGGTTGAGGAGTTCGAGGTAGCGGGTGAGCTGTTCGACACCGTCGATCTCGCCGCGGCGCTTGATCTCGACGGCCACCGTGGCGCCGTCGGCGTCGCGGCAGAGGATGTCGACCGGACCGATCGCGGTCGGGTACTCGCGGCGGATCAGCGACCAGCCGGCACCGAGCACCTCCATCCGGTCCGCGAGCAGCTCCTGGAGGTGTGCCTCGACGCCGTCCTTGATCAGGCCCGGGTCGACCCCGAGCTCGTGGGACGAGTCGTGCAGCACCTCCTCCAGCGTGATGATGAGCTTCTCGCCGGCCTTGTTCTCCACCGTCCAGACCCCGTCGGCCTCCTTGAGGACGCACGGTGGGGACATCCAGTTGAGCGGCTTGTAGGCGCGGTCGTCGGCGTGGATGCTGACGCTGCCGTCGGCCTTGACCAGGATGAGCCTGGTGGCGGAGGGCAGATGGGCGGAGAGCCGACCGGCATAGTCGACTGAGCAGCGGGCAATTACGAGACGCACGGTCGACCACGCTAGCCCACCGGGGCCAGTTGATGCGATTCCGCGACGGCGGGGTGAAGAAAGCGCGAACCCCGCGAACATTGAGGTCCGGCGGTCCCGTTCCCGCTCGTCGCGGTCTGGCGCCCATCCCATCTGGTCGCTACGTTGTGTGACGGCACGCTTGCGGGATCGCTGTCAACGGGGATGGAGACTTCAGATGAACGATCCGACAGGATCCGGCCAATCTGGTGCACCACGGCGTATTTCCCAAGCAATCCCCAGGAATGACCGGCCTGTTCCGCCGTTGACTGCCACCCTGTTCTGAGCGCGGTCGGTGTTCGGGACGTCACGTCCCGTGCCCGCCGCCGCTGATCGCGAAGGTGCCGGCAACCCCCGTCCCACGGTGTTCCGGACATCACACGCGATGTCGCCCACCCTCACCTGAGCTTGGACTACGCATGACCACCCGGGCGCCGCGCGGGTGGACCGCGAGAGGAGAATCCATGTCGCTCGACGTCTCACCGGCCCTGCTGGAGAAGGCCGAGCGGGGCGAGGTCGACGAGCGGGAATTCGTCGACTGCGTCCGCGTCTCCCTGCCGTACGCCTGGGACCTGATCAGCTCGCTGGTCGCCCAGGCGAAGGTCGACGGCACCGACTTCGCCGACAACCAGGTACCGCCGCCCAGCGAGCAGGCCCGTGGCCAGCTGCTGCGCGCCCTGGCCAGCGATGCCATCCGGGGCGCCCTGCAGCGCCACTTCGGCGTGCGGCTGGCCTTCCAGAACTGTCACCGGGTGGCGGTGTTCCTGCCGTCGGAGGCCAACGAGGCGCGGTTGACGCGCTTCACGTCGGTCCGGGAGCAGCTGCTCAACCAGTCCGAGGAACTGCGGGACTGCTGAGCGGCGGCACCCGCCGCCGCGACGCCGGCCGCCCCCGTCCCCCGGTGCGGGGGGAGGGGCGGCGGCCCGGGCCCGGGGCTCGCGGTTCAGCCCAGCTGGGGCAGGACCTCGGAGCCGAGCCGGGCGATGTTGTGCAGGGTCGCCTCGTGGTCGCCGCTGCCCTCGGCGAGCAGGGCGAACCGGCGGATGCCGGTCCGCTCGGCGGTGGCCAGCAGCCGGTCGGCGCACTGCCGCGGGGTGCCCACCGCGTGCAGGTCGCAGAGGAGTTCGGTGTACTCGCGCGGGTCGCGCATCTTGCGCTCGCGGCCGTCCACGGTGCGGTGGGCGCCGAGCCCGTACTCGAACCAGCCGGGCATCGCGGCGAGCAGGGTGGAGCGGGCCGCCGCGGCGCGGTCGTCGACCTGGGCCACCCCGGCCGCGACGTGCCGACGGGTGACCCGGCGCAGCTGCTCCTCGCTGCGCCCCGCGGCCAGCCACGCGGTGCGGTACAGCTCCAGCATCCGCAGCTTGTCGTCGTCCCCGGAGTGCATGCCGAGCAGCATCGGCAGGCCGCGTTCGGCGGCCAGCTTCACCCCTCCCGGCGAGGTGCAGGCGACCACCACCGGCGGGCCGGCCACCGGCCGCCCGGTGCGGGTGAGTTCCTCGCCGAGGCCCTCGCCCGGGCCGTCCTCGTCCTGGCGCTGGCGCGGGAAGCGCACCGGGCCGGACTGCTCACCGAGCCCGAGCCAGTTGCTCAGCGCGGGCCGCCGCACCGGTTCGCCGGCCCGCGGCACCACCGCCACCTCCGGGAAGCTGAACTGCGGGCCGTCCGCGCCCACCCGGGAGCCGCGCAGCCAGCGCAGCAGCAGGTCCAGCCGCTCCGGGAAGCCGTTCTCGAAGGCGCCCACGCCGTCGCCGAACACGTCCAGGTCGATCCACGGCCCGCCGCGGCCGACTCCGAGCGTGAAGCGCCCGCCGGAGGTGAGGTGCAGCAGCGCCGCCTGTTCGCCGAGCGCCACCGGGTGCCGGGTCGACAGCACGCTGACCGCCGTGCCGACGCCGATCCGGCGGGTGCGGCCGAGCAGCATCGCGGCCAGCGTCGCGGCGTCCGGGCAGACCCCGTACGGGACGAAGTGGTGCTCGGCCAGCCACACGCTGTCCAGGCCCGCCCGTTCGGCCTCGACGGCGGACCGGACGGTGCGCTCCAGCGCCTCGCCGTGGCTCTGCCCGGGGAACTGCGCGGACAGCAGGAACAGACCGACCCGCACCGGCGCGGTGTCCGCGGGCAGGGCCCCGGCGCGCTGCGCCGCGGGCAGCGGCTCGCCCGCGACGGCGGTGACCGGGGGGACGGCGGTCAGGGTCGGTCCGGGGGCGGTCGGCCGGACCCCGGCGGGTCGACGGGTCTCGGCACGGACGTCGGTCTTGGTCATCCTTGGGCCTCCTGGGGTGCGCGCAGGGTCTGCGTGCCCCGCCTGTTCCCCTTGTGGGTATCCGATGTCATGTGCCAATGGCACGCGGAACCCCGAATTTCCCCGATGATCGGGTGGATCTCGGCAAAAACGCCGGGGCGCCGGGCGGGCCCGTGATAGTGGCCATCCGGAGGGCCGACCGGCCGTAGGCTGGAACGGCCCAGAGCCCCGGAAGAGAGGCAGTCCGCCGTGTCGCCGCGCCGCAACCGGATCAAGAGCGCCGCCCCCCGCGAGAGCGCCGAGCCGGCCGCCCCGCTCGGCGGGTCGCTGCGCCGCACCGAGAGCTACCAGGGCGACGACTGGGTGGTCCAGACGGTCGCCGGGACGGCGGGGCGGGCCTACCGCTGCCCGGGCTGCGACCAGGAGATCCCGCCGGGGGTGGGCCACGTGGTGGCCTGGCCGATGCACGGTGCCGGGGTGGACGACCGGCGGCACTGGCACCGCGCGTGCTGGGGAGCGCGGGAGCGCCGGGCCTCCAACGTCCTGCGGGGCCGCGGCGCTCCGCGGTACTGACGCCCCGGGCGGGGCAGGTGCCGGACCGGCTACGCGTCGCGCTTCTTGAGCACCAGCATGCCGCCGAGCAGCGCCGCCGCCGTCCAGGCGAGGCAGATCACGAAGCCGACCCACGGCCCGTACGGCTGGCCGTGCTGCTCGTACACCAGCAGCATCCGCGAGCCCGCGTAGTCCGGGAAGTAGTGCGCCAGGGTCTTGACCTTCGGCACGGCCGAGAGGATCGGCGAGAGCAGGAAGAAGAACGGCACCAGCACGCCGAGGGCGAGCGTCTGGTTGTGCAGCATGGTGGTGACGCCCGCCGAGAACAGGCAGAGCATCGTCAGGTACAGCGCGGCGCCGAACACCGCGCGCAGCACGTGCGGTTCGCCGATCGTGGTGGAGTGCGAGCCGAGCAGCGACTGGCCGACGAAGAAGGTGACGAAGGCGGTCACCAGCGAGACCGCCAGGGCGAGTCCGCCGAGCACCGCAGCCTTGCCGCCGAGCAGGGTGGCGCGCTGCGGGACGGCGGCCAGGGTGACCCGGATCATGCCGGTGCTGTACTCGTTGCCGATCGCCAGCACGCCGAAGACGATGATGGCGAGTTCGCCGAGCATGATGCCGGCGAACGCCGTCCCGGTCGCGTCGAACGGGGACTGCTCGTTGCGGCGGAACTCGGTGAAGTTGTTGTTGGTGAGCAGGGACAGCAGCGCGCCGATGCCGACCGTGACGACGAAGGTCAGCGCGAGCGTCCAGACCGTCGAGCGGACGCTGCGGATCTTCGTCCACTCGGAGCGCAGGATCGCGGGGTAGGACGCCATCTCAGTTCTCCTCCTGCCGTGCCGCGGCGGCCTGCCGGGCGCCGTCCGCCTTCCAGCCGGCGCCCCAGGCGCCGGGTGCCCCGGCCGCGTCACGGTCGGGTCCACTGCCCGCGTGGTACTCCACCGAGTCGGCCGTCATCTGCATGAACGCCTCCTCCAGCGAGGCCTGCTGCGGGCTGAGTTCGTGCAGCACCACGCCGTTCGCGGCGGCCAGTTCGCCGAGCCGGGCGAGGTCGCCGTCGACCACCTCGTAGGAGCCGTCGGGGCCCGGTTCGGAGCGCAGGCCGGCGTCGGACAGCACGTCGAGCAGCCGCTCGGGCTGGGGGCTGCGCAGCCGTACGGCGGAGCGGGAGTTGCGCCGGATGAACTCCGGCATCGGCAGGTCGGCGAGCAGCCGGCCCTTGCCGATGACCACCAGGTGGTCGGCGGTGACGGCCATCTCGCTCATCAGGTGCGAGGAGACGAAGACCGTCCGGCCCTCGGTGGCGAGGCGCTTCATCAGGTTGCGGACCCAGAGGATGCCCTCCGGGTCCAGGCCGTTGACCGGCTCGTCGAACATGACGATCTCCGGGTCGCCGAGCAGCGCGGAGGCGATCCCCAGGCGTTGGCCCATGCCGAGCGAGAAGCCGCGGGCGCGCTTGCGGGCGACCGGGGTGAGGCCCACCAGGGAGAGCGCCTCGTCCACCCGGCGCTCCGGGATGCGGTTGCTCTGGGCGAGCCAGAGCAGGTGGTCGCGGGCGGTGCGGCCGGGGTGGACGGCCTTGGCCTCCAGCAGCGCGCCGATGTACTTGAGCGGCTCGCTGAGCTGCCCGTAGCGCTTGCCGTCGATGGTGACCCGGCCACCGGTCGGGCGGTCGAGGTCGAGGATCATGCGCATGGTGGTGGACTTGCCCGCGCCGTTCGGGCCGAGGAAGCCGGTCACCACACCCCGGGGGACGGTGAAGCTGAGCCGGTCCACCGCGAGCGTCTTGCCGTAACGTTTCGTCAGGTCGTGCAACTCGATCATTCGCGCTCCCTTACTCTCTGTCAGGCTAGGACAAAGCGGATATCGCGGCCCGCTGAGTGGGCCCGCCGAGCGCACCGGAATACGGTGGCCCCATGAGCGAGCGAAGCGAGCGAATCGTCGAGAGGTGCGCGTCGGGGAACGGGCCTGCCGGGCGAAGCGAGGTGGGTGCGTGACCCTGCTCCCTTCGGCAGTGTCCGTCCGCGAGAGCGGAACCGGAACCCCCCTCGTGCTGCTGCACGCCTTTCCGTTGAACGCCTCGATGTGGTCGGCCCAGCTGGACACGCTGCCCGGCCTGACCGGGGACGGAGCCCGGGTGCTCGCCCCCGACCAACGGGGCTTCGGCGGCACCGAGCTGGGCACCGACGAGCCCTCGCTGGACGCGGTCGCCGACGACCTGGCCCTGCTGCTGGACGCGGCCGGCATCGAGCACGCGGTGGTCGGCGGAATCTCCATGGGCGGCTACGTCGCGCTGGCCTTCGCCCGTCGCCACCCCGGGCGGCTGTCCGGCCTGCTGCTGGCCAACACCCGCGCCACCGCCGACACCGACGCCGTCCGGGCCAACCGGGAGCGGATCGCGGCGGCCGTCACCGCGCGGGACAGCGTACGGCTGCTGCTGGACGAGCAGGTCGCGGCCAATCAGCTCGGACCGGACTCGCAGCACCTCGTGGACCGGGTGGAGGCGATGGTCTCCGCCGCCAGGCCGGCCGCCGTCGCCTGGGCCCAGCGGGCCATGGCGGCCCGCCCGGAGGCCCTGGACGTCCTGTCGGGGCTGCGGGTGCCGGTGGCGGTGGTCGCGGGCGCCCAGGACCCCCTGGTGGCGCCGGAGGAGGCCGAGCTGATGGTCCGGGCCCGCCCCGACGCCGAACTGACCGTCATCCCCGGAGCGGGCCACCTGAGCGCCCTGGAGGCACCCGAGGCCTTCGACGCCGCCGTCCGCGCCCTGCTGCGCCGGGTGACCGCCGGATGAGCGAGGACGCGGCCGCCTGGGACTTCTCGGCCCTGGAGGTGACCGGCCGGATGCCCGTGACCAACCGGGGCGAGGGACTGCTGGAGCTCACCCTGGAACCGCTCGGCGAGGACTACTGGATGCGCCCGGGGGAGACCTTCATCGTCACCTCGTACGGCGACTACGGGTCCGGCCACCCCTTCGAGGTGCAGTACTGGCCCGACTCGGTGTCGGTCTGGTGCACCTCCTGGTTCGGCACCGTCTCGGACGACGACGGCAACCAGCTCAGCAGCGGCTACCAGCGGCCCGACGGGGCCTACCCCCGGTAGAACCGCCCGGGATGATGACGGCGCGACGACCGACAGGCCCTCACCCGGGCGGGTGAGGGCCTGTCGTGTGTTCTCCGCGCTCGTTCGCCGCGGCGTCGCGTCAGCGCGACTGCTGGGCGGGCACGCCCATGGTGTCGTCGTTCGGCAGCGAGGCGGCGGCCACGGCCGCGCCGGTCAGCGTCGCCAGCATCTCGCGCACGTTGGTCAGCTGGGCGTTGATGCTGTCGCGGCGGTTGGTGAGCGCCGCCAGCTCGCGCTCGGACTCGCTGCGGATGCGGTCGGCCTTGGCGTTGGCGTCCGCCACGATGTCCTCGGACTGGCGCTGGGCCGTCTCGACGGTCTGGCGGGCCCGGCGCTCGGCGTCGGTGCGCAGCTTCTCGGCCTCCAGGCGCAGCTGCTCGGCCCGGTGCTCGATCTCGGCCAGGCGCTTCTCGGCCTTGGCCTGACGGGCGGCCAGGTCGCGCTCGGACTGCTCGCGGCGCTTGGCCAGGTTGGTCTCGAACTCCAGCGCGGCCTGGGCGGCCTTGGTGCGGGTCTCCTCGAAGAGGGCGTCCGCCTCCTCGCGCTTGTTCTGGGCGTCCTTGTTGGCCTCGGCGCGCAGCTGGGCGGAGTCGCTCTTGGCCTTGTCGACGATCCGCAGGCCCTCGTCCTCGGCCTTGGCCTTGCGGTCCTTGGCGTAGTTCTCGGCCTCGGTGCGGACCTGCTGGGCGGCGGCCTCGGCGAGCTCGCGGTGCTGCTCGGCGGCGCGGTGCGCCTCGTCGCGCAGGTCCTTGGCCTCCTCCTCGGCGAGACGCAGGATCTTCTCGACGCGGGCGCCGAGACCGGCGTACGAGGGCTCCTGCTCGACGACCGCCGCCTGAGCGGTCTGGGTCTCCAGGTGGAGCTCCTCGATGCGCTTCTCCAGCGCACTGATCCGGGTCAAGGCACTGTCACGGTCGGCCACCAGCTTGGTGATCCGCTCGTCGACCTGGGCGCGCTCGTACCCACGGCGCACCAGGTCGAAGCCGTGAGGGGAATGACTGTCGCTCATGGGGTTCTGGGCTTCCTGTCGTCAAACCGCTGAGGTGGTTGAGGGAATCCTGACACGGTACCGGAGTGTCGACGGCGAAATGCCGTTGTCCCGCGGACAATGTCCGCTCAATCGGGTGGTGCGCTCTTGGAGCGATTGCCACCCGACCGGGGGGAGCCAACTCCGGCACCGGCCTTGGCGCCCCCGTCCTTCTTGGTGCTGCTTCCCCCGTTGGTCTGGGCGACCGGTGACGGTGCCTCGAACGCCTCCAGCGCGGACAGCACGTCCTGCACCCTGGAGATCTCGGTGTTGATGTCCTTGCGGCGGCGCACCAGCTCGTCCAGCTCGCGCCGGCCCTCGTCGGTGACCCGCTTCGCCTCGGCCTTCGCCTCGGCGAGCAGCCGCTCGGCCTCCGCCTTCGCCAGCTCGACCTGCTCGTCCGCGGCCTCGTCGGCGTCCCGCAGGCGCTTCTCCGCCTCGGTCGCCGCCCGGTCCAGCCGCTCCTCGGCCTCGGCCTCGGCGGACTGCAGCTTCGTCTCGGCCTTCTCGATGAGCGCTTCGGCGCGGTCGGTGGAGGTGGCGAGCTTGGTCTCCGCCTCCTTGAGCAGGCCCTCGGCCTTGCGGACCGCCGAGAGGCGCACCTTGCTCGCCTCGGCGGACGCCTCCGACGTGAGCTCGCCCGCGCGGTCCTCGGCGGCGGCGACCAGGGCCGCGGCGCGGTCCTCGGCCTCCGCGACGGTGGCCACCGCCTGCTCCTCGGCCTCGGTCAGCTGCTCCTGCGCGGCCGTCACCAGCGCGTCCACCCGCTCGCCGGCCGACTTCATGGCCGCCGCGTTCTCCTTGCGGGCGCGCTCGTGCAGCGCCTCCACCTCGGCGTCGGTGCGCTCGCGCAGTTCCTCGGCGCGCTCGCGGATCGCGGTGGCGTCGCGACGGGCCTCGGCGAGCAGCGCGTCCGCGTCGGAACGGCCCTTCTCGACCTCGCCCTGCCCGGCCGCCTCACCGGCCGCGACCAGCCGGTCGGCCTCCTTGCGGGCGGCGGCGACCATCGCGTCCGCCTGCTCCTCGGCGGCGGCAGTGGTCGCCAGCGCGGTGGTCTGGGCGTCCTCGCCGAGCGACTCGGCGTCGGCGAAGGCCTTTTCCAGGACGGACTTGGCGTGCTCGCGGGTGCCCCGGTCGAACTGCTCGGCAGCCTCCCGGGTCTCCGCGTCGTAGGCGTCGGCGCGGGCGCGGGTGGCGCTGTCGTACTCGTCGGCCAGGGTGCGGGTGGCGAGGGCGTACTCCTCGGCCTCGGCGTGCAGCCCGGCGGACAGCTCCTCGGCGTCGGCGAGCGAGCGGGCGCCCCGGGCCTCGGCCTCGGCCACCGTGCGGGCGGCCTGCGCCGCGGCGTCGGCGCGCAGCTGCTCGGCGGTGTCCTGGGCGGCACGCAGCTCGGCCTCGGCGTCCGCGCGCAGCTGCTCGTCGTAGACCTGGGCCTCGGCGCGCTGCCGGGCGAGCTCGGCCTCGGCGGCCTCGCGTTCGGCGGCCAGCTCCAGCTCGGTCTGCTCACGCAGCGCGGTGGTCTCGGCCTCGGTCCTGGCCCGCAGGTCGGCCGTCTCGCGGTCGGCCAACTCGCGCTGCTCGGCGGTCTCGCGGTCGGCCAGGTCGTGGACCTCGGCGGCGTACGCGTCGGCGGCGGCGCGCTGCTCGGCGGTCTCCCGGTCGGCCAGCTCGCGCAGCTCGGCCGCGTCCTGCTCGGCGGCCTCGCGGACCTCGGCGGCCTCCTGACCGGCGGCGGTCCTGAGCGTGGCGATCTGCTCGGCGGCGGCCTCGTACATGCCGGCCACCGACTGGCGGACCTCGGCGGCCTCCTCCTCGGCGGCGGCGACCAGCTCGGCGCCCTCGGCCTTCGCGGCGGCGATCAGCTCGGCGCGGTCGGCCTTGGCCTGCTCCAGCTCGGCCCCGGCCTCGGCGCGGATGCCGTCGGCGGTGGCCCGGGCCTCGGACAGCTCGCGGCCGGCCTCGGCGCGGACCGTCTCGGCCTGCTCGTTCGCCAGCGCCAGTTCGGCGGCGGCCTTCTCGCGGGTGGCCTTGGCGTCCTTGGCGGCGTCCGCCCGGCGCTGCTCGGCGGTGGCCTCGGCGCGCTGCAGCAGTTCGTCGGCGGCCTCGCGCTGCTCGGCGGCGTAGGTGTCGGCGGCTTCGTGCTGTTCGGCGGCGTAGGTGTCGGCGGTCTCGCGCTGTTCGGCGGCGTAGGCGTCGGCGGTGGTGCGGACCTCGGTGGTCTCGGTGGCGGTGCGTTCGGTGAGGTCGC